>JABSSB010000015.1 GCA_013214715.1 Paracoccaceae bacterium | reverse complement strand
GCCTATCGACAGCGTGGCAGAGGTGCCGCGCGGGGTCACCGTGGACTATGGCGCCTATCTGGCCGGACCGGTGGCGCATTGCATGGAATGTCACACGCCGCTGGGGCCGAAAGGCCCGCTGTTGGAAACCGATCTGGGACGCGGAGGGTTTGAATTTCACGGGTCATGGGGTGTGTCGGTCTCGTCCAACCTGACCAGCCATCCCGATGGGCTTGCAGCCTATTCGGACGCGCAAATCGCCGCCATGATCACTGATGGCGCGCGCGTTGATGGCGGGCTGATGCTGCCGCCCATGCCGTACGGCTACCTCGCGCGAACAACCAAGGAGGATGTCGCCACCATGATCCTTTACCTGCGCAGCCTGCCGCCCCTGCCGGATCGGGGCTAGGCGAAAGGATCCACCGGATAGCCGACCCGCGCCAGATACAGCCCCTGCGGCGGGCAGACCGGGCCGCAGGCGGCGCGGCTGCGCGCCTCCAGCGCGGCGGTGACATCGTCCGGGCTCCACGCTCCGGCGCCGACGCGCTCCAACGTGCCGACAAAGCTGCGCACCTGGTTATGCAGGAAACTGCGCGCCCGCACGTGAAAGCGGATTTCTGGTCCGGAAAAGCCCTCCACCCGCTCGACCCTCAACTCATCCAGTGTCTTGACCGGGCTTTCTGCCTGACAGATCGAGCTCCGGAAGGTCGTAAAATCATGCCGCCCCAGCAGGCGATCCGCGCCTGCTTGCATGGCCTCTGCGTCCAGATCTTGCCCAATCTGCCAGACCAGCCCGGCATCGTGGGTGGCAGGCGCGCGGCGCATCAGCAGGCGGAAGAGATATTGCCGCTCGACCGCAGAAAACCGTGCATGCCACTCCTCGGCCACTTGCGCGCAAGCCGTGATCGCGACAGGCTGCGGCTTGAGGTGGAAATTCAACGCTTCTGACAGGCGGAAGGGATCCCACGCCTTGACCATGTCGCAATGGGCCACCTGTGCTGTGGCATGCACGCCAGCATCGGTGCGTCCGGCGGCGGCGATGGTGTGGGCGCGCGGCTCCAGCCGGGCCAGCGCCTCTTCGATCGCGCCCTGCACCGAGGGCTGATCCTTCTGACGCTGCCACCCGGCAAAGGGCGCTCCGTGATATTCGACTTTGAGGGCATAACGCGGCATGGCCGAGCGGTTACAGCGCCACGGCATTTCCCGCAACCCTCTGGTGACTGGGCCTGTCGCTGCCTATCTTGGGACCAACACGATAAGTAGGACAGACATTTGAACATCATTCACTGGGTCGACGACATGGCGCGCGAGGTCGAAGCCGCAGGCGCGCGGTTGTCGGAGAGCATGTTTGACCCGGTGATCCGTCTGGGTGTGACCGGGCTGGCGCGGGCGGGCAAGACCGTCTTCATCACCTCGCTGGTGGCCAATCTGCTGGATCGTGGCCGCATGACCGGGCTTGGCGCCGAACGCGATGGCCGGATCGAGGCGGCGTTTCTCCGCCCGCAGCCCGACGACACCGTGCCGCGGTTCCCGTTTGAAACCAATATCGCCGCCCTGACCGGCGATGCTCCGCATTGGCCTGAGCCGACCGCTAGCATATCCGAACTGCGCCTGTCCTTCCGGCTGCGGCCCCGTGGGCTGTTGGGCGCGGTGCAGGGTGCGCGGCGGTTGCATCTGGATATTGTCGATTATCCCGGTGAATGGCTGCTCGATCTGGCGCTTCTTGATCAAAGCTATGACGACTGGTCGGCACAGGTTCTCGATCGGCTGGCTACTCGGGATGAGGCGCAGGCCTACCTGGCTGCGATAGCCGATATCGACCCCTCTGCGCCGCATGATGATGCACAGGCCGCGGCGCTGGCTGAGATATTTGCCGCCTATCTGCACGCCGCGAAAGACGCAGGCTACACCGATTGCACGCCGGGGCGCATGTTGCTGCCGGGCGATCTGGCGGGCTCTCCGGTGGTGAGCCTCGCGCCCCTGCCGCCGGGTCACAGCCGGGCGCGCGGCACGTTGGGCGCAGAGATGGCGCGACGCTTCGTGGCCTATAAACGCAAGGTGATCCGCCCTTTCTTTCGCGACCATTTCGCCCGGATTGACCGGCAGGTGGTGTTGGTTGACGCGCTGGGCGCGCTGGCCAAGGGGCCCGCGGCGTTGGCCGATGTCGAAACCGCGATGGCGGGCGTGCTGGGCGCGTTTCGTCCCGGACGCAGCGCGCGGCTCAGCCGGCTATTGGGGCGGCGGCGGGTGGATCGCATCCTGTTTGCCGCGACCAAGGCCGACCATCTGCATCACAGCCAGCATGACAAGCTCGCTACTTTGATGCAGGTGCTCACCCGTCAGGCCCGCGACCGCGCCGCCTTTTCCGGCGCCCGGACTGAGGCGCTGGCGCTCGCGGCCCTGCGCAGCACGACCGAAACGACGCGGATGCAGGATGGGGTGGAGTTGGGGTTTATCCAGGGCCGGCGGATCGGGTGTGACCGTCCTGTCGCCTATCATCCGGGGGAACTGCCCACCGATCCAGCGCGTCTGCTGAAATCCGGCACGGACTGGCCAGAGATTGCGCCGCTTGCCTTTGCGCCCGCGCCCCTATCGCTTGCGCCGGGCGACGGGCCACCACATATCCGGCTGGACCGTGCGGCGGAATTTCTGCTGGGGGACAGGCTATGACCCCGTCTATCCGTGATGCGTCACCTCTGGATGCAGGCGCCTGTGGCGATATCCTCTGGCGCTTTCAGGACGACACGGACTGGATGCCCAAGCTGCACAGCGCCGCCGAAACCATATCGTTTTGTGACCGCATGATCGCGCAGGGGTTGGTGCGGGTGATCACCTCGGCCAGAGTGGCGCATGGCTTTCTGGCCCGGCGGGGTGAAGAGATATTGTCGCTTTATGTGACCCCGCAGGGGCAGGGGCTTGGGCAGCGCCTTTTGCAGGATGCACAGGCAGCCTCACAAAGGCTCACGCTCTGGACCTTCCAGGCCAATCACGGTGCGCAGCGCTTCTATCTGCGCCACGGCTTTGTCGAAATCGCCCGCAGCGATGGGCAAGATAATGACGAGGGCTTGCCCGATATCAGGTATCAATGGGAGCGTAGCGCATGACCAAAGGCCCTATCCTCATCGACCTCGACGGTGACGCGGCCAAGGCCGCATTGGACGTGGCCGCAGCCGAGGCGGTGCCCGACACACCCCTCGCCGGGCGGGCGGCTGTGCAGATCGCGCGGCGCGGCTCTGTCCTGTCGCGCTGGTTCTGGGCGTTGTTCACGCTGCTGGCTGGCAGTATGCTGTCGATCTGGCTGTGGCAGACCGGGGTCAACCTTGTGACGTCGGTGCCGCTGCTGGGCTGGGGGTTTGCCGCACTTTGCGCTGCTTTCGGCCTTGTCGTCCTGCTGCTTGCGATGTCAGAGGCCCGCGCCATCTGGCGCTTGCGGCGTTTGGGTGATTTGCGCGGCACGATCGAGGCCGCACCAGACCTGCCCAGCCTGCGTCATGCTTTGGACCGGGTGCTGGGCCTTTATAGCGGCCGTACCGATATGGATTGGGGTCGCGCCCGCTGGCGCGAACGGCGTGATGAGGCGCTCGATCATGCCGCGCTCACCGAATTGGCCGAAGCCTGCCTGATGGACCCGCTCGACCGCGCGGCGCTGGCCGAGGTTGAACAAACCGCAAGGCGTGTGGCGACGGTGACGGCGCTGGTGCCGCTGGGTCTGGTGGATGTGGCGATGGCGGGCGTCAGCGCGCTGCGCATGATCCGACGTATCGGAGCAATCTACGGCGGTCGCGGCGGCACTTTGGGCGCTTTGCGTTTGGCGCGTGCGGTGGTCCTGCATCTGGCGGCTACGGGGGCTATGGCGGTGGGTGATGATCTGCTGGAACCCGTGCTGGGTGCCACGGTTCTGGCCAAGCTGTCGCGCCGTTTTGGCGAAGGGCTGATCAATGGGGCGCTGACCGTGCGCGTTGGCCTCGCCGCGATTGAGCTGTGCCGCCCGCTGCCCTTTTCACAGGCGCGCAAACCCCGCACTCGCGCCGTGATCGGGCGGGCGTTGGCCGGTCTTGTGACCGGAGGCGCGGATAAGGAGCGCTGAGATGTCAGACCACGGCCACAGCCCCGAGGAGATGGCCGCCCGCATTGCCGACCCTGAAGGCCGCGGTGTCCTGCGCGATGTGGTCTATGGCGGCATCGACGGATCGGTCACCACCTTTGCCATCGTCGCAGGTGTTCCGGGCGCAGGCTTGTCGCCGTTTGTCATTGTGGCTTTGGGCATCGCCAATGTGCTGGCAGATGGGTTTTCGAGGGCTGTCGGCAATTATTCTGCCACCAATGCGATGCCGACAACGCCGCCCGCCTGCGCGCCGTCGAAGAACGCCATATCCGCGACTACCCTGAAGGCGAAATCGCCGAAGTCCGCGAAATCCTGCGCCGCAAGGGCCTAAGTGGGCGCGTGCTGGAGGAGGCGCCCCGGCCATCACCGCCAATCGCGAGGCCTCGGTCGAGTTGATGATGGAAGGCGAATACGGGCTGGGCGGGGTCGATCCCAAACCGCAGAAGGCTGCGCTTGCGACCTTTCTGGCCTTTCTGGGGGCCGGGCTGGAAACCCTGTTGATCGGTGGTGCGGCGGCGGCCATTACCTATCTGGTAGGGAGCCTATTTCATCGCTGACGGTGCAGGCAGCTTTTCCGTCGAATCCGGTTGACACCCCGGCGCAAGACGGTATTAGCGGGCGCTCATACGAAATTCCCGAAAGGCCCCGCCTTTCGTTGCAGGAGAGATACGATGGCGAAGCCGACGACGATCAAGATCCGCCTGAACTCGACCGCAGGCACGGGCCACTTCTATGTGACCAAGAAGAACGCGCGCACCATGACCGAAAAAATGGTTGTGCGTAAGTATGACCCGGTGGCCCGCAAGCATGTCGAGTATAAGGAAGGCAAAATCAAATAAGCCTTTCCGACATCGGATCAGAAGACAGGGCCACGCGTTGCGTGGCCTTTTTCTTTGCCTCATCGTCATCACGCTGCGCATCCGGGGAGGGATCGCACGATGAAAACCATTGGCATTCTGGGCGGTATGCCCGCTGCCTCGACCCAGCTTTACGATCAGGAACTGTGCCGCCTGACGCAGGTCCGGTTGGGCGGGTTGCATTCGCCCGACCTGTTGATCCGCTCGCTGGATTTCACTCCGATCGAAGCCTTGCAGATACAAGGGGATTGGGATCAAGCCGGGCAGATTTTGAACCATGAAGCCCGCGCTTTGAAACGCGGCAGGGCCGAGATGTTGATCCTCGCCACCAATACCATGCACAAGCTGGTCCAGCCGATGATGCAGGGCGTGTCGATCCCGTTGCTGCACATTGCCGACGCCACCGCCGGGGCCATTGTCGCGGCCGGCAAGTCTCGTCCGGGCCTGATGGCAACTGCGTTCACGATGGGGCAGAGTTTTTACACCAACGCCCTGCGCGCGGTGGACCTTGTTCCCGTGGTCCCCGAACAGTCGGATCGCGACAGCACCCATCGCATCATATATGAGGAGTTGTGCAAAGGCGTGGTCATGGAGGAAAGCCGACAGGCTTATGTGAATATCGCTGGCAGGCTTGCGGAAAACGGTGCCGACAGCCTGATCCTTGGCTGCACCGAGGTCGGGATGCTGCTCGATCAGGACAATGTCGACATGCCGGTGTTCGACACCACGCTGATCCACTGTGCCGCCGCGCTTGATCTGGCAATGCAGGGGCAGGGCACGTCATGAATGATCCCAGCATCCGCGTCAGTCGCTCGGATGACCTTGCGGCGGTGGATGCGCTCTTGGCGCGCAGCTACCCGAAACTGCTCAAGGCGGATTACCCGCCTTCGGTTTTGGTGACGGCCTTGCCGCTGATTTTGCGCGCGCAACCGGCGCTTGTGGCCTCAGGCACATATTATGTGGCCAAACTGGATGGNCAGATCGTGGGTGCGGGCGGCTGGACACATGACCGCAATCGCGCCGGGGTGGCCCATATCCGGCATCTGGTGAGCGATGACCGCCTCTTACGGCGCGGGATTGCGCGGGCGATCCTGACCCATGCCATTGCGGTGGCAAAATCCGAAGAAGTGCGCGTGATGCTCTGTTCCAGCACCCGCACCGCCGTCCCGTTTTACGCAGCGCTGGGCTTTGTCGCGCAGGGACCAGCTATCATGACGCTCGCGCAGGGCATCGAATTCCCGATCGAACGGATGCAGCTATCGCTTTACGGGTGAGGCCCGACTTGCCAAACTGCGCGCGTTGAGTGGTGATGTCAGGGGTGAGCACATGTCGAATGGGCTGTCAGCAGTGTTGGGGCCTTTGGTACCCTTGGTTATTCCGGTTGTGGGCGGCTTGGTCACTTTGATCACCGCGCGCATGGGCCTTGGCGGGCGCATCCGCAAGATCGATCTGCTCAAGGCGCGGCTGGAACTAACCACCGCCCTACTGGATCGTGGCGAAGCCGATGAAGCGCTGCGCCAGCTACTGCGCCTGCAGGTCAATGACATCATTGTCGAAATGCTGCCGGATTACGGGGATTTGCGGGATCTGGCCGATCTCAGCCTCGACGCGCAGGGCGAACGGCAGGGGGAGGTCACTCCGATCCCGCCCGCCTGGTCCGACTTTGGCCTGCTAAGGCGCTGGATCTTCCTGCCTGTGTCAAAGACCTTCTTCGGTTGGACGGCGATCGTCTTTTATTACTACATGATGCTGGCCACGATCGGCGGCGCGATCACCGTGCTCAACCCCGCGCCAGAGGATGAAGCCTTTGTGACCGACATGACCCTTGGACTTTTTGTCCTTGCGCTTGTGACCGTGGGCATCGGGTTGTGGGCCAAGAACATTTATGTCCGCGCTCGCCAGCGGATGCTTGATCAGCAATATGCACGCCAGCATCTCAGCACGCTGTTTGCCGCTGCGCCGGAACGAAAAGAGCCGACCTGAAAGGCCGGCTCTGACGTTTTGATTTATCCTGCGGGGTTATTCTCGATTGCCCAGCAGTTGCAGCAGGAACATGAACATGTTGATGAAGTCCAGATATAGGCTCAACGCGCCCATGATCGCGGCCTTGCCCAGCCATTCCTGATCACCCGCATGGGCGAATTGCAAATATGTGTTCTTGATGTTCTGCGTGTCATAGGCCGTCAGGCCGGCGAAGATCAGAACACCAATCACCGAGATCGCGAAGGTCAGCGCCGACGAGGCGACAAAGATATTCACGATCGACGCCACGATCAGGCCGATCACGCCCATGATCAGGAACGTACCCATTGCGGACAGGTCTTTCTTGGTGGTGTAGCCATAGAGGCTCAGCCCTGCAAAGGCGATCGAGGTCACCAAGAAGATCTGCGCGATCGATTCACCGGTGAACACCAGGAAGATCGAGCTGATCGACACGCCCATTACGGCAGCGAAGATATAGAACACCGTCTGCGCCGTGGCCGCCGACAGCCGGTTGATCCCGGCCGAGAAGCCGAAGATGAACAGAAGCGGCGCGAACATCACCACCCATTTCAGCGGCGACGCATAAAGCGCCATACCCAGCGGGGTCAGATACTGACCTTCGCGGATCATGGCNGTTTCGGCCCCTGTGGGCACCGAGGTGACCGACAGGCCCGACAGCGCCCAAGCCGCCGCGAATGTGATCAACATGCCCACGGACATTGTGCCGTAGACCTTGTTCATATGGGCGCGCAGGCCCTGATCGATTTCTGCGCTTCTTGCGCCGGCGGCAACGCGTGCCGTGCTATACTCAGCCATGTCGTCTCCGAAATGTATCTGTCTGCTTCCCCTCATGCGGGCAGCCCCGCATATCTGATCCCAATATCGTGAAGCAGAGACGGTTTTTCAAGAGACAGCTTGTCCCGGTTGGCTGCGAAATTCATTAAAAAAGCCGCCCTTGCAGATGCAAGGACGGCCAGGCACAGGAAGCTGTGTTAGCTTTGTGTCAGCAGGCGCGATGCGCAGGCAGCTGGCTCAAGCCGCGATAGGCTTCGACAAGCGCATCCTTGCGGCTCAGTCCGATATCTTCCAGTGCTGTGGCGTCCAGCCGTTTGAGAGCCTGACGCTCACGCCACACCGTCAAAGCCAGCGTCAGTTGCGCCAGCAGGGAGGGGCGACGGGCGGGGATGTTGGTGGCGATCGTGGTCATGGCTATCTTTCCTGTTTGTGATGAGTTTGTGTTGGGTGTTCAATTTTCTTGATCCTTATATGGGATCTGTGGCAGATAATGGAAATGAATGTTTTTGACGAAACCCATCACAAGGTGTGATGTATGCGCAATCTTGATCTGACGACCCTGCGGTCTTTTGTGGCCGTGGCCGATGCGGGCGGTGTGACGCGCGCGGCGGGCTATCTGCATCTGACGCAATCGGCGGTATCGATGCAGTTGAAGCGCCTCGAAGAAATCCTGGGCCTTGACCTGCTAGACCGCAGTGGGCGGCGCATCGCGCTGACGGCGTCGGGCGAACAATTGCTCGCCTATGCCCGTAAGATGGTGGCCCTGAATGACGAAGCCATCGGGCGGTTGACCGATCAGGCCTATGAGGGTGAGATCGTGCTGGGCGTGCCGCATGACATTGTCTACCCGGCCATTCCGATGGTGCTACAACGGTTCAACGCAGCCTATCCGCGGGTGAAGGTACAACTGGTGTCCTCGTTTACCCGTTCGCTCAAGGCGCAGTTTCAGCGCGGAGAATGTGACCTCATCCTCACCACCGAGGTGGTCGCCGACCCCGATTGCGAAACCATTGCCGAACGGCCCTTGCGATGGATCGGCGCGCCAGATGGCTCGGCCTGGCGGCAGCGGCCGCTGAAACTGGCCTTTGGGCGCTCTTGTGTCTTCCGGCCCAAGGTGATCGCCGCGCTCGACAAGTCGGGGGTGCCTTGGGACATGGTGGTCGAAACTGACAGCGACCGCACGATCGAGGCGACCGTTGCCGCCGATCTGGCGGTGCATACGATGATCGATGGGACGGAACCACCGCATCTGGAGCAGATTGAGAATGGCGGCGCTCTGCCGGATCTGCCGCTGCAACTGATCAATATGTTCGGGGCCGACAGCGCCAATCGCAAGCTGATCGAGGATCTCGCGGTCCTTCTGCGGCAATCCTTTGCCAACCTGCCCGCACCCAAGCGGCGCCCGATCCCGGTCAGTCCTGCGGCCGGATGATCACTTTGCCAGTCGCCTGACGGCTGCGCAGCAACTCCAGCCCCTGGTCATATTCGGCCAAAGGCAGGGTCTGGCCGATATGCGGAGACAGTTTGCCCTGCGTGTACCAGTCAAAAAGCTGCGCCATGCTGTCGGTGATCACCTGTGGGAAATGCTTGAGATAGCCACCAATGTAAAAGCCGATGACCGTCAGGTTCTTGACCAGCAGATGATTGGCCGGGATCTGCGGCACCTCTCCTCCGGCAAAGCCGATGGGCAACACGCGCCCGCCCGGATTGGTGGCGCGAAAGGCGGCCGTGAAGACATCTCCTCCGATTGTGTCATAGACCACGTCAGCCCCGCCAAGCGCTTTGACCGCCTCGCGCAGGGTCTCGGAGCCTTCGATCAGCTTGTCAGCGCCCGCAGCTTTGGTCACAGCCAGCTTGTCCGCGCTGCGCGCCTGCGCGATCACGCGCGCGCCCATCAGCTTGCCCATCTCGACCGCCGTCAGTCCGACGCCGCCGGCCGCCCCGGTGACCAGCAGCGTTTCGCCCGGCTGCAATCTGGCGCAATGGTTCAACGCAATATGCGACGTGCCATAGGCGACTGGAAAAGCGGCCGCATGGTCAAACGGCATGGCGTCCGGAATATGCGTCGCCCGCGCCGCGTCAAAACACCCATGCTCGGCCAGACCGCCCTGACCGGCATAGACAGCCACGCGATCCCCGGTCGCAAACCCGGTGACACCGGACCCGACCGAGGTCACAACCCCCGCCACTTCAAGCCCCGGCGTGAAGGGCAGGGCGGGCTTTTCCTGATATCGCCCGCGGATCATCAGCAAATCCGCAAAATTCAGACCGCAGGCGCGGACCTCCACCCCGATTTCATTGGCCTGAGGGTCAAGCTTCTGAATTTCTGTAATTTCCGGGTGGGCGTTCACATCCCCCACGCGAATAGCGCGCATGTTCCGATACTCCCGATAAAGGCACCTAAATACAGGCGCCTCATCCCTAAGATGTTCTTTCCTATACTTCGGAATAATAGAATGTGTTCGTTTCACATGCGATGAAAACCCTCATAGCGGTATTACGACACGGCGGCATCACGCGCAGGTGTGTCAAATACTGCTTAAAATTGATCACCTCGGAGGTTTACACTATCATCGCGGATCAGTGGTAAGAGCAGAAGCGCCCGGATCGCAGGCCGCACCCGACAGGACATACATATGCTGCCGTTCCTGGGACAAACCCGCAGCGGCGATCAGAAAGAATAAGAAAGGAATAACAATGGCACATCCTGTTGACGTGCATGTAGGAAAACGCATCCGCCAGCGTCGCTGGCTGATCGGTATGACACAGCAACAACTGGCCGAGCAGGTGGGAATAAAGTTCCAGCAAATCCAGAAATACGAAACCGGTGCCAACCGCGTCAGCGCGTCGCGCCTTTGGGATATCGCGCGCACGCTGGATGTGCCAGTGGCCTTCTTCTTCGAAGGGATTGAAGGAACCGAGGCCGAAGGTGACGCAGGCGCCATGCCGGCCGATCTGATGGGCGACAAGGAAGCGCTTGATCTGGTGCGCAGCTATTATGCAATCCCGGAAAACCAGCGGCGTCGGCTGTTCGATCTGGCGCGGGTGCTCAGCGACGTGGCCTGAAAGCCACCGGCTTGAATATCTCATCATGGGCCGCGCCGGGCACGTTTCGGCAGCGGCCTTTTTCATAGTTTGATCTTCAGCAGAGTTGATTTCCCCCGCCGCTTGGGGCACGGCTTGGGCATGTCCAAAATCGCCTCTGCCCTCTCAGATATCGATGTCGCGCACCGTCTGGCCGATGCCGCGCGCGCGGCCATCCTGCCCTATTTTCGTCAGCCCGATTTGCAGACCGACAACAAAGAAGCCGATGGCTTTGACCCGGTGACCGAAGCCGACCGTGCCGGAGAGGCCGCGATGCGCGCCCTTCTGGACGATCTGCGCCCAGAAGACGGTATTCTGGGCGAAGAACATGGCATCAAACCCGGCACCAACGGGCGGCAATGGGTGCTCGACCCGATCGATGGCACGCGCGGTTTTATATCTGGAACGCCGAATTGGGGTGTTCTGATTGCCTTGTCAAAGGCGGACGGCCCGATCATGGGCGTGATCGACCAGCCCTATATCGGAGAACGTTTCACCGGCGGGCAGGGCGTAGCGAGATGTGACGGCCCGCTGGGTCAAACGCCCTTGCGCACCCGTCAGACGCAGGATCTGTCCGACGCGATTGTGTTCACGACCTTCCCAGAACTGGGCAGCCCAGCCGAGCGCGCAGGCTTTGCCGCCGTGGCCCGGCACGCGCGGCTGGTGCGCTATGGCATGGATTGCTATGCCTATGCGCTGCTCGCGGCAGGGCAGATTGATCTGGTGATCGAGGCCGGGCTCGCCCCATACGATATCCAGGCCCCCATCGCCGTGATCGAGGCCGCAGGCGGCCTTGTCACTGGCTGGCAGGGAGAGCCCGCGCATAATGGAGGCCGTGCCTTGGCGGCCGCAAACCCGGACATCCACGCCAAGGCGCTTGAGATCCTGCGCGGGTTCTAGCGCTTCGGCCTTCTGACCCTCTTGAGCCAAGGCGCTGCGCCGCGTAATCTTGCCCGGCACAGGGCCCGAGTCCTTCCCCTGCTTCTGTCGGTCTGTGCGCATTGGAACTCCGAAGCAGGGTGAAACAGGACCGGAGGCCGCGCCATGCAAGAGACCCTGATCAGAAATGCCGATATCATTCTCACAATGGATGATGACCGCCGGGAATTGGCGAACCACGATATTTTGCTACGCGACGGGGCGGTGGCTGCAATCGGAACGGGTCTGACCACGGATGGAGATGTCATCGACGTCAGCGGCCATCTGGTCACGCCGGGATTGGTGAACACGCATCACCATCTTTACCAGACGCTGACCCGCGCCGTGCCGGGCGGGCAAAACGCGCTGCTATTTGGCTGGCTCAAGACGCTGTATCCGATCTGGGCGCGGTTTGGCCCGGATGAGATGTTCACCTCCGCCCAAGTGGGGCTGGCGGAACTCGCGCTGTCGGGATGCAGCCTGTCATCGGATCATCTGTATCTTTATCCCAATGGCGCGCGGCTCGAAGATACGATCCATGCTGCCACGGCGCTGGGCCTGCGGTTTCACCCCACGCGCGGCGCGATGAGCATTGGCGAAAGCGATGGTGGCCTGCCGCCCGACGCTCTGGTGGAGCGTGAGGCGGACATCCTCAACGATATGATCCGCGTCGTCGATGCCTTTCACGACCCGTCTGAAGGCGCGATGGTGCGCGTTGGGCTGGCTCCCTGTTCACCCTTTTCCGTCAGCCGCGAGCTGATGCGCGACGCCGCGCTTCTGGCGCGGGACAAAGGCGTGATGCTGCACACGCATCTGGCCGAAAATGATGAGGATATCGCCTATAGTCAGGAGATGTTCGGCTGCCGCCCCGGTCAATATGCCGAAGATCTGGGCTGGACCGGGGATGACGTCTGGCACGCACATTGCGTCAAGCTGGACGGGTCCGAGATTGACCTCTTTGCCCGCAGCCGCACCGGGGTGGCGCATTGCCCCTGTTCCAATTGCCGCCTTGGGTCGGGCATCGCGCCGCTCCGCGCCATGCGCGACGCAGGCGTGCCGGTGGGGTTGGGGGTCGATGGCTCGGCCAGTAATGATGCAGGCTCTCTGGTGGATGAGGCGCGCCAAGCCATGCTGTTGCAGCGCGTGGCGCGCGGGGCTGATGCGATGAGCTCGCGCGAAGCGCTGGAGATTGCCACGCGTGGCGGGGCTGATGTGCTGGGCCGGCCCGATTGCGGGCGTCTTGCGGTGGGGGCACGGGCCGATGTGGCAATCTGGGATCTGCATGGGCTGGAAACGGCCGGCAGTTGGGATCCGGCGGCTCTGTTGCTAGCCGGGCCGCGCCGCGTGCGGCATCTGCTGGTCGAAGGGCGCCAGATCGTGCGCGATGGGCAGATCACAACGTTGGATATCGACGCGCTGATCGCCAGACAATCCCAGCTTGTGGCGCGGCTGATGGCGTGACGCACCCATGCCTGTGCAGGAGAGAGGGCAAAACCTACTTTCGTACAATTGAATCTGCTCTGCTTATGGATGAAATTGGCACGGAAAGATTTTGCAACCATTAGCAAGAGGAGCTTGCCATGCGGACCATAACGGGTCTCATGATCTGCGCTGCCATCGGGCTGTCCGCATGTGATGAGCAGATTGCAAGCTTGAACCCCGCGCAAGGCGATCTGGTCAAGGCTTGCACGGCGCTCTTTTCGGCCCGGACCGGCGTACCCAATGACACGGTCTTGATCATGCCCAGCGGGTCGGGCGGCAATCTGACCGCGCAGGCGGCGGGTGTGTCGACACCCTGGATTTGCGAAGTGCGCGGGGGCAATCAGATCGTGGGCGTCTATCCTGCCGGGCAGGCACGGCCGGCAACGGCCACGCGATCCAACGCGCTGGTCTATCAGGTTGCTCCGACGACGCAGCCCGTCGTGACCCAGCCGCGCACCTATATTCTTGATCAGCCGCAAGCGGCGCAAACGCACTCCGGCCCAACAGCCCAGCCCGTCTTCCGGAGCACCGCCAGCCAGACCCTCTCGTCCAATAGCTGTAACCCGTTGGTGCAAGCCTGCCGCCTGGTCCCGGCCACTTCGCCTGTGGCGACGCCTGCGCAGCCTGAACCCACCTATATCCAGCCGCTCTATTCCGGTGTGGTCAACAGCCCGCGTCAGGTCGGCAACACCATCGTCTACAGCACACCCTCGGGCATCAACAATTTCTGACCGGTTCGGCCCCGCTGCATAATTAATTTGACACTAGAAATAAATCCTCCGACACTGGTGGCTGGAGGATTGCGGATGTTTTTGGGACTCGATCTTGGCACGTCGGGCGTCAAGGCCTTGCTGGTGCGGGGCGATGGCGGCGTGATTGGCAGCGCCGAGGCGCCGTTGCGCGTGGCGCATCCCCACCCAGGTTGGAGCGAGCAAGATCCTGCCAACTGGATCACCGCTGCGCGCAGCTGCCTGCGCAGCCTCGCGGCCGAGCATCGCAGCGATATCGCGCTTTTGCAGGGGATTGGCCTGTCTGGACAGATGCATGGCGCGGTTCTGCTGGATGCCGACGGTGTCGTGCTGCGCCCGGCGATTTTGTGGAATGATACGCGCGCCTCGGCCGAAGCGGCCATTCTGGACGCCACCGATCATGTGCGCGCCCTGTCCGGCAACATTGTTTTCCCCGGTTTCACCGCGCCAAAACTGGCCTGGCTCGCCACGCATGAGCCGGATGTTTTTGCGCGCGTCGATCGCGTTCTGCTGCCCAAGGATTACCTGTCCTACTGGCTGACCGGTCTCTTGGCGACGGAAATGTCGGATGCCTCGGGCACCTCGTGGCTGGATGTCGGAGCGCGGGCCTGGTCCAATAATTTGCTGAGTGCATCGGGGATGCGCCGCGACCAGATGCCCGATCTGCTGGAGGGCATAGGCATCGTGGGCGCTTTGCGCGGATCGCTCGCGCAGGACCTGGGCCTGCCCGAAAGCGTCTGGGTGGTTGCCGGCGGTGCCGATAATGCCGCCGCGGCCTGCGGCGTCGGAGCCCTGGGAGAGGGCGAAGGCTTTGTCTCTCTTGGCACCTCCGGCGTGCTGATGGTTGCGCGGGACGGGTTCTTTCCCGATCCGGCCACGGCGGTCCACACTTTTTGTCATGCCGTGCCGGATCGCTGGTATCAGATGGGCGTCATGCTGGCCGCCACCGACAGCCTGAACTGGCTGTCCCGCATCGTGGATCGCAGCCCGGCGCAGATGACGACTGAACTGGGCGATACCGTTCAGGCCCCCGGAAGCTTGCGCTTCATGCCTTATCTGTCGGGCGAACGCACGCCGCATAATGACAGCGCCCTGCGCGGCGGCTTCATCGGCCTCGATATCGCGCAGACCCGCGCGGATCTGACCCGTGCTGTGCTTGAAGGCGTCAGCTTTGGCCTGCGTGACAGTCTCGAGGCGCTCAAGGCCACCGGCGCGCGGCCTGACAGCCTGCTGGCCATAGGTGGGGGCAGCGGCTCTCGGTACTGGCTCGACCTGCTGGCCGCCACGCTGAACACCCCGCTGGATCTGCCGGCCAAGGGCGAATTTGGCGCGGCCTTGGGGGCGGCGCGTCTGGCGATTTGCGGTGTCACCAGGGCCAACCCCCGCGATGTCATGACACGGCCCGAGATTGCCACCACCATTCACCCTGATCCGGCCCTGGCCCGCGCCTGCGACGACGCATGGCAGAGCTTTGCGGCCTCTTACCCGAACCTGAAAGCGATACTCTGATGACCAGTTTCTTTGGCGATATCACCCCGATCGAATTCGAAGGTGAAGACAGCACCAACCCGCTCGCCTTCCGACATTACGACGCTGATGAGGTCGTGATGGGCAAACGCATGGAAGACCACCTGCGCTTTGCCGTGGCCTATTGGCATTCCTTCGCCTGGGAAGGCGGCGACCCGTTCGGCGGGCAGACCTTCATTCGCCCGTGGCATCCGCAGGACCGTATGGACATGGCCAGGATCAAGGCCGATGCCGCCTTTGAGATGTTCGAGATCCTCGGCCAGCCCTATTTCTGCTGGCACGACGCCGATATCCGCCCCGAAGGCGGGAGCTTTGCCGAAAGCCAGCGCAATTTCGAAGAGATCATCGACTATATGCTGGGCAAGATGGAGACATCGCCGGTCAAGCTGCTTTGGGGCACGGCCAACATGTTCAGCCATCGCCGCTTCATGTCCGGTGCCTCGACCAACCCGGACCCGGATGTGTTCGCCTATGCCGCCGCGACGGTGAAATCCTGCATGGATGCCACAATGAAGATGGGCGGGGAAAACTATGTCCTGTGGGGCGGTCGCGAAGGCTATGAAACGCTGCTCAACACCGATCTGGGACGCGAGCTGGACCATATGGGCCGCTTCCTGAATATGGTGGTCGAGTACAAGCACAAGATCGGGTTCGAAGGCGCCATTCTGGTCGAACCCAAACCGCAGGAGCCGTCCAAACATCAATATGATTACGACGCCGCCACCTGCATCGGCTTCCTGCGCAAATATGGGTTGGAGGATGAGGTCAAACTGAACCTCGAACAGGGGCACGCCATTCTCGCAGGTCATTCTTTCGAGCATGAGATCGCCACGGCCACCTCCGAAGGGATGTTGGGATCGATCGACATGAACCGCAACGATTACCAATCGGGCTGGGACACGGATCAATTCCCCAACAACGTGCCCGAGGTTGCGCTGTGCTATTACCACATCCTCAATTCCGGCGGGTTCTCCACCGGGGGCACCAATTTCGACGCCAAGCTGCGGCGGCAATCGCTGGATGCCCAAGATCTGATCGCAGCGCATATCGGCGGCATGGATATCTGCGCGCGCGGGCTGAAGGCGGCGGCGGCCATGATTGAAGATGGCGGGTTGGACGCCGCCCTGGCCGAGCGCTATGCGGGCTGGGACACGGCCGAGGCCAAAGCCATGCTCGACGGTGATTTCGACAGCATCTTTGCCCGCGTTCTGGCCGGAGAGATCAATCCGCAGCCACGCTCGGGCCGTCAGGAGATTTTGGAAAACTACGTGAACCGTTTTGTCTGAGGCGATCAAACGTGTGGTTTTGGAGGAGGAGGGGCACAGCGTGTCCCTCTTATCCTATGGCGCGCGGCTGCAAAGCTGGCAGGTCGCGCATCAGAGCGATGCCGTCAATGTGGTGCTGGGCCATGACGCTCCGGCGGCCTATCTGACCGACCCGCATTCCATGGGCATCCTCGCCGGGCGCGTGGCCAACCGCATCTCGGGTGCAGCGCTGGGCTGGAACTGGCAGCGTTATGTGCTGGACGCCAACGAGCTGCCCAACACCCTGCATGGCGGGCGCGTCGGCTTTGGACAGCGGCATTGGGCGCTGGAACAGGACGGTCCGCGCGGCGCGGTCATGCATCTGGTCTCGGAGCATGGTGACATGGGCTTTCCCGGCCGGGTCGAGGTTACAGTGCAGGTCACGTTGACGGGCGGTACGCTGTCTTATGATATCATGGCGATGGCAGACCGACCAACGCCGGTGAACCTCGCGCATCACGCCTATTGGAACCTGATGGGACAGGGCGATGTGCTGGGCCACAGGGTCGCAGTCGCCGCAGATAACTGGACGCCCGTTGGACCGGGACTTATCCCCACCGGACAGATAGAGCCGCTGACACCGGCGCTCACGGCGCTGAAAACCGGCAAGATGATTGGAGAGGCGACAGAGGAGGGGTGTGACATGAATTACGTGCTGGATCAGGGCCATGCACAGGTCGACGCGCCCAACGGGCTGCGCCTTACGGTCGCCACGGATCAACCCTGCCTGCAATTCTACACCGGCCACAAGCTGACCGCGCCGTTCCGGCCCTTTGGAGGCTTATGTCTTGAGCCGCAAGGCTATATCGATGCTGTCAACGCGGGGTTCCCCGTGGCCATCGCCGGACCGGATACGCCATATCGTCAGATCTCAAGCTTCACCATAGGTGCGGCATGAGGCTGGCCGTTGCATTTGCCCTGATCGCCTCGCCCCTCGCGGCGCTGGATTTGCCCACGCCCGATGCGGTCTTTCCCGAACAGGATATCGGGCAGGTCCAGCTTGGCCAGCTTCTGTTCTATGATCCAATCCTGTCAGGCAACAAGAACATCTCCTGCGGCACTTGCCACCACCCGCGTTTTGGCACCGGCGACGGGCTGTCGCTGGGCCTTGGCGAAGGCGCATCAGGGCTTGGCACGGATCGCGTCGTCAATCCCGATAACCGGCCCGAACAGCGCATCCCGCGCCATTCGCCCGCCCTTTTCAACCTCGGTGCGTCGGAATTCACCTCGCTGTTCCATGATGGAAGGTTGGAGGCAGACGCCTCCCGCCCATCCGGCCTGCGCACGCCTTTGGGAGCAGAGATGGAGGAAGGCTTTGCCTCGGTTCTGTCGGCCCAGACCATGTTCCCCGTGCTCAGCGCGGATGAAATGGCCGGTCATTATTCCGAGAATGAGATCGCGCAGGCCGTGCGCCAAGGCTTCATCACCGGAGAGGGCGGTGCCTGGGATCTGCTGAGCCAGCGGATCAGGGCGATCCCCGAATATCGGGATCTCTTCAACGCCGTGATTGGGGATCAGCCGATTCATTTCACCGATATCTCGGATGCAATCGCAGCCTTTGTCGCCTTTGAATGGCGGGCCGATGACAGCGCCTTCGACCGCTATCTGCGCGACGGCACCCCGCTGCCGGACGACGCACAGGCGGGGATAGCGCTGTTTTACGGCAAAGCAAAATGCAGCACATGCCATGCGGGCCAGTTTCAGACCGATCACGGCTTTCACGCCATCGCCCTGCCTCAGGTCGGGCCGGGCAAGGCTGCACGGTTTGAACGGCATAATCGCGATGTTGGCCGGATGCGTGTGACCGGCGCGGCCGAGGATGCCTACGCTTTCCGCACACCCTCGCTGCGCAACGTGACCTTCACCGCGCCCTACGGCCATGCGGGCAGCCATGCGACGCTCGACGGAATCATTCGTCACCATCTTGATCCGCAGGCGGCTTTGGCGGGCTATGACGCATCGCAGCTTGTGCTGCCCGATCTGGCCAATGACAGCGATCTCGCGGTGATGGGCGATGCCGGAGAACTGGCCGAGATTGTGCTGGCCAGCGATGTCGCGCCCATCCCGCTCAGCGATGCCGAGATCGCGCAGATCATTGCCTTTTTGACCAGCCTCGAAGACCCCACCGCCATCACCGGGCGGCTGGGCGTGCCTGCCACCGTGCCGTCGGGCCTGCCGGTCGATCAATAAGCGGTGATCTCGCCCTGCGGGCTGATCCGGATGCGCTGGTTGGTCTGGGTGTCCATCCAGTCTGACCAACCGCCCTGCGGCCAGCGGATGCGCAGGCGCACGGTTTCGGCATCCCCCAGCCCGAAATGCGCGGGCAGGGCGCTGCCCCCGGCATGACCGCCGCCAATGGTGATCTCGCGCAAATAGACGCGCTGGCCTGTATCGACCTCGATAAATGCCCCGACAGCCCGCCGGTTCGGCGCTGGTTGGTCGAGCGTCACAGCCAACCAGGTCCCCGTGGTGTCTGTTACGTTCTGCCAGATCTCCAGCGGCGCACGGCGGTTGATCACGGCCACATCCAGCAAGCCATCACCGTTCAGATCGGCAAAGACCGCGCCGCGCCCGCGATGCATGGAGGCCAGCCCCGCCTCCAACCCCGCCTCGACAAAGCCCGCATCGGTTTGGATCAGCAGATTGTTGGGATCATCCATCGCGCTGCCGGGCATCTGCTGCACATTGCCCTTGGTGATAAACACGTCATCGCGCCCATCATTCTGCACGTCGCCAAACTGCACATGCCAGCCCGTCGCCGGTCGCCCGTCCCCGCCGGTGTAAGGTCGATGCGCCGTTGTGCCCCACTCATAGGGCACATCCTCAAAGCGCGGCGCGCCGCCGGGGGCCAGCACTTGCAGGCGCTGATCAGCCATCGAGGTCAGAAACACCTCTTGCCGTCCATCGCCGGTGATATCCCGCGCTGCGATCCCCATGCCCCAGAGCTGATGGCTCTGCCAGCCATCGGCTTGGGTGAACAGGCGCGGATTGGCCTCCATCGCCCACAGCTGCTCCTCGCCGCCTTTGACGTAATAATGTCGGTCATTGCTGATGCGCAGGTCGGCGCGGCCCGTGCCGGACCAGTCGGAAAACAGCATCGAAAGCGGGCAGAACCCCGGCTCCAGCACCATCGCTGGGCGATAGCTGTCACCGTCCGGGCGGAAAAGGTGATTGATGTCGCAGGCCTCAAACGGCCCATCGGGATTGCTGCGATCGACGTAATGGCCAAAGGCCAGCGTCGGCAGGCTTTGTCCCTCCTCCCACGTCGCGGAAAAGGCCGTGGTCCAACGGTCCCCGGTGGGCAGGTCATGCGCGGCGAACGCTGCAAAGCTGCAATCCGGCCCGCCCCGCAGCAGACGGTTTTCACCGACCCGCAAAATCATCAGATCCAGATGCCCGTCGCCGTCGATATCCAGCGGATAGGCCCCGATCACCCCGGTCAACGCCAGCGCATCAGGCGTCGCGGCCTCAAATTCCAGCGTGGCATTGGTAGAGCGGTTGCGCAGCAGTTTCGCGGGATTGCTGCCGCCTGCGGCGTAAAGCTCCGGGAGGTGATCGCCATCGCAATCAAACGCGGCCAGCCCGCCGCCCACGAAATGCTCCCACCCGCCATCATAGACGTGATCGGGGGCCGCAATGGGTGCAAAACGCGGCCCGGCCTGCGCGCTGCCCGCCGCGATCAGCAGGGCCAGACCTGCGCGAATTGTCCAGTCAGTCATCCCGCATCTCGCTCAACGCCAGGTCCAGCACTCCGTCCAAGGCATAGGCCGCCCCACCCAAAGCCCACATCCGGTCCCCCCATTGATGCACGGCCACCTCTGGCGTGGGACGGTCTACCTGCACAATGGCCTCCTTCATCTTTTCAACGACCTGAGCGCTCAGCAGTGGGTTTGATTTTACCTGCCCACCAGCCAGGATAATTAGGCGAGGATCGAAAATATTGACCAGATTGGCCAGTCCCAGCGCGAAGATATCCCGCGCCTGATCCAGAATGGCCCGCGCCGCGCCGCCCGCGCCCGCCCGTGCCAAAAGGCGCGACAGCTGCACGTCTTCGGGCAGTGACGTGTCGAAATCGGGCAGATTCGTCGCCTCGCGCAAGAGGGCAAAATCTGCGACATAGGCTTCAAGGCAGCCATGCTGTCCGCAGCGGCAGGGCGGGCCGTCAGGATGCATTTTGACATGTCCAAATTCGGCCCCGCAGCCGCCCGCGCCACGGTAAAGCTGCCCGTCGATGACCAGCCCCATGCCCACGCCGCTTTCGACCGTGACCACGATGAAATCGCTATGCGCCCGGCCAAGGCCAAAGCCCAGCTCGGCCATGGTGACAAGATTGGCGTCATTGTCCACGAACACCGGCAGATCCAGCGCCGCGCTGACCTGATCGCCCAAGGCCACGTTGCGCGCATCCAATGACGGCGACCACAAAACCAGCCCTCGCGCGGCTTTAACCACGCCCGCGATTCCCAACCCGATTCCCGACAGTTCAGAGCGGCAGTGGTCTGCTTTCTCCATCAGCGTATCCACCGCCCCGACAATAGCGTCGGTCATGGCATCCGCGCTCAGGCACGGGGCGGGCAGGGGGACTTCCAGTTCCGCCAGTCGGGAGAAATTGAAATCCATTAGCACTAGGGATAACGTGCGATGCGCGATTTTCACCCCCGCCACCAGATGCGCCGCGCCCCGGATGCGCAGGTCAACGCGCGGGCGGCCCCGGCGGGCACCATTTCCTGGCTCGGCCTGAGCGATTTCTTCGATCAAACCGGCCTCGATCAGCTCGGCGGTGATGGTGGTGACCGTCGCGCGGCTCAGCGATGTGAGCTCGGCCAATTCGATGCGCGGCAGCGGCCCGCGACGACGGATCACATCCATCAACGCGCGGCGTCCACGACCTCTTGTCCCATTTTGTCCATTGGTAACAGGCATTTGCCTGTGCCTCCCTGTGATTGGATCGGGTGATGCCCGGCCTCAATTCTATGCTAATTTCTAGGCTACAATATTTAATTTGCTTTTCAAATTAAAATGAGTCACGCTTTGGCCAACGCATCGACAACGCGAAGCACCCGGTGCGTGTTTTTTGTGGAGGGAAACATGAAAATTTTTGCAACCGCGACGGCCGCACTGGTCGGCGCCGCGATGGCGACGGCGGCGATGGCCGATGATCTGGTTGTCGGCGTCAGCTGGTCGAACTTCCAGGAAGAGCGCTGGAAAACCGACGAAGCCGCGATCAAGGCCGCACTGGATGCCGCCGGAGCGCAGTATATCTCGTCAGATGCGCAAAGCTCCTCGGCCAAGCAGCTGTCGGATATCGAAAGCCTGATCGCTCAGGGCGCCGACGCGCTGATTATCCTCGCCCAAGACGCACAGGCCATTGGCCCCGCCGTGCAGGCCGCGGCCGATGAAGGCATCCCGGTCGTGGGCTATGACCGTCTGATCGAAGACAACCGTGCCTTCTACCTGACCTTCGACAATGTCGAAGTTGGCCGGATGCAGGCGCGCGCCGTTCTCGAGGCACAGCCCAGCGGCAACTACGTGATGATCAAAGGCTCGCCCACCGACCCGAACGCAGATTTCCTGCGCGGCGGTCAGCAGGAAGTTCTGCAGGCGGCCGTTGACGCGGGCGATATCACCATCGTCGGCGAAGCCTATACCGATGGCTGGCTGCCCGCCAATGCACAGCGCAACATGGAGCAGATCCTGACCGCGCAGGACAACGCTGTTGACGCGGTTGTGGCCTCCAATGACGGCACCGCCGGTGGTGTTGTGGCCGCGCTGACGGCGCAGGGCATGGAAGGCATCCCGGTGTCTGGTCAGGATGGCGACCACGCCGCGCTGAACCGTGTGGCACTGGGCACGCAGACCGTGTCGGTCTGGAAAGACGCACGTGATCTTGGTCGCGCCGCTGGTGAAATCGCCGTGGCGATGGCGGGTGGCACCGAGATGACCGATGTCGATGGTGCGCAGTCCTGGACGTCGCCCGCAGGCACCGAAATGACCGCCGTCTTCCTGGCTCCGGTGCCGGTGACCGCCGACAACCTGACCGCCGTGGTGGATGCTGGCTGGATCAGCAAGGAATCGCTCTGCCAGGGTGTGACCAACGGACCGGCGCCCTGTAACTGATCGCTTTTCGCGATTTCTGACCCCGCGCAGGCCGCTGTTTTGCGCGGGGTCCTCTTTTTTCACCCCAGAACAGGACCAGAAGAATGGCTGACACAGACGCGCAGCTTGCGCCGCCGACGGCTCGAAAAAACCTGCTTCAAACGCTTGAAATCGACATGCGCATGCTGGGCATGCTGGCCGCCTTCATCATTCTGTGTGTGGGCTTCAACATGGTCACCGGCGGACGCTTCCTGACGCCGCGCAACATCTTCAACCTGTCCATTCAGACGGTCTCAGTCGCGATCATGGCGACTGGCATGGTGTTCATCATCGTCACCCGGCACATCGACCTGTCGGTGGGGGCCGTTCTGGCCACCTGTTCGGCGGTGATGGCGATGGTGCAGACCTCGATCCTGCCGGATATGCTGGGGCTGGGCCTTGGGCACCCGCTGATCCCTTGGATCACCATTATCGTGGGTATGCTGGTCGGCACATTGATCGGAGCTTTTCACGGGTTCATGATCGGCTATCTGATGATCCCGGCCTTTATCGTGACGCTGGGCGGCCTGCTGGTCTGGCGCAATGTCGCCTGGTATCTGACCGACGGCAAAACCATCGGCCCGCTCGATACCGGCTTTTCAAAATTTGGCGGCATCAATGGCACGCTGGGCGAAACCGGCAGCTGGATCGTTGCCGCCATTGCCGTGGTCGCCACGCTTTACGGCATTTGGGCCTCGCGCCGGAACAAGATCAAGCATGAGATGGACGTGAAACCTGTCTGGGCCGAAGCGGTTCTGGCCGCCGTCGCCTCGGGCGCGATCATTGGCTTCGTCGCTATCGTGAACGCCTATGAAATCCCCACCCGCCGCTTGCAGCGCATGTTCGAACGACGCGGAGAGGTCATGCCCGAAGGCTATACCGAAGCCTATGGTATCCCGTTTTCCGTGCTGCTGCTGGTCGCGATCGTGATCATCATGACCATCATCGCCAAGCGCACGCGGTTTGGACGCTATATCTTCGCCGCGGGCGGCAACCCAGACGCGGCAGAGCTGTCGGGCATCAACACCCGCTGGCTGACGGTCAAGATCTTTGGCCTGATGGGCCTGCTCTGCGCGATTTCGGCGGTCGTGGCCTCGGCCCGTCTGACCAATCACTCCAACGATATCGGCACGCTGGACGAATTGCGCGTGATCGCGGCGGCCGTGATCGGCGGCACCGCGCTCTCGGGCGGGTTCGGCACGATCTATGGCGCGATCCTTGGCGCGCTGGTGATGCAGTCGCTGCAATCGGGCATGGCCATGGTTGGCGTGGATGCGCCGATGCAGAATATCGTGGTCGGCTCGGTCCTTGTGTTGGCCGTGTTGATTGACACCATCTACCGTAAACGCGCGGGGGCAACCTGATGAGCACACCTCTCGTAGACATGCGCGACATCTGCATCTCCTTTGGGGGGGTGCATGCCGTGGACCACGTCTCTGTCGATCTGCAGCCGGGCGAAGTTGTGGGCCTTCTTGGCCACAATGGCGCGGGCAAATCGACCCTGATCAAGATCCTGTCGGGCGCCTATGCCGCCGATAGCGGAGAGATTTACATCAACGGCGAAAAAGCCGAGATCAACAATCCCCGCGATGCGCGCGCCTATAACATCGAAACGATCTACCAGACGCTGGCGCTGGCTGATAACCTTGATGCGGCCTCAAACCTCTTTCTGGGGCGCGAACTGGTGACGCCTCTGGGTTTTGTCGATGATGACGCGATGGAGGCCGAGACCCGCAAAATCATGGCTCGGTTGAACCCGAATTTCCGCAAGTTCAACGTGCCGGTCTCGGCGCTGTCGGGCGGTCAGCGGCAATCGGTGGCCATTGCGCGGGCGGTCTATTTCAACGCCAAGATCCTGATCATGGATGAACC
Source organism: Paracoccaceae bacterium (assembly GCA_013214715.1). Lineage (GTDB taxonomy): Bacteria > Pseudomonadota > Alphaproteobacteria > Rhodobacterales > Rhodobacteraceae > JABSSB01. Next base: position 10,351 of record JABSSB010000015.1, on the reverse strand, counting down.
CACCGCCGCGCTGGGCCCGCATGAGACGCAGATGGTCTCCGAGCTGATCAAGGAGCTCAAGTCGCAGGGTCTGGGCATATTCCTCATCAGCCATGACGTGCATGACGTGATGGAACTGTGCGACCGGGCCTCGGTGATGAAGAATGGAAAACTCGTCGGAACGGTTGACATTGACGACGTGACCGACGACGACCTGCTGTCGATGATCATTCTTGGCAAGCGGCCCGGAGAGGCTGCGGAAGGGTAAGACATGACGCGCGACGCGACGCGGCCCGTTCTGGTTTCAGATGTGGGCGGCACCAATACGCGGATCGCTTTGGTCGATGGCGACGGGCGGCAGATGGCCGTGCGTCGTTATGCCAATGACAGCTTTTCCAGTTATTATGACGCGCTGTCGCGGTTTTTGGTCGAACATCCCGAAACCACCGGGCTGGCGGGGGCCTGTGTGGCGGTGGCAGGGCCGGTGACCTCGGATGAGGCGCAGCTGACCAATCGCAACTGGCACTTTTCGCTGGGCGATATCGCGGCCCGGCTGGACGATGTTTTGCCCAACGGTTTTGACGGCTCGGTCCGGTTGCTGAACGATCTGGCCGCGCTGGGTCACGCGTTGCCGCATCTGGGCCATGATGGGCTGGAAGAGGTCAAGCCGGCGGCCACCGATCCGGCCAATGATCAGGCCTTGGTCGTGGGGCTGGGCACCGGGTTCAACGTGGCCTTTGTCAAACTGCGCTTGCGCGGCACCGTGGTGGCCGAGGCGGAGCTGGGCCATGCGGGCCTTCCGGCGTCGGTTGACCGACTGCTGCGGGACCGGCTGGGCGCTAAAGCCGATGCTTTTTTTTCGATTGAAGAGCTGTTTTCCGGTCGCGGCCTGGCCGCCCTGTCGGCGGCAATGACTGGCACGGCGCGGGACGGGGCACATCTGATCCTGGATTATGACAGTGATGCCGATGCGCGCGCGGTGGTGGATTTCATGGCGCAGTTGATGGGCACGCTCTGTCATGAGTTTGTCTATTATTACATGCCGTTTCGCGGCATCTGTTTTGCTGGGTCGGTGGCGCGGGGTGTATTGTCGACCCCGGCTCGGGCGGCCTTCATGCAGGCCTTTGACCGGCCTGGAATGTTTGAAGGCCATATCGCTCAGATCGCCGTGCGCATCATCACAGATGACACGGCTGCCCTGCTTGGCACGGAAAGCTTCCTGCGTCGGGAACTGGCACTTAGCTAGGAAGTCAGCGTAGGGCGGGGTTTACCCCGCCGCCTGCCTTGAGGAAACGGCGGGGTAAACCCCGCCCTACGCAGGCCTCAATAATCGCGCTGGAAAAACAGTCCGATGGATGTGTCGCCGGCATTGTCCACGGTGCCCCGCGCCGTTACATTGTCGGTCAGGTCAAGGTTCAGGATCACCTCGTTCTGCCCATCGTTGTTGACCGCAAAATCGGTGTAAAGGTTCTGCGTCGGGTTCAGGATACGGCTGCGTGCGCTGTCATCCTCCTGCACATCGCCTCCGAACAACGACCCTCCGCTGGTGGCAAACTGCGCCGCGATCTGCGCGATCTTGACCGGTGAAATCTGCGACTGCCGGTTGCCGAACAGCAACAGCGCCAGCGCCTCTTCCGGGGGGCGTTCCGGCACGGAGGTGATCGACACTTCTGGCTTATCCAGAGGCCCTTCTACCGAAATGGTGGCGGAGCCTTCGGAATTCACATTGGAGGCGGCAAAACGGATGAACGGTGTCAGGCTATTTTGCAGGGACACGCGCCCATCGGTCAGCCGCAGGGGCCGCCCCAGGATCACGAATGTGCCGCTTTGCAACTCGATGGCGCCCGACGGCCGGACCGCCGCAACCGACCCATCAACATCGATCACACCGGCCAGATTCGCATTCAGCCCCATGCCTGCCACCTTGACCCCGTCCAGCGCCGAGATCGTCAGATCCAGATTGATATCCGGTGCCGCCCCGCCGCTATTTTCGTCGGTGACAAACCCGGCATGCTCGCGCGTCACAAAGCTTGCGCGCGACTCCCCGATATGGCGGATTTCAGGCACGGGGGCGGCGCTCACCGCACCGCCCAGATTGGCGATGTTCACTTCCGTGGGCAGGATGCGGACTTGGCCGGCCAAAAGCGACGATCCCAGAAGATCCCCGTTGAAGGACAGGGCCCCGGCTGCACCGCTGCGCACTGACAGATTGTCGGTCAGGATCAGATCCTGCAAATTGATACTCAGCCGTGCGGGGAAGGGGGCGGCCAGGCCCACTGGCCCGGTGACCGTCGCCGCGCCGCCCGCTTCGACCCCAACCACAACATCCAAATTGGCGCTGCCATTGGCCAGAGCAACCGTCGCATTGATCGGCGTCACCTTCTGACCCAGCGCAGGCACTTCGAACACGCTGCCCTGCGTCGAAATCGTGCCCGAGACATTTTCGACACTCGGGGCGCCGTTTATGGCCAGATCAAAGCCCAAAGCGCCGGTCAGCTGGTTGGGTGACAGAAACGGATCAAGCCCCCCCAGCCGCAGATTGCCCTGCGTGCTCAGATCAGCGGTCTGCTGCGCGGTGTCAAAACTGCCATTGGCCGTGGCCGAAATTTGCGAGGGTCCGGCCACTTCCGCCTCAAATTTCCAGATCGGGCCGTCATTGCTGGCTTCACCTTGCAAGGTGAGCTGTCCGGGGAAGCGTGGCAGCAGCCGTTGAAGCTCATCAATAAGGGCATCCAAACTGGCCTTGATCGCACCGCTGGCTGGATCAAGACTGCCCTGCGCGGCGATGTAAGACGCATTCGACCCTGCTAGGCGCAGATCTGCGCTGACCAGCCCTTCGGGCGCCTGATCCAGATTGCCTGTCAGATCCAGCGGCAGAAACGCACTCGCTTCTGCTACGCCCAACGACCGGATTTGACCCGTCAGATCAGCCTTGGCCTGCCCGCTTTCATCACGCTTGGCGACAGCGCCGATCTCTCCCAGCGTTCCAGCGGTGATATCTGCCTTTGCATCCGCCACCGTACCGACCAGCTTTGCCTCGACATCCAGATCAATCGGCAGGACCAGATCGGGCAGCAGGTCGCCCAGCCGGGTCACATCGCCAGTGACCGCAAGCTTCGCGGTTTCGACCCCGTCATGGCGCGCCGTCACGTCGAGTTGCACGCCCTTTTCGGCCCCGCGCAGGGCCAGCGTGGCCAGCAATTCCTGCGCTGCACTCATCGTGGCGCGTCCATCGACGGTGACCGGTGCGATGCCATCGGGGATCAGCCCTTCAACCGGGTTCACCAGCAGGGCCAGATCGGCCACGCCTTCGCCGCCTTCGGCATATTGCCCGTCAATATTCAATGTCGCCGCCTCAGACGCGGCCAGATCGGCCAGCACTTGCCAGAGGCCATCCACCGCCCGGCTGGCCGACGCGCTGAGGCTTACGGGCGCAACTTCGGCGGGCAGCAGATTTTCAACGGCTTGCGCGGCGCCATCAACTTGCAGATCAATCGCGCCTTCGGGCGAGAGCGACGCGGTCACATCCACATCTGCGACCTGCGCGGCGCGCAAGGCCAGCACGGCCTGTGCCGCGCCGGATTTCAGGTTACCGGTGCCATCTAATGTGACGGGGAAAATCTCGGCAGGAAGATCGGCATAACCCTCAACCCGCGCGGTCACGCGGCCCGACGCATCGCCGCCGGTCATGCCGCCATCCACTTGCGCCGTGATGGCCGCGCCGCTGCTCAGATCCAGCTGTGCCGTGATATCATCACCCTGCATCTGCGCGGTGCCCGTGACCGAAAGCGGCAGCAGTTCGGCTGGTAGTAGCGGCCCCAGATCAACCGCGCCCAGTGACAGCTCCGCCTCTGCCTGATCCCCGTCCAGCTGCGCGCGGATTTCGCCGCCAGCACCTTTCGGCGCGCTTAGGTCAACCATCGCCACCAAGGGGCCGCTGTCGCGGGTGATATCGGCCTCCAGGCGCACAGGTCCGGGCAAATCCGGCACGATACGCGCCAGATTGTCCAGTTCGGCCACCAGGTTCAATTCGGCCCCGCCACTTTGCAACTGGCCCGAGGCATCTGCGCTTAGAGCGGTGCCGCGCAGGGTCAGCTCACGCAGTGTCAGCCCATCGGTGTCGCGCGCAGCATCGAGTTGCAGCAAGGTCTCTCCGGTCACCAGCGGATCGACCTGCGCGATGCCGGTGGCCAGATTAGTGGCCTGCGCCGTCACCTGAGCATCAAAACTGCCGGTCAGCAATTGCGCTGTCGCCGTCGCCTGCGCTACGGCCTGACCTTCCAGTGCGACACCGGCCAAGGCGGCAAACTGGCTCAGGTCCTCGGCCTCGATCTGGGCCGTGGCGTCCAACTGGCCGGACGAGGCCTGCCCGCGCAGGGTCGCAGAGGCCGTGGCGCCAAAGCCATTGCCCTGCAGCACCAGATCGCGCAAGTCCAGCGAGCGTGTGGTGTCGAGATCAATCTGCGCGTTCAGCGCCAGATTGCGCCCGATCGCATCGGTCAGCGCGTCATCGGCCAACACCAGTTCGGTGACATCCAGCGCAATGTTGCCCACCAATTCCAGTGCCTCGCCCTGCACGATGCTGCCGCCGGCCTCCAATGCGGCCAGTTCCAACGTGGCGGCGGGATCTTCGAGCCCGTTGATCCGTGCGCTGAGCGACCAGCGATCCGCCGCCCCATCAACTGAGGCCGTCAGCCCGACCCGCGTCACTTCTGTCTTGCCCCCGGCCACAGGCAGCACAATCGCGCCACCGTCGGCCGGGCTGACCAGGGCGTCCAACTGCACGCTGTCGATGACCGGCCCGGTCAATTGGGCAGAGCCTTGAAGCGCCAGCGCCTCGGCATCCAAGGCTAGCGTGTCCACGACCACCACGCCTTCGGGCGCCGTGCGACCCGATAAGGTCAGGCGGGTGTCTGCGCCGAAAAACGGATGAAAGGCAGGCGCAAGCAGGGCGCGCAGATCGCCGCCCACATCCGCGGTAAAGCCGGTGCCAGGGCGTTCCGGCGTGCCGGTTGTCAGTTCGACCTGCCCGGCCAGTCGCGGCTCTCCATCGGTGGCCAGCAGGATATCGGTGACCAGATCATCATAGAGCCCGCTGCCCTCGACACTCAGCTTCAGTTCGGGGGAGCCGGGCAGGTTCATCAGATCACCCAGCAGCCCGCCGGGCGCCTCGTCCACACCCAGATCAATCGCGATCTCGCGGGTTTCATTCACCGCCGATACATCCACCCGGATCGCATCACCCGGCCGGTCCAGCCGGTCGGAACTGATCTGCGCCGCCAGAGTGCCATCGGCAAAGGTGATCGAGCCATCAAGGCTCAGTTCCGCCGCCTGACCGGCCAAGGCCTCACCCAGTTCGATCCGACCGATGCCCAATTGCTCGATCTGGATGGCGACGGGCAGATCGGGCAGGGCAAAGGGGTCGGCCGAGGCTTCGGGGGCAGGCGGTGGCGCATCGCTCTCCACCGGCAGGGGCGCGCGGGTCACGATCAGCTCCTGCGCGGTCAGCTCATTGACCGAAAATCGCCCGCGCACCAGTGCCAGCCGGTTCCAGTCCAGCACTGCGCCGCGCAGGATCAGCCAGGGGCCGTCACGGTCGAGGATCTGCAACTCCTGCAATTGCGCCCGCGCGCTTAGCGCGCCTTGCAATCCGATCACGCGGATCGATTGGTTTTCATTCGATAGAAGGTTTTCCAGCATCGACACCAACATGCCGCCGCTGTCGTCCTCTTCTGCGGCTGTCGTATCCGCATCCTGCGCAGGCGCGGGCACCGCCCAGATGCCGACCGACATCAGCGCCAAAAGCGACACGAGCCGCTTGGAATATGTCCAAAGTTCGGTCAAAACGCCTGCCCAATCCCGAGATAAATTTGAACCCCCGAGCCGGTATTGCCCAGCGTTGGCCAGGCGACATCTGCGCGCAAGGGGCCAAAGCCCGGCACGGTATAGCGTAGGCCCACCCCGGCACCGGCCTGGGACGGAGCAGTATCATCGATGAACTCTCCGGCGCCCACCGCGCCGTAATCGTAAAACCCGACCACAGACACCGTCTGCGTGATGCCAACGCGCGCCTCGGCGTTTAAGATAAAGGTCGAACGCCCCCCCGCCAGACTGTTGCCCACAGGCACGCCCAGCCCTTCATAGGGTTGGCCGCGCACCGTGCCCGCACCGCCGGAATAGAACAGGAATTCGGGCGAGATTTCTTCGATCTCCGCACCAAAGGTCGTGCCCAGCTTAGCCCGCCCGGCAAGCACCAGCCGGTCACCGAACAGCCCAAGATACACACGCCCGTCCAGAATGCCCGTCGCAGAGGTTTTTGAGCCGCGCAAGCCGATCATCGGCCGCACCAGGGCCTGGGCATAATAGCCGCGCGAGGGATCAAGGCTGTCGTTGCGGCGGTCAAGCTCGGCCAGAACGGGCAGCAGGATCAGGTCAAAGGGCCGGTTATCACCAAACGCATCATCCGACCGCGCGAATTTCGGGATACCCGCCACTTCAACAAAGAAATTATTGGCAAGGATATGCCGCGCCCCGACGCCCGCGGAGAGCGAATAGAGGCGATAGAAAGGCTTGTTCCGCAATTCCAATGCGCCGGTCCAGAACAGGGTCGTATCCGGCCCCAGCTTGGCCGGTTCATCCAGTCGAAAGCTCAGAATACCGTCAATGTCTTCAGGCCCGCCGATATTGCGGATGCGCCCTTCAAGACGCAGCCGTTCGGCCGCGCCAAAGAGGTTGCGATGGGTCCAGATCGCCGAGAGTTCCAGCCCGTTGCGCGACGAGTACTCGCCACCCAGCGAAATCCGCCGCAACCGCTGATCGACCACTGTCGTGGTGAAATCCAGCGTCCCGTCAGGATTGGGTGTCTGCGCCTCGGACACGGTCACGCCCGCAAAGGCGCCCGTGCGCTGCAAGCGAGAGGAGACTTTGCGCACTTTGGCCGGGCTGAACACCTCTCCTGATGGGAAGCCTGCGATACGTTGCACCGCTTCGGCGCGCACGCCGCTGTCCCCGGCAACAGACATTTTGCCGAACCGCAGCTTTGGCCCCTGCTTAACCGCGATGGCCACATCAAGCTGCTGGCGATCATGGCGTGCGATCACTGATTGTTCGCCCAAGGCGGCCTTGGCATGACCGGTATTGCGCCATGCCTGCACCGCCACATTTCCAGCATCACGGATCGCCCCGGTTGTGGCGGTCTGCCCGGTGGCAAAGCTTTTGGGTAGGTCTGTGCCCTCGGCCAAAGGTGCAATCTGCACCGGGCCGAACTGATAGATCGGACCGGTGTCAATGGTTACGGCCACGCTTGACACCTCATCGCCCAGATCGCGCGGCAGGATATTTGCGGCTTCACGCCCGTTCAGCCGGATCGACACTACGGGGCTGAAATAGCCGCGATCATACAGCACCGTGACCAAGGTGCGATAATCCGTCAGTGCCGCGGCCAAAATTTGACGGGCGCTGTCCAGATTATTCTCTTCCGGCGCGATGGATGTGGTGGCCAGTGTCAGAAGGGCGGTCAGGTCTTCATCGGCGCCGGGGACCGAGATGGAGCCGTCAAAGGCCAGAAGCGGGCTGGTCGACAGGCTTAGGATTAGGGCAGCACGCTGCGCCAGACGCGATATTTTGCGGCTCTGGTGCCAAAATCTGGCCATGTCTTCCCTTCCAAACCTGATCGAAATGCAGATTGGGAACCTGCATCGACTCAACCCTTAACACGCTGGTTAGCACGGTGTCGGAAAAGGCTGAAAAGCTTTTTGTCTCATCCGCTCGGGTTTAACGCGCCGCGTTGTACCACGACACCAATACGCCACGCGCCTCGGCATCCATCCAGGTGACATTGGCGGGCGGCATCGCTCGGCTCAGCCCCGCTTGCAGATAGATCGCGCGGGCATTGCGGGCGATATCTGCCTCTGTTTCCAACAGGATGCCCTTGGGTGCCACGGCAATGCCATCCCATACAGGCTCCCGCGCGTGGCACATCGAACAATTGCCCAGCACCACATCCGTGGCATCGGCGAAATGCGGGGCTTCGGCAAAGCGCTGCTCATAGGGCGTCATCGCGGCGTTGTCCTCCTCCAGCGGGGCATAGACCGGCGACAGGGTCGAAAGCCAAACCGCCGCCAGAAACAGCGCCACGGTGACCGGCCATGTCCAGACCGGATTGCCCGTGCCCGCATGGATCGTGTTGAAATAATGCCGGATCGTGACCCCCATCAGAAAGACCAATGCCGCGATCAACCAGTTGTATTCCGATGCAAAGGCCAGCGGATAATGGTTCGACAGCATCAGGAAGATGACCGGCAAGGTCAGATAGTTGTTATGGGTCGAGCGCAGCTTAGCGATCTTGCCATATTTCGCATCTGGCACGCGTCCGGCCTTCAGGTCCGCCACCACGATGCGCTGGTTCGGCATGATGATGAAAAACACATTGGCCGTCATGATCGTGGCGGTGAACGCGCCCAGATGCAGCATCATCGCCCGACCGGTGAAGACCAGATTCAGCGCCCAGCCCATGGCCACCAATATCGCGAACAGCAGAACCATCAACAGGGTTGGGCTCTCCGCCAGTTTGGACTTGCACAGCTGGTCATACAGGACCCAGCCCAGCCCCAGCACCGCTGCTGACAGAGCTATGCCCATCCAGATTGGCATGTCGGATTTGGTCGCATCGACCAGATACAAGTCCGCCCCCGCCCAATAGATAAGGATCAAAAGCGCCGCGCCCGACAGCCATGTCGAATAGCTTTCCCATTTGAACCATGTCAGATGCTCGGGCATGGTCTCGGGCGCAACCAGGTATTTGCGGATGTGATAGAACCCGCCGCCATGGACCTGCCATTCCTCGCCATGCGCGCCTTTGGGCAGATCGGGCGCCTTGCGCAGGCCCAGATCCAGCGCGATGAAATAGAAAGACGATCCAATCCACGCAATCGCGGTGATCACATGCACCCAGCGTAGGGCAAATTCGGCCCAATCCATCAGGATGGTCATATCGGTCATCTTTCGGCTCCATTCACGGCATCCGCGACACTCTAGGCAAACGCCCGATTATTCGGTATTCCTAGCCTTTGCGAAACGGTATCAAAAATTCTGGAAGAATGTCGTATCTCGATAATATCCGCACCTTCGTGCGTGTCTATGAGCTTGGCTCTATGTCCGCAGCCGGGCGTGATCTGCGGATTTCGCCTGCTGTGACCTCGGCCCGGATCTCGCAGCTTGAAGATCATCTGGGCGTGCGGCTGTTTCAGCGCACCACGCGCTCGCTGACGGCGACCGAACAAGGCCGCGCTTTTTACGGCGGCGCCTGCGAAGTTCTGGATGCGCTGCAAGCGGCTGAGGCCGGGGTGATGGACCTGACTGACCAGCCGCGCGGGTCGCTGTTCGTGGCGGCCCCTCTGGGCATGGGGCGGCGGGTGCTTGCGCCCGAAGTGCCGGGGTTTCTGGCGCAATATCCCGATATCTCCCTGCGTTTGCGCCTGACCGACCGCAAGGTCGATATCGCCACCGAAGGGCTGGATCTGGCCTTTTTCCTCGGCCAGCCCGAAGACAGCACGCTGCGCATCCGCAAGATCGCGGACTGCCGTCGCATGCTGTGCGCCGCCCCGTCTTATGTGGCGGCGCGTGGGATGCCCGCCGATGGTGACGCGCTGATCGCCGAGGGCCATGACTGCCTCAACCTGCGCTTTCCTGGCGCGACCGAATTTCAATGGCAGCTGCAAACCTCGGACGGCCCGCGCCGCTTTGCGGTGACGGGACGCTATGAATGCGATGATGGCGATGTGCTGACAGATTGGGCACTGGCGGGGCAGGGGATCGTGTTGAAACCGCTGTTCGAGGTCGCCGATCACCTGAGCTCGGGCGCGTTGATCCCGGTGGCCGAAGCAACGCCGCCTGTCCCGGTGCAAATGGCCTGCCTTTACACCCATCGTCGCCATCAGGATCCGAAAACGCGTCTGTTTATGGAATACATGGCCGAACGGATGGCCGCGGTCGTGTCGCGCAGTCACGCGGGCGCAGGCTGAGCCAAAAGCCCGTCGTCAAACCGGTTCGGCGGGCAGGCGCGGGTTGTGAATCTGCGGTAGCTTGAAGCAGACAAAGCCTATCCTTTAAACCCGTCGGTCGGGTTTGGTCAGGGGATTGGTCTGGCCGAATTTCGCGGAACCAGCAGGCATGATGTTCTCACGGGTCAGGACAACACCGATGACCTGCTTTTGGGATTGAACGGCAACGACACGCTGGACGGTCTGGCAGGCGATGACACGATGAATGGCGGGCGTGGCCGCGATCTGATCATCAATTCGGGCGGTGGCCGCGATGTGTTCAATGGCGATCAGGGGCGCGACAAGCTGGAAACAGATGTGACCGGCCTGAC
>JABSSB010000149.1 GCA_013214715.1 Paracoccaceae bacterium | reverse complement strand
TTGTAAATCCGCTTTGGGCAATTGCCGTTTCACCGGCGGATGACACCGCCGGGCCGTATCCTGAGTTTTGGCCGGTTTTGACCCCGGCCTGCCATGGCTCGCTCAAATTGCCAAAAAAGGGTTAACAAGTCCCAACCGCAGCGTGCGCTGCCGTAGGGCGGGGTTTACCCCGCCGTATCCTGACCCAGCGGCGGGGTGAACCCCGCCCTACGCAAAACGCAAGGCGCGACCCTCAGACCGCGCCATCGCCTTTCGGCAGACAGATTTCAAAACAGGTACCATCCGGCCCGGTGGATTTCAGCACCAGCGTGCCGCCGTGACCGCGCACCAGTTCGGACGCAATCGCCAATCCAAGCCCCGAGCCACCCTTGCGCGTGCCCCCCTGAAACGGGGTGAACAGGGCCTCTTGCGCTTTGGACGGCAAGCCGGGGCCAGTATCGCAAACCTGAATATGCCAGGCATCCGCCGTTTCATGGGCCTGCACCGCGACCCAGCCAGGCTTGCCCGTGGCCATCAGCGCCTGGCGCGCATTGCGCACAAGGTTCTGCACCACGCGGAAAATCTGTTCGGGGTCGGCGCGCAGGGTCAGTCCCGGCGGCACCTCTTCACGCAGCTCGATGCAAGCGCTGTCCACGGCCAGTTGCTCGCTATCCATTACATCGCTGACCAGCCCTGACAGCTCGAACAGGGTCAGCGTCGGCGCAGGCTCTTCCGCGCGACCAAAGGCGAGGGTCGATTCGCACAGCGACACAGCACGCGTAATGGAATTCACCAGCTTGGGCGCCAGCCGCCGCACCAGCGGGTCCTCGGAGGTTTCGATCCGGTCGGTGAAAAGCTGCGCCGAGGTCAGGATATTGCGCAGATCATGGCTGACCTTCGCCACGGCTTCACCCAGCTGAGCCAGGCGTTCACGCTGTTTCAGAGCCTGGGTCAGTTCCGTCTGCAGCGATTGCAGCGCCTCTTCGGCCTCACGCAGTTCGGTCACGCTGGCGCGGGGCGTGATGACGCGGCGGGCATCTTCGGGGGCGGCAGCATAGCGTTGCATGTAATCGACCACACCCTTGATCGGGCGCACCAGCAGGATGCGCACCGCGATGAAAAGCAGCACGGCAGTAAAGACCGAAATCACCAGCGACAGGATCAGGATGCGAATGCCGTAATCGATCATCGCCATACGCAGATCGCCGGTTTCCATGGTCACCTCGATCAGAAGCCCGGCATCATTCACCGGCGCGCCGATCACACGGATGATTTCAGTTTCCGGCGTGATCATGCGATGCAGCGCATCCCCGATCAGCTTGAGGGCCCCGTCATGGCGCATGTCAAACGTGCCCGCCAGCGGCGATGGGATGGGTGAGGACAGCATCAGCTGCCGCATCTCGTCGCGCCGCAGCACGACGTTATAGACCTCGGCATTGTCGAGAAGTTCGGTCTCCAGTGCCTCTTCGAGCATGTCATCGGCCAGCAGCGCGAGAGAGGCGATCTGCGCGCGTTCCAGCCGGGACAGCAGGTAATCCTGTCGGAACCGCGCGATGGTGGGCACAAAAATCAGCACTTCGGCGACCATCACGAAGATGGTCGTCAGGATCAGGAACCGACCTGACAGCGTGCGGAACATATGCCTTCCCTTCGTCAGGGCAGCCAGGTCTGAACCAACCGGACCACCCGCTTGACCGTCGGATTATCGAACAGCCTTGGCGAGAAATAGGCCCCGGCGGCGCGTTTGTTAACCTCTGTCAGCGTCGGATAGGGCGAAACCATGCCAGATACCTGCGAGAGTTTCATGCGGTTGGCGATCACCAAGGCCCAGAAATTGATCAACTCTCCGGCCTGTGCCCCGACGATCGACGCGCCCACGGGCCGTCCTTTGACCACCATGATTTTCACGAACCCGGTGCGGCGGCGGTCTGCAATGGCACGGTCATTTTCACCAATGTCGAACCGGGCGACTTCCATCGCCGCGCCATGGGACGCGCGGGCTTCAGCCTCGGTCAGGCCGACCTGCGCGATCTCGGGGTCGGTATAGGTGGCGCGGGGGATGTGATCGGTCCGCGTTTTGGCGGGCAGGCCCAGCACGGCGTTGCGCACAATGATGCCCGCATGATAGCCCGCCAGATGCGTGAACTGCCCCTGACCGGCCACATCACCAATGGCGTATACCTTGCGATTGGTGGTTTTCAGCCCGGCATCGACCTTGATGCCCTGGGGCGTGGCATCGATCCCGGCGGCCTCAAGGGTCAGCTTGTCGGTGCTGGCACGGCGGCCCAAAGCCACCAGCAGATGCGAGCCCGTGACCTGACGCCCGTCTTCGGTGTCGATTGTAATGCGCTCGCCGCCCGTGACCTGAGTGGCCCGCGCCCCTTCGAGGATCTCGACGCCCTCGCCACGCAGCTTGTCAAGGACCACAGCCGCCAGTTCCGGGTCTTCGCGGTTGAGCGCACTGGCCGCTTCGATCACTGTGACCTGACTGCCAAGACGACGATGCGCCTGCGCCATTTCCATCCCGATGGGCCCACCGCCCAGAATGACCAGATGCTCGGGCCGCTCGCGCAGCTGCCAGAGGGTTTCGTTGGTGAGATAAGGCACATCCGCCAAGCCCGGGATAGGCGGCACCAGCGGTGTGGAGCCGGTGGCGATCACGATCCTTCGCGCCGTGATGCGATGCTGGCCTGCTTCGACCTCCTGCGGGCCGGTAAAGTGGCCGAATTCACGGATCACACGGACGCCGAAGCCTTCGAACCGCTCCTGACTGTCCACCGGAGCAATCTGGGCGATGACCTCGGCCACATGATCCTGCACGGCGGCGTAATCCACCTGCGGAACGGCATTGGCGACGCCGAACGGCGCGGCTTGCGTCATGCCATGCGCGACGCGGGCCGAGGCGATGATCGCCTTGGACGGCACACAGCCATAGTTCAGGCAATCGCCACCCATCTCATGGCCTTCAAGCAGCACCACATTGGCGCCCATCTGGCTGGCCCCAGCGGCCACTGACAACCCGCCCGAGCCGGCGCCAATCACCAGCAGGTCACATTTGATCTTTTCCATTCCGCTCAGCCCTTCTTGCCGCGCCACAGGCGGATCACCATCGGCAGCGCCGCCAAGGCCGCCAGCCCCAGTATCGGCCCGATCACATGCGGCGCCCATAGCAGCGACAGATCCGGCTGTTCACCCCGATCAAACACTTCGCCCACCCCCACCCCGATGGAGGTGAAGACCAGCGCGCCGGGCACAATGCCCAGCGCGGTGGTCCACAGGAAGCTCCAGAACCGCACGCCTACCAGCGCAGGCAGCAGGTTGGTCACAAAAAACGGCACCACAGGCACCAGCCGCATCATCAGCATGACCGACACCGCATTATCCAAAAGCCCTGCGCGCACCTCTTTCAGCTTGCCGTCGCTCGCCTCGATCCGGGCCGACAGCGCCTCCCCCCAGCCAAGTCTGGCGGCATTGAAAATGATGCTGGCGCCCATCGTGGCGGCCAGAATGTTCAGTCCCGTGCCCAGCCACAGGCCAAAGAGGAACCCGCCCGTCAGCGACAGGACCAAGGCACCCGGAATGGAAAAGGCCACCACCAGCACATAGACCGCCACAAAGATCAAAGCCGCGAGCCAGCCATGCGCCGCTCGCCACTCCAGCAGCGCCGCGCGATGCTCGGCCAGCGCCTCAAAGGACAGCCGGTCGCTCAGAAACACAGCCCCCACAATTGCTACGGCAAGGATCACCAGCAGCGGCACCCGGCGCAGCCAGGTCGGTTTTTGGGGGGCGGTGACATCGCTCATGTCTGTGGTCCTGTATCGTTGCTCTTAAAATGCGGGACAGCGGCCGGTAACGACACCCCCCTCACGGGCGCTTGATCTTGACGCGGCGTTTCTTGACGCGTTGAGGGCATATATGTCAAAACGTTACGCCGGGCGCTGAGCCCGCCAAGCAAATATTGCAAAATCGGTGATATTCCCCGGCAGCGGGGTTTGACTTCCCCCCATACCCCGCGTATACGCCGGGCTTCGAAACGTAACCGGGGGCGAATCCGCGCCGTCCCGATGACATTGGAGAGACGCGATGAAACGCACCTACCAGCCGTCGAACCTGGTCCGCAAGCGGCGCCACGGGTTCCGCGCGCGCATGGCCACGAAGGCCGGCCGCAAGATTCTGAACGCCCGCCGTGCGCGTGGCCGCAAGTCTCTGAGCGCCTAAGTACCAGCCGAGAGGCACTGATCATGACGCCGCCGCAGGCCCCCCAGACCGACACAATCGGCGCCGGGGATATGCCTGCGGCGGCGTTGTCTGTTTCGGGCTCGTGTTTTTCGGTGCTGAAAACCCGGTCCGATTTCCTGCGCGCCGCCCGCGCCCGGCGTCAGGGCACCGCATCGATGATGGTGCAGGCCCGCCGCCGCGACGCTGGCGACAGGGACGGCATCCGCGTCGGGTTCACCTGTTCCAAGAAGGTTGGCAATGCCGTGGCGCGCAACCGCGCCAAACGCCGGTTGCGCGAAGCGGCCCGCGCGGTGATTCCCGACCTCGGCCGCGCCGGGTGGGATTATGTGCTGATCGGCCGGGCCGAGGTCACGGCCAACCGGCCATTTGAGCTGCTCAAGGACGACCTGCGCGGCGCGTTGGCCTCCCTACACGCCCCACGCAAACCCAAGCCGCGCGCATGAGCCCGCTGGCCTATATCGTGTCGCTGCCCGTGCGGGCCTATCGGCTGGTTTTTTCGCCCTGGGTCGGGTTCAACTGCCGTTATCATCCGACCTGTTCGGCCTATGCGCTGGAAGCGCTGGAAAAACACGGCGCGCTGAAAGGCAGCTGGCTGGCTCTGCGCCGGATCGGGCGCTGTCATCCGCTGGGCGGGTCGGGCATCGACAATGTGCCGGATTAAGCGCGCGCATATCAGGTGATTGACAAATCGCCGCTATGCCCGCCCAAATGGGGCATCAGCAACCAGGAGGCCTCCATGTCTGCGAAACCCCTGATCTATCTTGCTGCCGTGCTGCTTTTGGCAGGAACGGCTTGGGCCAAAGACAACAAACGCACTGAAGGCGCGATCAAAGGCGCGGTGATCGGCGCCGGGGTCGGCGCGATTATCGGCGATAGCGACACGGCGAAAAAAGGCGCTTTGATCGGCGCGATCGCCGGGAATTTGAAGAACAAATGACCCGCTTTGCCCTGACCCTGCTTTGTGCGCTGGTCGCCGCCCCTCTGGCCGCCGACAGCACCATCACTCGCGACTATGTCATCGCGGAAAACGCGCCCTACATGCACCACAGCTGTGCCTCGGTGATCGAGGCGCATGGCACCGATGAAGATCAGATGCTGTTCATCGTGCGCCACATGGTGATGCTCTCCTTGATGAACAGGGCGATCGACGTCGAAGGGATTGACCTCACAGACGCGCAACGCGAGACCCTGCGCGATGATTTCATCGCAGCGCTTGGGGCCTATTGCCGCGCAGACCCCGATATGCTGCTGGCTGCAGCGATTGATCTGTCGGTTCTCAGTCTCGCGGAGTGATCTGGCACCGCGGCGCCCGGACCGGTCTCTTCTTCGCCGGGTCCGGGGAGCGACGCGGGCCCATGTGACATCTGCCGCAATCCCCAAGCTGCCTGGCCGTTTTGGGGTTCAAGGTCATGTATCGGTCACCGCTTTTCGAAATAGATCACGACTTCGCCCACTGTTACGCCCGCGCGTTTCATATAGGCCCTGTTCAGCAAGCGATCTTCGCTCAGAAGCCACATCCAGTCATCGAAACTGACCAGAATCGTCTCGCCACCCGCGATGGGCAGATCGATTGTATAGGCCCAGTTGAACACATCACCACGCTCTTCCCCCGTGGCCACCCCCTGCACGCCCGGCGCAGTGCCTTCCCAAGTCCGGTCTCCGGTCTTGGTCAGGGTCCAGATCCGCTGCTCGGTGCTGTCATCCTCGTAGATGAAATCCTCGACCAGCCGCAGGCGCTGCCCGTCCCAATCGCCGTCGATATCGACTACAAAGCGGCGCGAGACATTGCCAAAGATGTCCTGAAACTGGCCATGCGCCACCAGCTTGCCATCAAAGAACTCTTCCAGCCGCAACTCGCGGTCCGACAGCTTGGGGTCATCCAGCGATGGGCGCCCGGCGCAGGCGGTCAGGGTCAGCATCAGGGCAAGGGCGGTGATCAGGCGCATCAAACTCTCCGTCAATGTTTGAAGCCAAGCTTAGGGCGGCTCTTCCGATTGTCCCGCTTTTCGCGTATGGGACGCGCCAGACCCAATGCCCTGAGGCCGCCATGCTCGACAGTGACAGCGACGACATCCACCCGCTTTTTGCCGGAGCGCCGTCGACAACCGAATTCAAGAAGCTGCGCAAACGCATCGTGCGCCACACGCGCGAAGCGATATCGCACTATGGCATGGTCACGCCCGGCGCGGAAAAACCGCGCTGGCTGGTCTGCCTGTCGGGTGGCAAGGACAGCTACACCCTGCTGGCCGTGCTGCATGAACTGCAATGGCGCGGCTTGCTGCCGGTCGATATTCTGGCCTGCAATCTGGATCAGGGGCAGCCGGGTTTTCCCGCCACTGTCTTGCCCGCGTTTCTGGAGCGCATGGGCGTGCCGCATCGGATCGAATATCAGGACACCTATTCTATCGTCGTCGACAAGGTGCCGCAGGGCCGGACCTATTGCGCGCTCTGTTCGCGGCTGCGGCGCGGCAATCTCTACCGAATCGCGCGGGAGGAAGGTTGCTCGGCCGTGGTGCTGGGTCACCATCGCGATGACATTCTGGAAACCTTCTTTATGAATCTTTTCCACGGGGGGCGGCTCGCGACCATGCCGCCCAAGCTGGTCAATGAAGAGGGCGACCTGTTTGTCCTGCGCCCGCTGGCCCATGTCGCGGAGGCCGATTGCGAGGCGTTTGCCAAGGCGCTGAACTACCCGATCATTCCCTGCGATCTCTGTGGCTCGCAAGACGGGTTGCAACGCCAGCAGGTCAAGCAAATCCTTGATGGATGGGAAAAAAATAGCCCCGGCCGCCGTCAGGTCATGTTCCGCGCGCTGATGAATGCGCGGCCCTCGCATCTGCTGGATCCGAAGCTCTTTGATTTCGCAGGCCTGGCGCTCAGCCCCGACGGCGCCCGCGATCAATTGGGCGAAGCGCAGATTCCGCGTCTGGATTAACCCCACGCTCATAGTCATAGGCTACTCCCTTCGGTCAACGCGTCGCTTCTTTGTGGAGATGCCTGACCATGACACGACTTTCCGGCTCACCGGCCCCGGCCCCCTCGCAGCCGCTGCAGCTGATGCTCCTTGTGGTGCCGCTGACCAGCCTGGCGGCCTTCAAGATCTGGGGAGAAATCGGGCTGATTGCCGTGGCCGCCGTGATGCCTGTGCTGGTGCTGGGCCTGCGGCTGAAAGGGCGCAACCCGCGCGTCGCCCCTCTGGTTGCGCGGGATACCGGCACGCGGCAGGATTTTCTGACACTGCTGACGCCGCTCAGCATGCCGCGTGATGGGCTGGACCTGGCACGGGCGGCATCAGCCTGTTTCGTGATGGAGATTGATGATTTTGCCCGCATGCAGGACCGGTTCGGCCATCAGCAGGCCGATCTGATTGCTGAACGGATCGGCGCGCGGCTGCGGGCGATGCTGCGCCCGGGGGATATGATGCTTCAGGTCGGCGATGGGCGCTATTGCTTTGCTCTCAATCCCGGGCCACAGGTCGATCTGGAAACCTGCATCAATATCGCAGGACGGATTCAAACCACGGTGGAAAAGCTGATCCGGACCGAACAGCTGACACTGCATGCCACGGCGTCCATCGGCTTTTGTCAGCTTAACCGCAATCCGGGGGAGACAGCGGCCTCTTGGCTTGAAGCGGCGGAGGTCGCCTTGGTTGAAGCGCAATTGCAGGGTGTGAGCGGGTTGCGGGGCTTCACCCGCGATCTGGCGCAGAAATCGCAGATACAGCTTCGGCTGCGGAAATCTGCGGCCCGGGCTTTGGATGATGGCGAGATCACGGCATGGTTCCAGCCACAAATCAGCACCGATACCGGCGATGTGTCGGGGTTTGAGGCGCTGGCGCGGTGGCATCATCCCGAACTGGGTGTGCTGGGCCCCGGCCAGTTCCTGCCCGCCCTGCGCGAAGCCAATCTGCTCGACAGGCTCAGCGATGTGATGTTGGCGCAGGCGATTGAGGCGATGGCCCGTTGGGATACGGCGGGGTTGAATGTGCCGCAGATCGGGGTGAATTTCACTGAAGATGATCTGCGCGACCCCAATCTGCCCGAGCGTGTGGCCTGGCGGCTGGAGCAAGCGGGACTGCCCACAGACCGGTTGGCGGTCGAGATTCTGGAAAGCGTGGTGACAGACAGTCAGGATGAGTCGGTGATTGGCTGCGTCACGCGCCTGTCCGAAATGGGATGTCGCATCGACATGGATGATTTCGGGACCGGGAATGCATCTGTTTCAGCGATCCGGCGGTTGAATGTGTCGCGCATCAAGATCGACCGCTCGCTGGTGCGCGCGGTGGATCGCGACCCTGAACAGCAGCGCGTGATTGCGGCGGTGCTGACTATGACCGACAAATTGGGCATCGACACGCTGGGCGAAGGCGCGGAAACGCCGGGTGAACATGCGATGCTGGCGCAGTTGGGCTGCCGCCATGTGCAGGGCTATGGCATCGCCTTGCCTATGCCGATGGATGAGACATTGACTTGGATTTCCAACCATCGCGCGCGTCTTGTGCCTGCGCCGACGGTCGGTCACCGCTCCTGATCGGGCAGGCGGTCGCAGGGGCGATTGTCCCTTTCCGCTTGACCTTTGGACCACACCTCTGTTGAACGCAGCGGAGTGTTGACACGATCAGGGCGACCGCTACAGATGGACGATCAGAACAAGAACCTCATCCTGGCCACTGCGCTAA
Source organism: Paracoccaceae bacterium (assembly GCA_013214715.1). Classification (GTDB taxonomy): domain Bacteria; phylum Pseudomonadota; class Alphaproteobacteria; order Rhodobacterales; family Rhodobacteraceae; genus JABSSB01. The sequence continues at coordinate 6,146 of JABSSB010000149.1, read as the reverse complement.
GCTTTCTGGTGATCCTGGGATGGTTTATCCTGTTCCCCCCACCGGAGCCTGATCCCGAGCAGCTGTCAGAGATGACCGCCGAAGAGCTGGTTCCGCCCGGCGCGGCGGCCACAGGCGGGACAACCACCGTGACCAGCGGGGCCATCGAATCCGTTCCCGGTGCCGCGCCTGCACCCCAAGAGCAGGCCGTAGATACGCCGCGCATCGCCATCGACACCCCGCGCCTTGAGGGGTCGATCTCTCTGCAAGGCGGACGCCTGGACGATCTGCGCCTGAAAGATTACCACGTCACCATCGATCCGAAGAGCCCGATTGTCACCATGCTGCGCCCGGTCAGCGAGATCGACGCCTATTACACGCTGCATGGCTGGGCCCCCGCCAGCGGGCTGGCCCCCGAAGACGTGCCCGGCCCCAATACGATCTGGACCCAGCGTGGCGACAATGTTCTGGGCACGGACAGCCCGATCATCCTGGATTGGGACAATGGCAATGGTCTGACCTTCAGCCGTGAGATCGATGTGGACGAAAACTACATGTTCACGATCACCCAAACCGTGACGAATAACGGCGACACGACCGTGGCCATGGCGCCATATGGCATCATTGCCCGCCATGGCGAGCCAAAGAATCTGAAGAATTTCTTCATCCTGCATGAAGGCATTATCGCGATGGCCGATGGCACGCTGACGGAAACCGATTATTCCGACATGCCCGACATGCCCGATGACCGCGTGCAGGGCGTGAAATCGGAGATCCAACAGATCGAAGCCAATGGCTGGATCGGGTTCACTGACCATTACTGGATGACCACGCTGATCCCCGAACCTGGCACGCGGTTCCGCGCCGTGTCCCGCTATGACGAGACCCGCGACATCTATCAGGCGGAAACCGTGCAGGGCACGCAAACGCTGGCCCCCGGCGAGGCAGTCACCGTGACCTCACGGCTTTTTGCCGGCGCCAAGGAATGGGAAGCGATCCGCAATTACGAACGTCAGGATGGGATCGAAGGCTTTCTGGATTCCATCGACTGGGGCTGGTTCTTCTTCCTGACCAAACCGATCTTCTGGCTGCTGCATGAACTGAACATCCTGATCGGCAATATGGGCTGGGCGATCATCGCTCTGACCCTGATCCTCAAGGCAGTGCTGCTGCCGCTGGCTTATAAATCCTATGTCTCCATGGCGAAGATGAAGGAATTGCAGCCACAGATGGAGAAGCTGAAAGAAGCCGCGGGCGACGACCGCCAGAAGCTTCAGCAGGGGATGATGGAGCTTTATAAGAAGGAAAAGGTGAACCCCGCCGCGGGCTGTTTGCCGATCCTGCTGCAGATCCCGATCTTCTTCTCGCTCTACAAGGTGATTTTTGTCACGATCGAATTGCGTCACGCGCCCTGGTTCGGCCCGTTCCGGGATCTGTCCGCGCCGGATCCAACCTCGATCATGAATTTGTTTGGCCTGCTGCCTTGGGCTGGGCCAGCGCCCGAATCGTTCCTGGCTCTGATCATGATCGGGATTTTGCCGCTGCTTCTGGGTATTTCGATGTGGCTGCAGCAAAAGCTGAACCCGGCGCCCACGGACCCAACACAGCAGATGATCTTTGCGTGGATGCCGTGGGTGTTCATGTTCATGCTCGGCGGGTTTGCCTCGGGTCTGGTGATCTACTGGATTGCGAACAACGTGATCACCTTCGTGCAGCAATTCATGATCATGCGCAGCCAAGGTTATACGCCGGACGTGTTTGGCAACATCAAATCCTCGTTCAAACGCGGCGAGAAAACGGAAGAGAAATGACCGGCTCCGTTGCAAGCCTGTGGCGGCACCCGATCAAGAGCCATGGCCGGGAGGAGTTGCAAGATGTGCAGCTTGAGCCCGGCCAATGCCTGCCCGGCGACCGCCGCTGGGCCATTGCCCATAGCGAAAGCGCCGCGGACGGCTCCGCATGGGTACCCTGCACCAATTTCAGCCGCGGCGCCAAAGCGCCCGAGCTGATGGCGATCGACGCCAGTTGGGACGCGGCCGCAGGGACCGTGACCCTGCGCCACCCCAAACTGGGCGAGATCACCGCGAACCCGGACACGCAAGGGGCCGAGATCGTGGCATGGTCGGCGCCTTTGGTGCCTGCAAACCGCGCGCAATCCAGCCGCGTCATCCGTGTGCCGGGCCGTGGCATGACGGATAGCGATTTTCCGTCCATCGCGCTGAACAATCTGGCCTCGCATCGCGTGATCGCGCAGCGACTTGGGCGTCCTGAGCTGTCGATCCTGCGCTGGCGCGGGAATATCTGGATGGATGGCCTGCCACCATGGGAAGAGGCCGATTGGATCGGGCGCGAGGTGCAGATCGGCCAGGCTGTTCTGGCCGTGCGCGAACAGATCACCCGCTGTCTGGCCACCACGGTCAATGTCGAAACCGGCCAGCGCGATGCGGATACGCTGAAGGTGCTCAACGATCTGGGGCATCAGGAATTCGGCGTCTATGCCGAGGTCATCCGCCCCGGTCGCGTGGCCCCCGGCGATACGGTGACCCTGCTGTGAGCACCCTGCCCTTCCCCTTTGTCGAAGACCCGGACGCCCCCAGCCTTGAGGCCGGACGCAAGCTTTTTGCCGGACAATCCGAGTTTATCAAAGGCGTGGTGGCGATGGCGGGTCTGCCTCCGGCCGACCGGCCCGAGATCTGCTTTGCCGGGCGGTCGAATGTGGGCAAATCCAGCTTGATCAACGCGCTGACCGGAACCAAGGGCTTGGCGCGCGCGTCGAACACGCCGGGCCGCACGCAAGAGATCAACTATTTCACCCAAGGCCCCATCTATCTGGTCGATCTGCCCGGCTATGGCTTTGCAGAAGCCCCGCTGGCCGTGGTGGAGAAATGGCAGCGCCTGCTGAAGCAATATCTGCAAGGCCGCCAGACCCTGCGCCGGGCCTTTGTCCTGATCGACAGCCGCCATGGTGTGAAGAAGGTCGATGATGAGATCATGAGCCTGCTGGACACGGCTGCCGTGCCGTTTCAGGTCGTGATGACCAAGGCCGACAAGGTCAAGCCGAAGGACCGCGATGCCTCCATCGCGCGGACACGTGCGGCGCTGCAATCCCACCCGGCCGCTTTCCCGGAACTGGTGATGACGAGCAGCGAAAAAGGCGATGGGATTGCCACGCTGCGCAGTATCATCGCCGGGCTTGATTGACCCCGACGCGCTTTCCGTGACATGCAGCCTGTCAGAGGGATGACAGGATGAAGACTCAGGACATGAACCGCGACTGGATCGCCACTGCCGACACGCTCAGCCGGGCGCTGCCTTATCTGCAACGCTATGACGGGGCCATCGTCGTGATCAAGCTGGGCGGCCATGCCATGGGCTCGGACGAGGCGATGGACAGCTTTGCCCGCGACGTGGTGCTGATGCGGCAGGTCGGCATCAACCCGGTGATCGTGCATGGCGGCGGGCCGATGATCAACGCGATGCTGAAACGGCTCGATATCCAAAGCGACTTCGTCAACGGCAAGCGCGTCACCGACACGGCCACGGTCGAGGTGGTTGAAATGGTGCTGTCGGGGCTGGTGAACAAGCGCATCGTGCAGGCGATCAACCGGCAGGGCGGCGCGGCGGTGGGCCTGTCGGGCAAGGATGCCAATCTGATGATATGCGATCCCGCGGACCCGGAACTGGGCTTTGTCGGGGATCCGGTCGAGATGAACCCGGCCCTGCTGCACAATCTGTTTCGTGACGACATCATCCCGGTGATCGCGCCCTTGGGCGCAGGCCGAGAGGGCGAGACCTTCAACGTCAATGGCGACACCGCTGCCGGGGCGATTGCCGGAGCCTTGCGGGCGGACCGGCTTTTGCTGCTGACGGATGTATCCGGCGTCAAGAATGCCGAAGGCGATGTGCTGACCGAATTGAACGCGGGCCAGATTCGCGACATGACCAGTGATGGCACCATCGCGGGCGGGATGATCCCCAAGACCCAGACCGCTCTGGACGCGCTGCAGCAGGGCGTGCGGGCGGTGGTCATTCTGGACGGGCGCGCGCCCAATGCCTGTCTGTTGGAGCTGTTCACCGAACACGGGGCCGGATCGCTGATCCGCGCACAATGACACCGCAGAGGCTGCAGGCGGCCTTGCCCAAGGGGCTGATGCTCATGGGGCATCTCGTCGAAGATGGCCAAAGCCTGGTTTTGCTGGGCGCGGATGCCGCCTTCTGGGCCGCGTTGCAGGACGCACCCGAATTTGCAGCGCCCGACCCTGTGGATCTCTGGTCGCTGCGGGTGGTGGGGGATTTGGCGCAGGCGTTGGGGGCAGAGCCGCTGTTTCCGTTTGGCGGCCCGCCCTATCAGCCCTTTATCCGCTGGGCCTTCGACACGGGCCGCGCATGGCCCAGCCCGACGGGCATGTTGGTGCATGATCTGGCAGGGCTGATGATTTCCTATCGGGGCGCACTGCGGTTTGATCACGATCTGGGCTGGGCGCCCGATACCGGCGCCAGCCCTTGCGACAGCTGCGCCGAAAAGCCCTGCATCACCGCCTGCCCTGTGAGCGCGTTAAGCGGCACTGCCCCTTATGACGTGCCATCCTGCCACGCTTTCCTTGATACCGAGGATGGGGCAGACTGCATGGGCCGGGGCTGCAAGGTGCGTCGGGCCTGCCCGATCAGCCAAGGCTTTGGCCGATCCGACGCGCAATCCGCTCATCACATGAGAAGCTTCCACCCATGACCCGCACCCTGATCCTGATGCGCCACGCCAAATCCAGCTGGTCCAACATGGCGCTGCCGGATCATGATCGCCCGCTGAACAAACGCGGGCGCCGGTCCGCTGCAGCTTTGGGCGATTGGCTGCGGGCGCGTGACCTGCTGCCGGATGAGGTGCTGACCTCAACCGCGACGCGCACCCTGGACACACTGGCCGGGCTGGGCGTCACGGCGCCAACCCAACGCTTACGCGATCTCTACCATGCCGAGGCTGACACCATGATGGAGGTGCTGCGGAGCGCGACGGGCCAGACCGTTTTAATGCTGGGGCACAGCCCCGGCATTGCCGATTGCGCCGCCCGCCTGGTCAGCGCCGTGCCGGATCACCCCCGATTTCGCGACTATCCGACCTGCGCGACGCTTGTGGCCGACCTGCCTGTCACGAATTGGCATCAGATCAACTGGGGTACAGCCCGCGCGCGCGGTTTTGTCATCCCTCGGGAGCTTGTGGATCTTCCGTAAGCAAAGGACGGGGGAACGCCAGAACGGTGCCCTGGTCTGTCTGATAAATGATCCAGCCCGCGCCATTGTTATGGCCATTGACAAGAGTAGGGTCGAGGTCTTTGCAAGCCTCGGTCGACGGCTCGCAATAGATCATGTCGCGTCCGGTCAAAGCCTTGATGCGCAGGAGAACCCCATTATGTTCCGTCACCGAAGCGTGCAATGCGCTTTTGAGAAGCTTGTGATTGCCGGTCATGAAAAGCGGATCAGGGGTGTCGCGTAGCGCTTCGGCCATGTTTTGGGTTTCCGCCTGCCACGGACGGTAGCTGACGAATTGCAAGAAATTCATCACCATCGAAAAGCCTAACACCAGCACGGCCAGTTTCAGCACACGATCACGCGCGGTTTTCGCCGCCTCGGGCAAGCCCGACCAGACCCACAGTACCAACAGCACAAGGACCGGCCAGAAAAAAACATAAGCTCTTGGATTGGACGGGTATCGGGTGTCGATCATGTGCATGACCAATGCGCCTGTGCCCGTCGCAAGCACCATGATCAGCGCAACGGCGTCTTTCTTGTTCTGACGCCACAGCACAACGACCATCACAAAGCCCAGAGCGAGAATCGCCTCACCAAGCGTGAGCTGTCCTGAGCCTATGACAAGGGCCAATCCTAGATAAGATGTGTGCAAGACCTCGCTCAGCGACAGCGTACCTATTTGTAACCCGGTTGAGATTTGATAGCGCCAACGATCCAGTGGCACATCCAATTCTCCGATGATCAGGTAGTTGAGACCATAGATCATCCCCACGGCAAGGGTGAAACACCCGCAAAACCACAACCATTCCCTGATCAAGACGCCCCATGATTTCCGGTTTTCAGGATCGGCAAGATGCAAGGCAAGGAGCAGAAAGGGAAAGGTCGTGTAGCTCATCATGGTCAAGGGCACAAAGACCACCATG
>JABSSB010000148.1 GCA_013214715.1 Paracoccaceae bacterium | reverse complement strand
ACAGGCGTGTTTTGCGTGAACATCGTCGAATATGAAGCGCGGGACGTGATGAATGTCACCTCGCAAGGCTTTGACAAACAGGTCGACGAAGCCGCAGAAGCCGGGATCAAAATGGTAGAGTGCGAGACCATCACCGGCCGCCGTGTGGCCAATGCACCGGCATCGCTGGAATGCAAACTGACCCAGATCGTCGATCTGCCCGGAGAGGCCAACAAAGCTGTGTTCGGAGAGGTCACCGGCATTCACATGCGCGATGATTGCGTGGTCGACGGGCGGTTTGACGTGACCACGTTTCAACCGCTCGCGCGCTTGGGATATCGCGACTACGCACGCGTGACAGAGCTCTTTTCGCTCAAGCGGCCGGATGATTGATTCTGCCCGATCCAGCAACGCGTTATCCGATCACCCTGCATGATGGCACTGCCCATCGCGGCAGGGTCTTTCTGAGTGCTGCGATCGTTCACCAGAATATCGATATTGGGGCGTATTCCTATGCCTCTGATTTCGACCCGCCTGACAATTGGGCGCCGCATCTGGCGCCCTATCTTTTTTGAAGGTCAACCGGAGCGGCTGGTGATCGGTCGTTATTGCGCGGTGGCCCACGGGGTACGGTTCATAACTGCTTCGGCCAATCATGCCAAAGACGGGCTGGCCACCTATCCCTTTCCAATTTTTGATCCGAAGACGATCGCGGGCGACCACCCGGACAGGCACGCTACGGTGATCGGGCATGATGTCTGGTTCGGCTATGGGGCGATGGTCATGCCCGGTGCGCGTATCGAACATGGTGCGATCATCGGAGCCGGCGCGGTGGTACGCGGCCATGTTCTCTAGTACGCAATGGAGGTCGGCAATCCCGGACAGGTGATCCGCATCCGGTTTTCAGCCAATGAGGGTGCCGGACTGTTGGATCTGGCGTGGTGGGATTGGCCAGACGAAAAAGTGCATCCGGCCCGGCATGCGCTGATGGCGATGATCGTCAAATAAACACAGCGCCCGCCGTGACGACACATCGCCAAAATCGACAAGCGCAAACTCCGTTTCGTGATAGGCGGCTTTCTGGGATCTCTATGCCAGCCGTCCAAGGTCGATATCGAGGCATATCAATTCGTCATACGGGCAGGCGTGTTCGATCAGCCACGTGCCCTGCCTTTTCCGAATACCGCTCTCGAAGATTACTTCACAGTAGCAGGCGCTTCAGGCTCAATGCCCGCCCAGAATCCCTGTTTTGACTGAATAATTCACCGCCACGCCATAATCCGGGTCGTCATCATCTTCGACCACCAAATGCCCGGCCCGGGTCAAAAGCTGGTGGCAATCGCGGCTCAGGTGACGCAATTGCACATGCTTGCCGCGTGCCAGATATTTCGACGCAACCGCTTCGATTGCCTGCAACGCCGACTGGTCCACGACGCGAGACCGTGCAAAGTCGATGACCACATCCTCAGGGTCATGATCGAAGTCGAAAATCTCGACAAAGCCGTCCGAGGAACCGAAAAACAGCGGACCTTCGACCTCGTAGACCCGTGCCCCCTCATCGGTTTCGTGGCTGCGTGCCTGAATGCGTTTGGCCGCGTTCCAAGCATAGCCCAGCGCGGACACGATCACACCCACCACCACGGCCACGGCCAAGTCTTCCAGAACCGTCACGACTGTCACCAGAATGATGACAAAGGCGTCCATGCGCGGCACACGCGCCAGAATACGCAGCGAATTCCACGCGAAGGTGCCGATCACAACCATGAACATCACACCCACCAGCGCGGCCAGCGGGATCTGCTCGATCAATGGCGCAGCAACCAGAATGAACAAAAGCAGAAACAGCGCCGCCGCGATCCCGGCAATGCGGGTGCGCGCGCCGGATTTCACGTTGATCATCGACTGACCAATCATTGCACAACCGCCCATACCGCCGAAGAACCCGGTAATGACATTGGCCGTGCCCTGCGCCACACATTCTTGCGAGGCACCGCCGCGCTTTCCGGTAATGTCGCCAACCAGGTTCAGCGTCAGCAGGCTTTCGATCAACCCGATCGCCGCGAGGATCACCGAATAGGGCAGGATGATCCACAGTGTCTCCAGCGTCATAGGCACCATTGGTATGTGAAACAGTGGCAAGCCGCCCTCGATCGAGGCCATGTCGCCTACCCGAGGCACATCCAGCCCAAAACCGATCACAATCGCCGCGACAATGCCGATCCCGGCCAACGGCGCAGGGATCACATTGGTCAGACGCGGCATCACCCAGATGATCCCCATCGTAAGCGCAACAAGTCCCAACATCAGATAAAGCGGTATCCCGGACAGCCATTCACCTCCGGACATGCCGTGGTCAGAGATTTCGGCGGTGCCGGGCACCTGAAACTGCGTCAGCTGTGCCAGGAAAATCACGATGGCCAGCCCGTTCACAAAGCCCAGCATCACCGGATGCGGCACAAGCCGGATGAACTTGCCCCAGCGCATCACCCCGGCGATGACCTGCAAGATCCCCATCAACACCACGGCTGCAAAAAGATACTCGACCCCGTGCTGCGCCACGAGCGAGACCATCACCACGGCCAGTGCACCGGTTGCTCCGGAAATCATCCCCGGGCGCCCACCGATCAGCGCCGTTACCAGCCCCACGATAAACGCCGCATAAAGTCCCACCAACGGATGCACGCCTGCGACAAAAGCAAAGGCCACGGCTTCAGGCACCAAGGCCAAAGCAACAGTCAGTCCAGCCAGCAACTCAATCCGCAAGCGATCAAGGCTCAGGCCACGAAAATCGTCTGCCGTTTCGGCAAGAAACGAAGATCTGGTCAGGCTGGCAAGCAAACGGGTCATGGGCAGGCTCCGGCGCGGCAATCGGGTTAAGCGGGCTTTGGGTCAAACCGTGCCGTCTACAGGAACCTGCCCTGCAGCGTAACCCTATCTTGTGCATAGCAGCCATGCAAAAAACGCCGAGCTTGCACCCATCGAATTGGTGCCGCAAAACGCGGCGCATCAGATAAAAGGTCGTAAAGATGGCGCGTTTTGCAACAATGGCCGAATTTGAAGCCCTGACCGGAGCCAAAGCCCCACTCCGGCCGAGTTGAACCTGATTGACTGCGTGAAAGCAGACAAGGAATGCAGGCTCATCAGCGGAAAACGTCCCAAGAGAAAGTCCAAGAACACTCGGAATCGCGCTGACCTGCTCAGGCTTTTGATCCTTTGCAAAGCGTCGGATTTGCCACAGAACACCACAAAAATCTGGCTCAATGGCGCCTATGTTGTCGGCGAACTCGACCTTGAGCGCGAAACGATCATGCGGGACATTAATTGCCTGAATTGTCGTTTCAACGCCCCCTTTATGTTGCGCGCCGCGTCTTGCTGCATAGTGAACTTGCAGGGCAGCCATATTCCGGGACTGAACGCTCAGGACCTCAAAACGGGATCCGATATTTTTTGAACGGTGGGTTCGTCTCCGATGGGATGGTGGATTTGAACTCCGCCAGCATTGGCCACCTGGATTGTTCGAATGGGCGGTTTCACGGCACCAAAAAGAGACAGATGGCAAAATAGAAGACGATGTGGCCCTGAACCTGCCGGACCTGACCGCCAAACGCTCTGTGTTTTTGAGAGGGGATTTCACCGCGGTCGGGAAGGTCGACCTGAATGGCGCAACTATCAAAGGGCAGCTTGTCTGCAAAGACGCGCGTTTCAGCACTGAGGCGGATCAGGCGTTCAACGCACGCAGGATGCGCGTGGCCGAAGACGTCTTCTGCTCGAATGTCACGGTCACACGTGGCATGTTCAGTTACGAAAGCGCGCGGGTTGCAGGTTTGATCGATGATGTGACATGGCTGGACAAGGCACCAGAACAACAGGTCAGTCTTGTTCTCAAGGGCTTTACCTATTCCAGCATAACGACAGAAATGCCAATTGCGGCGCGGTTGAGATGGTGTCGCCGCAGCGCTTTGTCCGCGCAGGGGTTCAATCCGCAACCTTTTACGCAGCTTGCTAAAATCCTGCGTGACGACGCGCATGAGGCGGATGCGATACGCGTTTTGGCCCGGCGACAGGACCTACTGATGAAAGAACGCATCGGGGCTTTGCGCCGGTTTCTTGTCAAGGACAGTCTTGGCCTGGCGACCGAGCGGGGGAAGATGCGGACGGGGATGGCGATGCTGGCTCTGGCCGCAGCCTGCCCGTTTTTCACCTTTTCGGGCTGGGTGATCAGCGCTCTTGGCGCTGCCGCGATCACGGACGTGATCCGACGTGAGTAACCGCTTTTCTTCGGCCGCACCCCGGCTATGGTGAGCGCAGCGCAAAGACAGTGAGAGAGAGGCCAATGACCCAAACCATGATCGGCATCATCGGCGGCAGCGGGCTTTATGAGATCGACGGTCTAGAGGAGCCGCGCTGGCAAAGCGTAAAAACGCCTTGGGGGGCGCCGTCGGATGACGTGCTGATCGGGCGCCTGGACGGCGTGGCCATGGCCTTCTTGCCGCGGCATGGGCGCGGTCACGTGCATTCGCCGACCTCCGTCCCCTATCGCGCCAATATCGATGCGTTCAAACAGCTCGGCGTGACGGATGTGATCTCGGTCTCAGCAACCGGATCGTTTCGCGAAGAGATGGCTCCGGGCGATTTTGTGCTGGTCGATCAATTCATTGACCGGACCTTCGCACGAGAAAAAAGCTTCTTCGGTCCGGGCTGTGTGGCGCATGTCTCGGTCGCGCACCCGACCTGCCCGCGATTGGGTGCGGCCTGTCTTGAAGTTGCCGCAGCCTCCGGGATCACCATGCACGAAAGCGGCACCTATCTGGCAATGGAAGGGCCGCAGTTTTCTACACTGGCTGAGTCAAAATTGTATCGCGAAAGCTGGAGGGCGGATGTGATCGGAATGACCAATATGCCCGAAGCCAAGCTCGCGCGGGAAGCAGAGCTTTGCTATGCCTCGGTTGCGATGGTAACGGATTACGATAGCTGGCATCCTGATCACGGAGAGGTCGATGTGACCCAAATCATCGCCACCCTGACCGGCAATGCCGAAAAAGCTCGCAATCTTGTCGCGCGATTGCCCGCGCGCCTTGGCACAGAGCGCGCGCCCTGTCCGCATGGATGTGACCGCGCGCTGGACTATGCAATCCTAACTGCGCCAGACAAACGTGACCCTGCGCTTGTGAAGAAGCTGTCAAGCGTGGCAGGGCGCGTCTTGCAGGTTCAGGGCTAATCCGTTCTGTTTTCTTTCATGAACTGCCGGATGAACCGGCGGATTTCCCGTGCGGCCGAGGTGTCGAGTTCTTTGCAGAGTTCTACAAAGGCATCCCGGTCGTCGCGATCCAATCGCAGCACAAGTTGACTGTCCTTCTTGCTGCTCTTGCCGTTTTTCTTTGCCACGGGGTCCTCATTCTTGATAAATTGCATATATATTGTATATACTACTTACAGGCCGCGTCGATAGCTCGTCGCGGAGATTAGCAGAAAGGATTGGATATGACACTTTATTCTGCCCGCTGCGTTTGGGTTCAAGACAGCCTGTCTTCGGACCGGCCCCGGCTCCGGTGGTTCAAAAAATCGGCGTATCAGCCGCTGTTCAGGAAACGCTGGTAAGCAAATGGCCCTGACAGATCATTGTCGGGGCCGTTTTTCTTGATCCCTGCAGCGGTTTAGGCCACACCGCTTGGGTCGAAGATTGAAACTCCAGGTGGCCCATGCCTACGCAAAAAAGCGTCCGCGATTACATCCGAACCATTGTCGATTTCCCGCATGAAGGGATCATGTTCCGCGACGTGACCACGCTTTTCGCTGACCCACGTGGTTTTCGTATGGCCATTGACCAGATGCTGCACCCGTATGCGGGCCTGCGGATTGACAAGGTTGTGGGGCTTGAAGCCCGTGGGTTTATTCTGGGCGGCGCCATCGCGCATCAGCTATCCGTGGGTTTTGTGCCGATCCGAAAGAAGGGCAAACTGCCAGGCACCACAATCAGCGAGGAATACACGCTGGAATACGGTGAAGCGATCGTGGAAATCCATGACGATGCGATCCAGCCAGGAGAAAAAATCCTTGTGGTCGATGACTTGCTGGCGACCGGCGGTACCGCCGCTGCGGGCATCAAACTGGTCGAACGACTGGGCGGAGAGATCATTTCCTGCGCGTTTGTCATTGACCTGCCCGAGTTAGGTGGGCGCAAGGTTCTTGAAGCGATGGGCATGGATGTGCACGTCTTGTGCGAATTCGAAGGCCTGTGATCAGTCGCTGTCAGAAATAACGCCCGAACATTTCGTAATCACGACCATACATTCTTTGGCAGTAGTCATCGAGTTCTGGGCAGTCCAAAGGATCAGGGTTCAACCGCTTTGATGTGTTCTTGACGCTTTGCTTGATGCCGTAGTGCTTCTCAAGGAAAGGAATATTTTCCTTGAAATTCAATATCTCGCTCACCTCGTCCACATCCGCCTGACACGGCGACAGGATGCTCCATAAAGGCTGCGTATGCTCATCATTCATGATGCCCGGACCCAGCTCGTAGAGGAACTCCATAAAAAAGTCCGACGTGTTGCGTTCATCTGGTGACGCGGTCATCAGTCTTTGAAAGGCCGCCGGCCGCATCAGCCGCTTTGCCTTGCGAAATTGTGTCTGCTCTGGTCCGACGCCGTGAGTAGGTTCCAGAAACCAATTGCGGTAATATGATTTCAAACGGTCTTTGGGCTCCCGCACAAACATCACCGTGTGCTCGGCTAAAGCAAAGCTGTCACCGGGCCGCATCAAAGTTTCCACAATGGGCTGTTTGGGGTCCGTGACCAGCGCCGCTCGCATGGTGGAGAAGCCGCATTTGTAAGGCACAAGCATTAACCATTTTTTCTCATGATCAACAAAATACCGACCCCAATTCCGTTCATACCTCAGAGGACTCATGATTCTGCGGATTTTGCGGTATACCTTCTTCACAGAGATGCCCTTGTTTCGCCGAAATCAGATGTGCCGGAAAGTGCCAAAAATGCTGCGTCTGCGAAAGGACAAACTCGACTTTCGCATCACCAACCCTGAGTTACGCAGTTCTATGACGAATTTCGCAACACTGCACCGGGGTTCATTATCCCCAGCGGGTCCAAAGCAGTCTTGATCGCCCGCATTGCAGTCAGCTTGGTCGGATCGCCATAGCGTTCAAGGTCGTCAACCTTGAGCCGTCCGACCCCATGTTCCGCCGAGACCGACCCACCCATCTCATGAACCAGATCATGCACCGCACGCTTGATCTCTACCCGCTGGTTTTCGTGATCTGCACGGGATTTTCCAGGCATAGGAAAGACATTGTAATGCAGGTTTCCGTCACCCAGATGCCCAAAGCAATTGATCCGGAAATCCCCAATTGTCGCGATGTGTCCCGGGGCCTGACGAATAAAATCCGGAATCGTGCCAAGTGGCAAAGAGATATCGTGGCTCGACACAGCGCCGATCAACCGGTTGGCCGTCGGGATGGTTTCGCGCACCGCCCAAAGCGCATCTCGTTGCGCCTGAGACTGGGCAATCAGACCATCGCTGACCAGTCCATTCTCGGCCGCTGCTTCAAAGATCGCGGTCAGCGCGGCTTGAGGATCATTGCCGCGCCCCAGCCCCAATTCGATCAGCACGCACCATTCAGGCGGGGTCTCAAACGGCTGACGTTGGTCGGGCAAGGTTTCGGACAGGAAGTCAAACCCCATGCGGTGGATCAGCTCAAAGCTCGACACGGCTTCGCCAACCTCATCGCGCGCTAAAGCCAGCAACGCCAGTGCGGCCTGCGGGTCCGGCACGATAAGCATCGCCGTCCCACGTGCTGCCGGTTGCGGAAAAAGCTTGAGCGCGGCGGCCGTGATCACGCCCAGCGTGCCTTCCGACCCGATCAAAAGATTTCGCAGATCATAGCCGGTATTGTCCTTGCGCAGCCGCGTCAGCCCGTTCCAGATCGACCCGTCGGCCATGACCGCTTCAAGCCCCAGACACAGATCCCGCGCATTGCCATAGCGCAGCACATTCACGCCACCTGCATTGGCGGCCAGATTGCCGCCGATTTGCGCTGTGCCCTGCGAGGCGATGGACAAAGGAAAAAGCCGCCCCGCCTCCTCTGCAGCCTCTTGAACCTGCGCCAATGTCGCCCCGGCTTCGGCCAGCAACACGTTTTCTTCGGGCAGGACAGCGCGGATATCTGTCATCCGCTCCAGCGACAGCAAAAGCGGCGTGGGACCGTTGGTCAAGATCTGACCGCCGACCAATCCAGTGCCGCCCCCATAAGGGACAACGCCAACACGCGCGGCATTGCAGGCGCGCAGGATGGTGGCTACCTCGTCTGCGGTGCGCGGTCGCGCCACTGCGCCGGCCTGACCATCCCAGCGCCCACGCGGCTCTTCAAGATAGCGAGGCTCTGCCACGCGCAGCGTGTCAGCAGGCAGTTGCGCGGTCAGATGATCAAGAAATTCGGCGTCAGCAGAGGCGAGTGTCATATGCCCTCCCTGCCCCGCAAAACGATTTGGTGCAAGGGCTCAGAAATCACTGCGAATGAAAGAGGCCGGGTCCAGCACCACAACCGTTGGCCTGTCAGGCAAGGTTCGCAGCGATATCTCGACCGAACTTCGCCCGCGCTGCCGGTCAATGGCAAACACATCGCCAATCCCCAACAAAAACGCATCCAGCGAATAGGTTGAGAACCAATGCGACGGGATCACCACCGAAGACCGCAATCGCGTGAGTGTCGCGATCATCTCAGGCAGTGGCAGGGTCATGCCACCATCGACGGGGGCAATCACCACATCCAACCGACCCAACGCTGCAAATTGTTCGTCATTGGGAATATGATGCAAATGACCCAGATGCCCGATGCACAGCCCTTCGACCTCGAAGACGAAAATCGAATTGCCCATCGGCTCTGACCCGCCCCATTGAGAGCGGATGTCTGTCGAGACATTGCGCACCAGCATTTCACCAAGATCAAGGTGATGTTCGATCCCGGTGCCGAACTCCTCCCCCCAGCCTTTCAGCACATGCGGGATCGCCGGGTCGGGTGAGGCTGTCCAATGGGTCGAATGGGCGTGGTTCATCGTGACCACGTCGGGGATCAACTCGGCATCACCGACATAGCCTGTGTAGTCTGTGACCGCGTTCAATCCGCCCGGCGTCTGGATCAGGAAAGACGCATGAGCGATATAGCTGATGCGCACGGAAAACTCGGGAACAGGTGCGCGCCAGCTGGCCTTCTGGATGTATTCCAGGCCGGGTGCTGCATTGGCAATGGCGATACAGTGGCTTGCCCGATGGTCTTGCGCGGTTGCGCCCATAGCAGTCAGCACAACAACCACCACGGCCAAAATCACACGCATTGCTCTACCCCATATTTCCCTGACCAGAACACTAGTGCCGGGCGGGAAACGGTCCAGAGGGGTCAGCCCGCGTCGGTGCGCCCGCGCCGGTCTGACCGCAGCGATGCATACAAAACATGCGTTCGCCAGCGCCCGTTGATCTGAAGATAGCTTTGCGCCACGCCTTCATACTTGAAGCCCGATGTCTCCAGCACCCCGCGCGAGGCCTTGTTTTCGGGCAAGCAGGCGGCTTCGATCCTGGACAGGTCGATGCGGGTGAAGGCATGATGCACAACGGCCTGAATGGCCTCGCGCATGTATCCCTGCCGTGCATGGGCCGCCCCGGTCCAATAACCCAGCGTGCCCGCCTGCGCCGGACCACGGCGGATATTGTCGAGCGTGATCGCCCCCAACAGCGTGTCATCGGCGCGACGGATCAGAAACAGCGGCAGTGCCGTCCCCCCGGAGATCGAGCGCTGTGCCCAATAGACTCGGTTCGTGAAAGCTTTACGGGTTAAGTGGTCGGCAGCCCAGCTTGGCTCCCACGGGGTCAGAAAATCGCGGCTGTCCTGCCGCAGGGCAACCCAGGTGCGGAAATCCGCATGGGTCGGCGGACGCAGCGTCAGGCGCTCGGTCTCGAGCTTTACCTTGCGCTTGTTCAGCAGCATCAGGCGGCGCGCCTCTCCGTCAGCTGCGCCAGATCGGGCGCGCCCGAGACCGGACCATAAAGGGCCAGAGCGGCCGGCGCCTGCGTGGCGATCTCTTCGGCAAAGGTCCGCAGATCTCCGGTGGTCACACCGTCGATGCGGGCAATCGTGTCTTCCAGCGCGGGCACCTTGTCCCAGATTTGCACCATGCGGGCCAGACGTTCGGCGCGGGTCGACGGGCTTTCCAGCCCCATCAGCATCCCCGCCTTCATCTGGGCGCGGGCGCGCGCGACCTCTTCGGGTGTCATGTCTTCGGCGGCACGCTTCATCTCGTCAATGGTGATCTGCGCCAACTCCCCCAGTTGATCGCCTGACGTGCCCGCATAAATCATGGTCGAGCCGGTATCGGCATAGGCGCCGGTCTGGGCAAAAATTGTGTAGCAAAGACCACGTTTTTCGCGGACCTCCTGAAACAGGCGCGAGGACATGCCGCCGCCAAAAGCCGTCGACCAGATCTGCGCGGTGTAAATGGCGTCATCCATGTAGCCGGGGCTTTCAAAAGCCATGGCGAAATGGGCCTGTTCAAGGTTCTTTTCCCGGATCGTCTGCCCGCCAGTGAACGTCGCTGGCTCGGCCACCAAGGCCTTGCGCGGGCTCAGATGGCCCAGCATGTCTTCGGCCATGCGCAACAGCGCATCGTGATCTACCGCACCGGCGGCCGCAATGATCAAGTTCCCGGGTGCGTAGTGCTCGGCCACGAAGCCTCGGAAGTCTTCGACACTGAAGGCGCTTACGCGTTCGCTCGGGCCCAGAATGGTCCGCCCCAAAGGTTGGTTGGCGTAACTGTCTTCCTGCAACCAGTCAAAGATCACGTCGTCGGGCGTGTCATGGCTTTGGCCAATTTCCTGCAGGATCACGCCACGTTCAACCTCGATCTCGCGCGGGTCGAAGATCGGGTTAAGCACGATATCGGCGATCACGTCAAAGGCCAGCGCCACATCATCCTTGAGAACACGGGCGTAATAGGCCGTCACCTCGCGCGAGGTATAGGCGTTGATATAACCGCCCACATCTTCAATCGCTTCAGCAATTTGGAGCGCATTGCGGGTCTCAGTGCCTTTGAACGCCATATGCTCCAGAAAATGCGCAATGCCATTCTGGTCGAGCCGTTCATGACGGCCACCCGCGGTGACCCAAATCCCGATCGAGGCCGATTCGAGCCCCGGCATGTGTTCGGTTACGATGCGGACCCCATTGGCCAGCTGGTCTTGCCTGACAGTCACTTGGCGATATGCCCTTTGATATGCGTCTCGATGGCGTCCAGATCATTGGCGATCCGGGTCACCCGTTCCGGACGTTCATACAGGTCTGCCATGCGCGGGGGAAGAGGCGGATGAACGCCCGTCGCAGCTTCGACCGCCGCCGGGAATTTTGCCGGATGCGCGGTCGCCAGCGTGACCATCGGCGTCGCCGCTTCCCGCAGATCTTCGCCAATCTTCACACCGATGGCCGAATGCGGGCAGAGCAGCTCTCCGGTCGTGGCCAGCCAATCGGTGATTGCCTGCGAGGTTTCTTCCTCGGACACCCGACCCGAAAGATAGATGTCCTGCAACGCCTCCAGCGCGCCTTGGGACACGTCGAAGCCACCCGCTTTCAACTCATCCATCAGTTGCCGCACGGCACCGGCGTCACGGTCATAAGCGAAAAACAGGGCGCGCTCGAAATTTGACGATACCTGAATATCCATCGACGGGCTGATCGAGGGCAGTACCGCACCCTTGTGATAGCCCGCGCCTGAGATGCAGCGATGCAGGATATCGTTCTGATTGGTCGCCACCACCAGCCGGTCAATCGGCAGCCCCATGCGCCCGGCGATGTAGCCCGCGAACACGTCGCCGAAATTGCCCGTAGGCACCGAAAAGCTGATCCGGCGGCGCGGGGCGCCCAGCGTCACGGCTGAGGTAAAGTAGTAGACGACCTGTGCCAAAACCCGCGCCCAGTTGATCGAGTTCACACCCGCCAGCCGCACCCCATCCCGGAAGTCGAAATGGTTGAACATGTCCTTCACGCGGGCCTGACAATCGTCGAAATCGCCATCCAGCGCCAAGGCATGCACATTACTGTCGGCAGGCGTCGTCATCTGACGGCGCTGCACTTCGGACACGCGGCCATGCGGGTAGAGGATGAAAACATCCACATTTTCAAGCCCGCGAAACGCCTCAATCGCGGCAGAGCCTGTATCGCCCGAGGTGGCGCCAACAATCGTCACTCGCTCCCCGCGCTTGCCCAGAGCCAGCTGGAACAGCTGGCCAATCAGCTGCATGGCGAAGTCTTTGAAGGCCAGTGTGGGGCCATGAAACAGTTCAAGCAGGTAATGGTTTTCGTTCAGCTGCACCAAGGGCGCGCGGGCGGCATGGCCGAAACTTTTGTAGGCCCGCGTTATGCAGCCAGCGAACTCTTCATCCGTGAAGGCATCACCGACAAAGGGGCGCATCACCTGATAAGCGATCTCTTCATAGCTCAGCCCAGCCATCGCCTCGATCTCGGCGCGGGTGAAGCTAGGGATTTCGGCGGGCACATACAGGCCCCCATCGCGGGCCAGCCCGGTCAGCATGGCTTCGTCGAATGTCAGCTCGGGCGCCTGCCCGCGGGTAGAGATGTATTTCATGTCTCAGCCTGTGATGCGGCGCGCGTGCGCCAAAGAAAGAATCCCGTCATCGCGGCCCAGATTGCGGCCAGCGAATACCAGGTGATGGCATACCCAAGGTGATCGTTCGGAATGCCCGCCGTGTCCACACGCAGGGGCGTCACGCCGGGGTCTGTCTGCGACGCGGCCACCAGCAAAACGTCTTCAGTATCGAGCGCAGCAGCCATATCGGGCACTTCGCGCGCGAACCAGACCTGCCCGTCTGGCTCTGGCGTGTAGCCGTCGGTTTCGCGGGGCCAATGCAGATTCCCTGTGATCTCAGCCCGGCCCAACGCGCGGGCTGTGCCAGCCGCCTCTGTTCGGATGAACCCGCGGTCAACAAGGATACGGCGTCCGTCATCCGTTTCAAAAGGTGCGATCACCAGATAGCCCGGACCAACGCGCTTGCGTGACACCAGCACCAGCAATTCACCGGGCAGGAATGTGCCGCTGACAGCCACCGGCATGTAGCGATCGACGTCCGGGGTGAAACTGGCGGGCAGAGCCACAGGATCGGCGGCGATGCGGGATTCGATTTCGGCCAGCACGCCTTCTTTCCACGCCAGACGTCGCACCTGCCAGTTGCCCAGCGCGACCAGAACCGCCACGCCGGTCAGTCCAAAAATCACCAGAAAGAGAATGCGGCGCATCACGCCCCCTGCTCCAAGAAAAAGACGCGCGGGAAGGTACCCCGCGCGTCCTGTCTGTTACCATCCGGTTCGCGCTGCGCAACCGGAAACGCCGCGATCAACCTACAGTGCTAAGACCCCAGAGGTATACGGCGAAGAACAGGAACAGCCAAACCACGTCCACGAAGTGCCAGTACCAGGCGGCCGCTTCGAACCCGACATGACGTTCCGCCGTGAACGCCCCTTTCATCACACGTACAAGGCAGACGATCAGGAAAATACTGCCGACCAGAACGTGGAAACCGTGGAAGCCGGTGGCCATGAAGAAGTTCGAATAGAAAATGTCGCCGCCAAAGGTCCAGTCCTTGTGCAGGATCAGCTCGGCATATTCAAAGGCCTGCAGCCCGGTGAAGATGATGCCCAACGCGATCCCGATGGCCAGACCTTGCACCATCGCCTTACGGTCATTGCCATGCACCAGCGCGTGGTGCGCCCATGTCACGGCACAGCCCGACAGCAGCAACACAAGTGTGTTGATCAACGGCAGATGCAGAGGATCGATCGCATATATCTCTGGCTGGACATATTCCGTGCCGAAATAATCCTGCATGGGATACATGAAATGTTTGATGGCGGACCAGAACCAGGCAAAGAAGAACATCACCTCGGACATGATGAACAGGATGAAGCCATACCGAAGCCCGATCACCACGACTGGCGTATGATCCCCGGCGGCATCTTCAGCAATGGTTTCACCCCACCAGCCCCACATCGTGTAAAGCAGCGCAATAAAGCCCGCCCAAAAGAGCCAGGGCGTCACGCCATGCATCCAGAACACTGCCCCAAACAGCATCACAAAGGCTGCCCCGGCCGAGAACAGCGGCCAGATGGACGGGTTCAGAATGTGATAATCATGGTTCTTAGCATGTGCCATTAAGTGTCCCTCACCTCAGGGCAGTTTCATTTGTTTGCGACGCTGCCGTGCCCTCGAGTGACGCATGGTTCTCGGGCAGGTCGATTTGATGGAATGTGTAGCTGAGCGTGATCGTATGCACGAATTGACCATCCCGGTCGTCCACAATCTCGGGATCGACATAGAAGGTCACCGGCATTTCGACCCGCTCACCGGGTTGCAGAACCTGCTCTTCAAAACAGAAACAGGCGATCTTGTAAAAAAAGCCCCCGGCCTCATAGGGTGTCACGTTATAGCTGGCCGAACCGGCAATGGGCCGATCCGTGGGGTTGTAGGCCTCATAGAAAGCTAGACCAGTCTGGCCGATCTTGATCTCCATCTCCCGCTCAACCGGTTTGAACTCCCACGGCATCCCGCGTTCCTTGGATGCATCAAAACGCACTTTGATCGTCTGATCGAGGATCACGTCGGACCCGCGTTCGGCGACATCCGTTGCGCCACCAAACCCGGTCACGCGGCAGAACCAGTCGTAAAACGGGACAGAAGCCCAGGCCAATCCGCCAAACATCAGCACGACGCCGACGCATTTCACAACTGTCTTTTGCACATTAGACAGCGTGGCGATCATTGAGATGCCTCCATCCCCGAAGGCGCCTGAACGGCCAGATCCCCGGTGGAGATCTTTGCAATCGTCAGCCCGAACACCAGCAAGATGAAAGCGCCCAAAACCAGCCCAACGCCCAGATTGCGGCCAAAGCGGCGCTGATGCAGCTCATGTGTTTTGCTCAGGCTCATGCCCAGCCTCCCCATCCGAATGGTTTCAGAACGGCTTCAACCAGAATGGCTCCGAAATGCAGGAAGAGATACAGGAGCGAAAGCCGGAAGAAACGCCGCTCCACCGCGTAGTTATCGACCTCCGATATCAATTCGTCGCGGCGCCAGATTTGGAACGCGCCTTTCAGGAACATGGCATTCAAAACCAGCGCCACCGCAAGGTAGACCGGGCCACCGATGGAGGTGAACGCCGTGCCAATGGCCAGCGCGGCCAAC
>JABSSB010000147.1 GCA_013214715.1 Paracoccaceae bacterium | reverse complement strand
GGGGATGTGACCATTGGTGAGCGTTTCTCGGCCACTGGTGACAGCCTCGCGCTGTCGACCACCGGGGCGCTGGATCTGGGTGATACCGCGATGATGCGTGCGACAACGGGCGATCTGTCGCTGAGCGCGGGCGCAGGCGCCACGATCGGCACCGGCCTGGGCCTGACGGCGGATGCCGGGGCACTGACAGTGGGTGTCACAGGGGCCTTTGACATTGGTGCGACCGCGTCCTTGCAAAGCTTCTCCGGGCCACTTACGGTGAATGTGGATGGCGATGCCCGTTTTGATGCAGGTTACGACCTCACCACCACCGGCCAGTCCATCATGCTGGCCGTCACCGGAGATCTGGATCAATCCGCTGGTGGCTCGGTCACGAGCCAAGGTGGCGCGATCGATATGGATGTAGGAGGCAACGCGCTGCTCTCTGCTGGGTCGACCGTATATTCCAAGACCGGAACGATCGATGTGGATGTTGCCGGCGACATGGTCATTGGACAGTTTGAAACCACGAATGCGACGGATCTGGCCCTTGTCCTCTCGGTCGGAGGAACGCTGACTATGCAGGCCGGCACCGGAACGACGCTGACCGCCAATGAAAAGGGCGCCCTGACGACGCTTCGGCTGGGTGCTTTGGCCAATGCGGGACCGATCGGTCTGACCACACAGGTCGATCGATTGGATGCAACGGTGACGGCCGGCGACTTGCACGTGCTTGAAACAGATGCGGTGCGTCTGGAGGCTGCGCAGGTCACTGATGCGGTGGTGGATGTCTTTGCGCGCGGTGATCTGATCGTCGGCAATGTGGCTGCCGGTGCTGGCGATGTAGTCCTATCCTGGGCCAACAGTTTGCGCAGCGATGCCGCGACGATTACGGGCGCCACAATCGGCCTTTACGCCTTTGGTGGCGAAATGGCTGGCGAGACGCTTGTTCAATTCACGGCCGACACGTCGGCAGGCGCTGAGCTTGGTCTTTTCGCACTGGGTAACCTTGGCTATCGCGAGACCGCTGGCGATGTGCTGATCGGCTATGCATTGTCGCAGACCGGATCCCTGGCACTTGATGTCGATGCCGGCAACCTGACAGTTGGCCTTTTGGGAGCGGCGGGCGACATCACCTTGAGCGCCAATGGCGATCTCGACATGGCCCGGATTGGAGAGGCACGGATCGACCTGCGTGACGAAACCGCGCTGCGCCTGGTCGAGCCATCCTTCTATGGCCTGCGTGCGGCGGTGTCTCCGCGCACCGCAACGCTGATCGCCTATGGCGATGGATCAGCGCTGACCGGTGGTCTGATCTCTGCGAAGGACAAGATCAACCTGCGGGGTGATATCGTCACGGCCGATCTGCATGACGAAACGCCGGAAGATGGTCTGATCTTCACGATCCGGGATGGGCAAGAGCAGGCGGCTGACGAAGTCGTGGTCAACACGCTGGGCGAGGGGGACATGTTGACGGTGACGGATCCGTTCGACATCACCAACCCAGATGTCGAAACCCGTGATCCGGCTGTCTATGTGGCCACGCTTCAGGATGTCTTTATCGGAACTGGCGAGGTCAACCATTCCGGCCCGGTGTTGCTGGGCGAGCGGGTGGTGATCGAAGATGACACCTATTTCCGACAGGGTGGCTTCAGCCTGTTTGCACAGACCACCTATGACGATCTCAGCACGGTGGACACCGCGCAGGTTCTGGCAAATCTCGGAGGGGAGATCGGTTTCACCATCTTTGCCGAGAACAATCTGCTGACCGATCGCGTGCTGGTTCTGAACCGCCGAGAGAAAGGTGTCAGCGTCAATGGCGGGCAGGGCTTTGTCTATGGGATCGGAGTCGAAACCAGTATCGACACGGTCCGCTATGGCAGCTTTGGTGACAGCACCAACGTGTTCCGCAATGGCGCGCTTGGCGTGACCGGCTTCCCACTCTTCAACTTCACCGGGTTTGCCTCCGAGGAAGAGGATGAGCTGCAGGAGGTTCTGGACAGTGAAAACTGGATCTACCTGGGCAGCGATACGGTACGCTTGCCCTTTACCATCGCGTCGCTGGATTGATCTCCAAATCTTCTTGCCAGGCGGGCCGCATATCTTGCGGCCCGTCTTTGCGTTTGTGGCCTTCTCCTGAGGTGCCTTTGCAACAGGGCACCAGCGGGTGGTACAACCAAGTCAGGCCACACTCATCGCTCGAAAACCACACACCCGCAGAAGCGCGCCGGACGCTTGAGCAATTTGAGGGCTCCGCGCCCGGCGCGCTTGCCAAGCCCGAAACCGACGACTACCAAAATCAAACCCGCAGACGCTCGTCATGAACGAGGGACCAGTGGGGGGCAGGTCAACCATCAAATTGTACCAGTCAGAAAAGGCTGCTCACTGGCCTTTATAGACCCGACACTCTCAGTGTCGGGCCAGACGCTCTCTCTCGATTTGTTGGGTGATGTAACCAACGCTACGGTGATTGCGCCAGGCCCCTATGATCGCGACAATCATCTCGTGAAAGCCTGAGGCCGATACAGGCTCTGATCAATTGGTCGATATCTGGCCTGCGGCTTCGATCAAATCGGTGACCGAAGCCTCAAACGAGTCGAGATAGTCCAGATCGCTCGGGGCGTGCACCATTGTAGGGAACACCACGTTCACAAGACCCAGCTCTTGTGTGGCTTGCAATGCGGCCTGCGGTGGTTCGGCTTCCCATATCAGAATGCGAGCATCGGTTTCCGTCATCAGGGACGTGAGATCAGCCAGTTCCTCTTTGGTTGGCGCGGCGCCGGCATCCCATTCCAGGGACGCGATGGTCAGACCATTTCGACGGGCAAAATACTGGTAGCGCGGATGGGTCGCGATCATGGCCGTATCGCTGAGAGGTGCCAGACTGTCGCGCGTCGCGCTGTCCAACGCGTCCAGTTCGACACCAAGCCTTTCGAGCCGTGCATAGATATCATTTGCCGGTGCCAAATCGCGCCGCGCGATGGCAGCGGCGATGGCCTCGGCCTGTCCTTTGGCGAGGGTCGGGTCCAGCCATAGATACGACGCCACCCCTTCATGAGAGTGCTCCCCGCCATCGCCATGAGAATGCGTGATGCTTTCTGTCTGGATGAACGCATCGGTCAAAGCCGATGACGTGTTCACAAGTCGAGAGCGTGGCAGTGACACCCGGTCGATCCATGTCGCAAAGCTCGCACCGTTCAGCAAGATCAGGTCCGCAGCTTGCGCGGCGCTGATGTCAGCGATGCCTGGGCGCCAAAAAGACGGATCCACATCCTGTGGCACTGGAAAGTTGATATCTGCGTCATCTCCGATCAAACGCTCGGCGAAATAGGCCAGCGGGTAATTCACGGCCACGATTTGCGGCCGTTCATCAGCCATGAGGCTTTGGGCAGTAAATAAAGCCAGCAGGCCGACTATGTATTTCAGGGCCTTGTTCATCAGCTCAGCTCCCGCAATTGCGTGCAATGTCTTCAGGCGTGACAATCCAATAGTTCTCATGGCTGCCCGTATCCACCTCGACCACCAGCCCGGCAGAGGTATCAATCCCCTCAAGCGGCACAATGGCGGTGCCCGTTTCGGTCAAAGACAGGGTTTGCAGCAACGCGTTGTCGGCATCCAGTATCCGTATGTCTCCCTGCTGGGCGATGCGCCCGTTCGAGAATTTGGCTTCGACCGTGACCGCCGAACAATCGACCGAGGCAAAGACCACCAATTGATGCGCAGCCGCCCAGCTTGGGGCAGCTGCCAACACGGCTGCAAGACACAGGCGATAGATCACTGGCCCGTCCAAGCTTCGAAATGCACCCAGATCACCGCGCCGAGTTCAACGGCTTTCTCTTCGCCATCCTGCGGCAACGTGTAATCGGCCGTATTCAGCGCGGCAAAGCCCCACCAGCCATCTGACGGGGGCGCATAGGTGAAGACACCATTTGCATCGGCCTTGACGGTCTGGGTGATCATCAACTCATCCGGCACGGTTGCAGTGCCGCCTGTGTTGAAGAATTCCACCTCAACCTCGGCATAGGGGACGGGTTCGCCATCCATCTTGATGATGCCCTGAAACACATTGTGCTCCCAAAGCCCAAACGGCTTGGACAAAGGCACGATTTCGGTTTTCAGGCCCAGTTCGGTGTCCCAGCCTTCATCATCGCCAAAAGCGGTGACATAGGTCTTGGTGTAATGGATGATGAAAGCGTCTTCCGCTGGTTCCCAATAGGGCTGCGGCTCCATCGCGAAGATATAGGTGCCCGGCCGATCCAGAGGATACTCCATCACAAAGCCCGCATCCCCCATCACGGTTGCGCTTTGCAGACTGCCCAACAGATCGGTTGTGTTGCCTTCATGGGTGACTGAAAAAGCCGCCGGGCGCTCCAGCAGCATCCCGTCCATTTCGAACGGATGCGAAAACGACATGGTGAGAGACACACTACGCCCATCTTCCTGGCTGATCATCGGGTCATTTGGAATGATCATCCCATAATGCGCAAAAGCGGGTGTTGCGGCACATATCGCCGCCAAGGACGCCGTAGCAATCAAATGTTTCATTTTTTCCATCCTGTTACGATCCCAGGGCCAGCAACCAGGCCACCAAAGAATCCGAGTTTTGCGAAATCACGACCGCCCCCAGCACTGCTAATCCAGATGCGACAAAAAGTAGCGCGAGCGTCTCTGTCGCCAAGAGCCGCAGGACCATGCCCTGCCGGGCGCCGAGCTTGACCGCGGTGACAATTTCGCGAGCGCGCAGGCGATAGCTAAGAAACACAGCCAGCCCGACGGCGGCCAAGGCCGCGACCGCGATGATCGCGGTCACCGCGTCCAGCAGGGATTTGATCCGAAAGATGCGATCGACGAGCGAGGCGATGACCTGATCCGGCGCAACCAGCTGCGTAGGAAGCTCCGGCGCAAGGTAGCGCCCTTTCAAGATTGTGGCCGACCGGGTGTCATAGGGCACGACGATCACGGATGACGCCGGGAAGGCATCCTGCGACCCATGAAAGTGAAAGCTTTCAATATTGTCGGGTGTGATGCGTTGATATTGCACAACTGCGGCGTTGGCGATGGCATCCGTGCCGGCTGCAATATCGGCGGCTGTGACGACGTTTTCATGGCCATGCCCGATGCCCTGGATGACCCAGGCCGTTTTGATGTCCACAAAGATCGCTTCGTCATCCGGGGTGTTGGTGGTGGACAAGACGCCGACGATCGGCATCTCGAGCGGATAGACACCGTCGAGGTCAAAGAGGTTTTCGGGCGATGATACGAGGGCATCCCCGACGCCCACCCCAAGCGCGGCTGCGACATCGGCCCCGATCACGGCCTCGCCCAAGAAGGTCAGACCGCGCCCTTCGGCAAGGCGCAGGTCGCGAAAGTCGAAATAGTCCAGACTTGTGCCCACGATCCGATACCCACTCGATGAAAACGCGGTGTGCAGCGGGATCGGCAAGGCCAGATCGCTGTCCCAGATCTGCTCGACTTCACGCATGGGGATTGGATCGGGGCGCTCATCTGAGAAATACAAGGCTGACATTGTCAGATCGAGCTGTGAGCCGCGACTGCCCAGCAAAAGTGGCGTGGCCTCTCCCCGTGCGACGAGCGCGCGCTCACTGGTCGACAGAAGGATTTGCGTGGCGATTGGCACAAACAGGATCAATGCCGCCACCAGCACCAAAACAAGGCTGCGCGCCCAGTGATAGCGCAGATAGGCATAGGCCAGATAGATCGCGTTCATGACGCCACCCGCTCGCGAAACTGGGCAAAATCCAGCACCCGCTCAAATCGCGGCAACAGTTCATGATCATGCGTCACCGCCAAAACCGCAGCGCCCGCCTTGTGAGACTGTTCAAAGAGCAGTTCAAGAATGCGGGCTTTACTGTCCGGGTCCAGGTTCCCGGTCGCTTCGTCTGATAGGATCAGCTTGGGACGGGTGACAAGCGCGCGGCAAATCGCGACGCGCTGCTGTTCGCCCTGGCTCAGCGCGTTGGGATGACGGTCCAGCTTGTCACCGATCCCACAGGCATCGGCCAGATCCTGCGCCATTTCGCGTGCTTCGGCATCGAGCTTCAGGGCCGGGGAAATACGAAACGGGTAATAGATATTCTGCCGCGCCGACAAATAGTCGAGCAACGCAAAATCCTGAAACACGAACCCGATCTGGCTGGCGCGAAAACGACGGCGCTCAGCATCGGGCAAGGCTGTCACATCCGTGTCGGCAACGAGCACGCTGCCTTCATCAGGGACCAATATGCCTGCAATCAGGTTGAGCAATGTTGTCTTGCCGCTGCCACTTGGCCCCACGATTGCAAGCCTGTCGCGATCGCCCACGCTCAGCTCAGGAATATGCAGCCGAAAGCCGCCATCGCGATAGCGAAACCGCAGATTGTCGATCTTGATCATCAGTTCGTCTGCTCGGCCAGAAAGGTTTCGCCCGCGGCGCTGCGGTTCACGTCCCGCAGGTCGAAATTGCTGATCCGCCAGGCGCCGTCAATCGGTGCGATGGTCAAATCCGCGCTATAGGTGTTGCCGCGCACATGCATATGTTCGGAATGGCCCACGGTGCCGATGACCTGCCATGAGGCGTCAATCAAAAGCGTGGCCTCCTCCCGTGTCACTTCGGTGGTCAGCAGCTTGATTTCATGGATCGTCTGATCTTCGTCTTCCGCAAGACCGCCACCCGCCATCGCGCCAACGCGTTCCAGATAAAGATATTCCAACGCCTCGCCATGCGTGACGCTGGCCAATGTGTCATAGATCGCGTCCTCTTGGCTTTCGCCAAACGCCTCATAGACCACCAACAGCAAAGCAGGCGTGACTTCGTAGAACAGCTCATGCGCAACCGCGACTGTCATCGCGGGCTTGCCAGGAACCGCGAATGCGTCCGTTTGGGATATGTCGTCCTGCGAAAGGGACGTGGCCAAAAACACCCCACCGACCACGGTCAGTCCAATGCCAAACACACCCCCAAGGATCAGTTTCTCGTTCATCTCTTGTCCCTTCGCGATCCCGGCAGTTGTCTTGCCGACCGGGCCTTCTTCAGCGCAATGCTCATTCCGGATCCGACATCAAGTCTTTCAACCGCTCTGCAACCTGGGTCCGCCCTTCGGGCCGGTTTATCAGATCGACATGCGAGAGGCCGAGCTCTGTCACCGTTTTGTTTGGCAGATGTGTATCCAAAGTATCTCCCTTGACCAGAGCCGGATTGCCTGACGTGATCACAATTTCACTTCGCAGCGCCAGTTTCGGAACCCTATAGGACGTCACGGCCAGAAGCAGGGCGCGATCGACCTCGTGCCAGTGCTGATCATCGTTTTGCGGCACAGGCCATCCTGCCTTGGCGGCCTTGCGTCTCAGCTTCCAACCGCGCAGCAGGTAGCGGGCGCGCTTGTAGCTTTGAAAATAAAGTGGCTGACACGCGGGCTCTGCACCGATCATCTTGAACGGCGGATCAAGCAAGGCCAAGGCCTGCGCGCGGCGCGGGCCCAGTTGATGGGCCATTTCCATCGCGATTGGGCACCCGACCGAGAAGCCGCACAAGGTCCAAACTGCGTCAGGTCGGACGCTGTTCATCATTTGCAGATTTGCGGCGGCAAGATCTTCGATGGTTTTTCCAACGGGCACCGGCTGGTGTGGCAAACGCAGGCTTGGGAGGAAGGCAATGGGCTGTTCGGGCCCAAGCTCCTGCACCAGGCTTCGAAAGAGTGGGATAGACCCTTCGACCAGCGCCAAAGGCGGTTTGGCCCCTTTGGCATTGGCGATCAGCAGCTCTGATCGTGCATCGCTGCCCTCTGTTCCATTCAGTCTTTCGGTCACGCGCTGCGCCAGAAGGGCAGGGGTCGGGTGACTGAAAAGGTCCTGCGGTTCGAACCGAATGGCCTGATCTTCGGCTTTGAGATGGGCCGCAATCGTCATCAGACTGTCGCCGCCAAGATCAAAGAAATTCGTGTCCCGCCCCGAACAGTCCCGGCCGACAACATCCGAAAAGATCGTGATCAAAAGCGCTTCGAGGTCATCTGCGGCATCTGGACGGGCAGGCGGTTTCGGTTGTGCCATGACCATTTTCTCAAGACGCGCTTGATCCAGCTTGCCATTCGGCAGACGCGGAAAGGATCCGACGCCCACCACTTGCCTTGGTTGAAACGCGGCGGGCAGTTTGGTTGTCAGGCTTTGGGCCACGTCTGCGCAGATCGGATCCTCGGCCTCACAGTCCAGAGCGACGATCAGGAAGGTGTCGGCAGACTCTGTCAAGGCGCAGACTGCAACACTCGTATCGCCTGCCGCCGCTTGGGCCAGAGCGTCGATTTCCGACAACTCGATCCTGTGACCCCTTATTTTGACCTGCCGGTCCTTTCGCCCAAGGAAAAACAGACGCCCCTGCGCATCGTAGCGGCCCAGATCACCGGTACGATAGGCTGGGACAGAACCGCGTCCAAGCGTGAAAAACCGGGCAGAGGTTTGATCCGGGTCCGCCAGATACCCGCGCGACACCGTGGCGCCCGCAACAATGATTTCACCCTCTGTACCAGCAGGCAGTGGCAGGTCGTCGCGGTCTACGACCCCGACCCAAGTGCCCGGAATGGCCGACCCTATCGGAACGCTATCTGCGTCATCAAAACCGGTCGCATCGAAAGACGTGCACCATACAGTTGCTTCGGTGGGCCCGTATTCATTGATGAGCCTGCAGTTGGGCAGAGTCTGCGCGATCTCTGCGACCAACATCGCGGGCAAAGGCTCTCCCGCAGCGATCAGCGTTCGCACACTGCCGAGCATGCCGGTTGGTACGGATTTCAGCAGCGCCAGCGCAAGGCTTGGCAGACATAAAGTATGGGTGATCTGATGCTGCGCGATCAACGCGCCAAGCTGTTTTGGGCTTTGTTCGATCCGTGTCGGGGCGATGACCAGATGCCCGCCGGTGGCCAAAGTCCAGTAAATTCCAGCAACTGAACTGTCGAAAGACAAAGATGACAAAAGCAAATAAGCATCTGGTCCGGTTCCATAGACGCTGTCGCGCGCGCCTGTCGACAGGGAGAGGGCAGAGCGCGAAATCTCGACGCCTTTGGGCCGGTCTGTCGAGCCTGAGGTGAAAATCACATAGGCGCGCGACCCGCTGATCGGCTCAGCGATGGGATCATATTGGACGGCCTCTCCGATCAATACAATTGCTTCGCCATAGGCGGGAAGCTGAGATTTGGTGCCTTCACTCGCAATCACAACACCGGGGCGAACACTGTCGAGCATCTGGCTGAGCCGATGTTGGGGATAGTCGAGATCCATTGGCACATAGCCAGCGCCCGCCATCATCACCCCAAGAAAGGCAGCAAGGCTGTCGCAGCCCCGCGGCAGGGCAACCGGAACAAGGTCGTCTGGGGAAACGCCCGCGCTTTGCAGGGCATTTGCAATACGGCCTGCGCGGTCGATCAACTCTTGATAGGTCAAGCCGCCCGTCTCATCGCTGACGGCCAAGCTGTTTGGCCGGGTTCGAGCCTGAGCCAGAATACGCTCGACAACATCTTGAGCTTCGGTAGCCGGCGTCAGGGGCACGTCCCAATCCAGAGGTCGCAGCAAATCTTTGATTGCCGCCTCTGGCCGCGCAATGACCGCCTTCAGCACTTGGCGGTATTGGTCGACCAGATCCACAGCGTTTTCTTGGCTGAGTTTGGATGTGTCGACATATAGTTCGACCTTGAAGTCGGAATGCGGTGTGACCAGACACGCAAGCGGATAGTTGCTGGGCTGGGTCGACCTGATTTCGGACAGCACCAGTTCTCCATGCTCGATCTTGCTGGGAGAGACCGCTTCATTGACGAATAATGTGTCAAACAAAGCAGTTCCTGACGGCAATGGTGCACAGGCCTGAACATCGGCCAGGGATGCATGGGCATGGGCATGCAGATCGACGCTTTGCCGCGCATAGGTCTGGATCAGATCGGCCACGGATTGCCCGGCCTCGATACGCAGGCGAACAGGCAGCGTATTGATGAAGGCGCCCAAAGCCTCCCGCATGCCCGGGATCTCGGCTGGCCGGCCGGCATTGGTTTCTCCGAACACGACGTCATCGCACCCCAGAAACCGTCGCAGAATCAAGGCCCAACTCGTTGCGAGAACCGCGTGGACGGTCACATGCTGTGTCCGCGCAAAGGTCTTTACATCCTGCAGCAGCGCTGCGCCCAACCTGACGTCGAGCCGGTCGAGCTTTGGCGCTTGTGTATCCTGCGATGCAGGCAAAACGCAGGGCGCGGTCAAGTCGGACAGGTAGGTTGTCCAAAATGCTTTATCGGTGACGGGCGCCTGCGCTTTCAACCACGATAGATAGGGTTTGATCCCAGTGATCCGTGGAAGATTGCCCGTTGAATAATGCTGCATCATCATGTTCAGCGCGACCTGCGTTGACCACCCATCGCTGACAAGATGATGCGCCGTCCAGACCAGTTGCCAGGAGGTGCCCGACAGGCGGATGAGGGTCATGGCCATCAACGGAGCAGATTTCAGATTGAATTGACGTGCTTTTTCAAGCTCCATCAATGCGTCCAGCCTGTCCTCGATGTCATCCACGCCCTGCCAGTCCAGTTCGACCCAAGGCAGGCAGACCGCATCCCGCACCACCTGAACAGGCTGTTTCACGCCAGACCAGACGAAGCCGGATCGAAAGGCGTCACTTCCGGCTATCACCGCCTCCGCCGAGGCCCGAAACCGATCCGGGTCAAGCGCACCGTCGATGCGGCAGGTCACCACCGCCACATATTGCCCGGCCACGGCTTGGTGATCGATCGAGTGATACAGGATGCCCTTTTGCGTTGTGGTCAGCGGCAGAATATCCGCAACGCCCTTTGGATAGCCCATTCAGTCCAATGCCTCCGCGATGCGCGACAGATCGTCATCGTCTAAAGACAGGAGCATATCGTCTGACTCTGCCGGAGTCGTTTTGTCGATAGCGCCAAGCTGCTCGGCATATTGCGCCAGCGCGCGGACCGTCCGGTGTTCAAAAACCGAAGCTGCCGGGACTGAAAGACCCGCTTCATTTGCCCGCATCGCGATTTCGATAGCCATCAAACTGTCGACGCCAAGATCGAAAAAATCACGGGTCGTGCTGATCTGACCTTGACCGAGACATGCGGAAATGATCGCGACCAAAGACTGCTCTATGCCTGTTTGTGCAGGCGTCACATCATCCTCAGGTGCCCGCGTTTGGCCGGTTTCAGGCAGGCGCGCGGCATCGACTTTACCATTATCTGTCAAAGGCAGGTGGTCTAACAACGCAATCTGGTCTGGGCGCATCCCTGCGGGCAGATGCTCATCTAACAGGCGCCAGATCTCATCTTCGGACAGATCGGTCCCTGCGATATAGGCAATCAGCCTTGCAGGCCGCTCGAGAGCTTCGTCAAAGCCGATCTGGTCGAGCATCTTCAGGACGTTGGGCACATCGATCTGGTCGTCGAGCTCTGCGACAGCTTCGAGCCGGGTTTTGTGACCCAGACGCACGTCCCATGCATAGGGATGGGCGTAATTGTGAAAGCCTTCGCGGGTTTTATGCACATGAATGCCCAGATCGTTGATCAGACAATTGGTGGACCGGCCCGTGTCCGCCGGGCGCTGCCAGGCGGTTTGTGTGTCGAGGAATTCGTAAATCTCGGCCACTGGAACGTCGATATACCGATACAGATCCAGAACCTCGATCTCATCAAGAAACCGGCCATCTTGCAAATCCGATGTGTCCAGCAACTCGGCCAGTTTGTCCGATTCCGCATGATAGCGTTTGCGTGCCTGGCTGACCATATCATCGAGCTGCGCACATGTAGGCGCAGACTGCCTGAACAAATCTGCCGTCAGCCGCGTTTCAAAGAACTGCCCACGTGACAGGCCGGTCACGACCAATGGCACACCATCATGCAGCGCCTTTCGAAACGCCAGAGTGTAGACAGCTTTGAAACATCCCTGGCAGACGTTGGAATGGGTCTTCAGGCTATCGACAAAGATCTCGTTCATCTTGTCGGTGTGCAGATACTGATGGTCCCAGCCCAAATGCGCAGTCACGCGCGCGATATTGTCCTTTGCGCCATTCGAAATGAACCCGTTGTCCAATGTCAGGGCCAGAACCCGAGAAGTGTGTGCCGCCAGCCTGTAGGCCGCATAGGTGCTGTCCTTACCGCCACTCAGCAGCATGATCGCGTCATACTTGCCTTTGCTTCGGCTCTTGGCGCGTGTGATCTCGCGGTGCAGATCATGCTCGGATTTGAAATAGGCCTGTGCCCGGTCTTTGTAGCTGTCGAAATCGGCGCAGGTGCCACATAGATCGGCTTCGCGGAAATCGGCGCCGGGCACATTGTCCGGTATGCCACAGTGACGGCACTGTGCCTTCGCGTCTTTGCGCCCTGTCACGAGCGCGACATGCACCGCGTCGACACCGGGCAAACGTTTGATCACGCCTTCGATTTCCGCGCTCTCCAGCCGGATACCACCGCGTTTGATCTGCTGATCCCGCCGACCAAGATACTGAACCGCACCGTCCAGCGTGACCCGCCCGAGATCGCCGCTACGATACAGGGTTGAGCCGGTCGCGGGGTCTTTCACAAATTTCTCTGCTGTCAATTCAGCGTCATTGGCATAGCCCCGTGCCAATCGACCAGAGATCACAATTTCCCCGGTTACGCCGGGCGGGCAAGGGTTCAGCGCCCCGTCGCGGATGCTGATCTCCATCCCGTCGGCGGGTTCGCCGATTTGCACAGATGGCGCCGTGTCGCGAGAACGATCAAACCGGTGCAACATGGCACCAACGACGGCTTCGGTCGGGCCATATTCATTTATGATTTCCAGATCCGGTGACAGACGGTCCTGTGCCTGCCGACAAAGATGCGAGGTCAGGTTTTCCCCGCCCAGAACCAGTGATTTGATCCGCGACACGCGGCTTGCCTGTTTGCTGACCAATGCCAGATGCGAGGGTGTCAACTTGACCACGTCAACGGCATCTTCGGCAAAAACATCCAGCACAGCCAGATCAGGCTGGCCCCGTTCCGGATAGACGCGGATCGCGCCACCGGTCATCAGGGGCACAAACAAAGACGTCAATGTAAGGTCGAAAGAGATTGACGAGAAGAACGGGTAATCCTTTGCGCCCTCGGGACCAAAACTGCGCGCCGCCCAAGCGATGTAACGGGCGAATGCACCATGTGGGACCGCAACACCCTTTGGTGTCCCGGTTGAGCCTGATGTGAACAGCACATAGGCGTCTTCAGTTGCGTCAGTGTTCGGCAGATCGCCCTGCACCGGGTCCACACCGCGCCATTTCGGCAGGATACTTGCGGCAGGAAAGCGGCGCGCATCCTGAAATCCAACCACAATGGCTTTTGCCCGGCTCTGCGACAGGATTTGCTCCACCCGTGCAAAAGGACTGTCCATCGCAATCGGAACAAAGCTGCACCCTGCTTTCAACACGCCCAGCATCGCAACGATGTAATCGACCGAGCGAGGCAGATGCAGGGCAACCCGCTCCCCGGGTTTGATGCCTTCGCGAAACAGATGCGCCGCCATGCGACGGCTGGCATCTTCTAACTCCCGATAGGTCATGTTCATGCCACTCTGCCAGATGGCCGCAGCTTGGGGCATTGTTGCAACGGTTTTGCCGAATGCGGACAAGAGCGTGGCCGGGGTGCCTTCCGGTTCTAAGGCACCTGTCAGGCAGGATGTCGTGGCCTGACCGTCGGACAGGTCGACCGCGTTCACGCATGTTTCAGGTGTGTTTAGCACAGCCCGGAACATCGCGCGGAAATGCTCGGTAGCAGCATTGGCGGCGATCTCATCATGAAGGTCCAATGCGACTTGCGCGCGGCCAGTTCCATGGAAATCCATGATCTGAAGCCGCATGACATGATTGGTATCATGCGCGCCGCTATGCAGCCATTGGACGTGCGCCGGGTGTTCGGCGAAAAGACCAAAGCGAGCTTGAATGAAGTTGCAGATGGCGCTGATCCGGGCACTGTCGGTGTCAGGCCCTGCACCGTTTTGGGCTGATTTCAAAAACGCGCCCAATCCGGTTTTGATCCTGCCATGTAGATCAACCAGTCGGTCCTCGGGCGAGACCGAAACCTCAAAGGGCAGGACGTCGACAAAAAGGCCAAAGGCCTGCCTTGCGTCTGGGGTCATGCGGTTATGGGAAGGCAGGCCAAGCGTCACGTGCTCATCCCCTGTCACGCGGTGCAACAATGCGACATAGGCCGTCAGGTACAGTGCAAGGCGCGACAGATCGGGTGTAAACATGCGAAACGCAGGATCCGCCGCGACCGTATCAAGCTGCTGGTGGTCACGATCATCCAACCCCACGATCCGACGGGTTGAGCGGGCCTCCTTCACTCCTTCTGAGCCATAGGGCGGTGTCGCAGGCACGACGGCACGCGTAACCGCATGTGTGAGCAGATGCTCCTTTGAAGGCGGAATCGCGGCAACAACCGGGGCAGGGGCGGGTTGCCCTGATCGTGCGGCCAGATACCGTCGGGACATGTCAGTGAACATATTTGCGCCCGATTGCGCATCGCAGGCGATGTGGTGTTGGCACAAGAGCCAAACCCAGTGGTTTGGGGCACATTTGATCAGGCGACTACGCAGGGTTGTGCGAGACAGGTCAAACGGTGCCTGTGTCCAGTCACAGATTGACTGATCAAGCCGCTCTGATGTCGGATCAGACGACCAGTCTTCTATGGATAACGGCTCGGGCAGAGTCTCCGCTATTTGGCAAAAGGGCTTCCCCTCTTTCTGATGAAATGTCGCCCGAAGCGCTGCATTTGCCTGCACCATATCGGCGAAGACGGTGCTGAAGACTTCAGGGTCGACAGACATCTCAAGGTCAAACCGCCAAGCCATGTTGTAAAGCGGGGCGGATGGGTCCAGTTGCTGTCCTTGCCAGAACAGACGTTGGCTATGGGTTAACGGCTGCATGAGATCACCCTGCCGCGTCGGCGGAAACGTTGCGTTCAGCAACATAGCTGCGTATCGCGCCAAGCGTGGAAAAACGTTCGAGGGTAACCTCCTCGAATGCGACAGAGAAACCATAGGTTTGTTCGATAAAACCCACCAGTGCCATCACACCCAAAGAATCTATCATTCCGCTGAGCAGCAACTCATCGTCATCAGCAACGCTTTGCCCCCCCAACAGGCTGGCTTGGATATAGTCTTTCAAGGCATCATGCTGCGCGGTGGTCATGCTTTTTTCCTGTCAACGTCTT
>JABSSB010000146.1 GCA_013214715.1 Paracoccaceae bacterium | reverse complement strand
GCGGCGTGGTGGCACCAAGCATTACCGCAGCGCGCCGCAGGCGCGCTGCCCCGCCCAAAAGCTCTGAATGGATCTTTGATCCATGACAGAGCAGCGGGAGCACGCTCCGTGCGTGGGGCAAGGAGGATTGTTCAGACAGCCATTGGGGATGTGGTCTTGCCCTTATATGAGGTCGAGTGCCTGCCTGTTGTGCCCGCATGTCGGGTCACACCCCGCCGGGCACTATCGCTAACTCAAAGCGTTATCTAAGGAGGCTCGGCAGACAATGCCCAGCGCGCCGCAGGCGCGCTGCCTGGCCCAAACCGCCCAAGCGGATCTGTGATCCGCACCGTGCGGGCGGGAGGGGTTGCCAGTCAGGTCACGTGCCGCGCGCGGGCGCCGCGTTCGATCGCGGCGGCAGCCAGCCTGTCGATGTCCAGCTCGTGACGCACCTCTTCTAGCAAGCGCAGCTCGCTCTCCATCAGCATCCCATCAGCTGCGGCCACGTCACAGGCCAGCGCATAGGCGGTTTCGTTCAACCGCTCGGGCAGGTTGGCGCGGATCAGGCCAAAGAGCGCGTCCAGACCATCCTCCTGATCGAAAAGGTCAAACACCGTCTGGCTGATGACCTGGATCCGATCCACGTCATATTCGGCAAAGACCGGCAGCATGTTCACCGCAGACTGGATCTTGACCAGTTCCGAGGTGCGGATTGTCTCGTCCGAGGCGGACATCGCGACCATCAGCGCAATCAGGCAATCCTGCGCGGTGAAAACCTTTAGCGGTTCGTCTTGCATGCTGGACCTTTCCAAGCGTTGTTCTGCGACCCTGACAATATTGACGCGACCGGGCGGACACAATAGGACGCCGGGCGATGGTGCGGCGGAATTCCGCGCCCGAGGACCCTTCTGGAGTGTGTGACATGACTGATCTGCGCGATGTGGCGCTTGCGTCGAAAGCCTGGCCCTTTGAAGAAGCGCGCCGGGTTCTCAAACGCTATCAGAAAGCGCCGCCCGAAAAGGGGTTTGTGCTGTTCCAGACCGGCTATGGTCCCAGTGGTCTGCCGCATATTGGCACCTTTGGAGAGGTCGCTCGCACCACGATGGTGCGCCGCGCCTTCGAAATGATCTCGGACATCCCAACCAAGCTGATCTGCTTTTCGGACGATATGGACGGGTTCCGCAAGGTGCCGGGCAATGTGCCGATGCAGGAGGAGCTCAAAGAAGACCTCAACCTGCCGCTTACGCAGGTGCGTGATCCCTTTGGTACGCATGAGGGCTTTGCCCAGCACAACAACGCGATGCTGTGTGATTTCCTCGACAGTTTTGGGTTCGAATATGAATTCGCCTCGGCCACCGACTATTACAAATCCGGCCGTTTTGACGAAATGCTACTGGTCGCGTTGGAACGGTTCGACAAGATCCAAGAGATCATGCTGCCCACGCTGGGCGCCGAACGGCAAGCGACCTATTCCTGCTTCCTGCCGGTGAGCCCAAAAACCGGCCATGTGCTGCAGGTGCCCACGCTTGAGCGGAACGTCGCCAAGGGCACGATCGTCTATGAAGAACCCGATGGCGAGCGCGTCGAGATCCCTGTCACCGGCGGCCACGTGAAAATGCAGTGGAAGCCTGACTGGGCCATGCGCTGGGCCGCTTTGGGCGTGGATTACGAGATGTCGGGCAAAGATCTGATCGACAGTGTAACGCAGTCGAGCAAGATCTGCCGCGCATTGGGCAAGCAGCCGCCGGAATCGCTGTCTTATGAGCTGTTCAATGACGAGCTGGGCCAGAAGATTTCCAAATCCAAGGGCAACGGCCTGTCGATGGAGGAATGGCTGACCTATGCCGCGCCGGAAAGCCTGCAGTATTTTATGTATCAAAAGCCGAAAACGGCCAAGCGGCTCTATTTCGACGTGATCCCGAAGGCAGTGGATGAATATCATCAGCAGCTACGCGCCTACGCGGGACAGGAGCCGAAGGCCAAGCTGAACAATCCGGTGTTCCACATTCATGGTCACAACGTCCCGGCCTCGAACATGGTGGTGCCCTTTGCGATGCTCTTGAACCTTGCCACTGTATCGGCGGCGGAAGACAAGGACCGACTCTGGGGGTTCATTCAGCGTTACGCGCCCGAAGCCACACCCGAAACACATCCCGATCTGGATCAGGCGGCGGGGTTTGCGGTGCGGTATTTCAATGATTTCGTGAAACCGACGCTGACCTACCGCCTGCCCACTGATCCCGAACGCGAGGCGTTGCAAGCACTCCGCGATGCGCTGGCCGCTTATGACGGTGAGCGGACGGATGAAGCCTTGCAATCAGTGGTCTATGCGATCGGGCGAGAGCGGTTCGATCCAATGCGGGCGTGGTTCTCGGCGCTATATGAGGTGCTTCTCGGTGCCTCGCAGGGGCCGCGCTTTGGCGGCTTCATCGCGCTTTACGGCGTCGAGGAAACCATTGCCCTGATCGACAAGGCACTGGCTGGAGAGCTGGTCGCGGCCTGAGAGGCCTGCGTAGGGCGGGGTTTACCCCGCCGCCCCGTAAGACATAGGTGGCGGAGCGCAGCATCACCGCGCCCCGCCGGGAAACCCCGGTCGCTGCAAATGGTCCCAGCCGGTGATCGCGCCGGCTGTCTCATATGGTCTCGGCTTTCGGGTTTCGGTCCTCGGCGCCGTTTCGGATGATGGGCGGGCTGTGACTCCGCTTTGGGCAATTACCGTCACTCCGGCGGATGACACCGCCGGGCCGTATCCTGAGTTTTGGCCGGTTTTGACCCCGGCCTGCCATGGCTCGCTCAAATTGCCAAAAAAGGGTTAACAAGCCCCAACCGCAGCGTGCGCTGACCCAGCGGCGGGGTGAACCCCGCCCTACGCCAACCGCTAGATCCGGTCCAATCCGCCCTGAACAAACTCTGCGGCCAAGGCGGCGTAATCGCCTCTCGACAAGCCTTTGCCGGGGCGATGCCAGACATAGAACCAGTTCAGGATCGAAAACACCGTCATCGCCGCCGCGCGCAAGCGGTCAGGCGGCAGACCGGGACGCGTGGCGTTGATTTCGTCCATCATGACGCTGACCAGCCGTTTCTGCATGTCGCGCAGCGGCGCTTTCTGATCGGGCGGCAGCGTGTGCAGCGCATCAAGCTGCAGGCGATGTTCGGGTGCGGCGTCTTCATAGGCCACGAGGATCGCGGCAATCAGCGGCTCCATCCCTTGCCCGCTCGCGGTTTCGACCGTGGCCACAAGTTCGGACAGATGCGCGTCCAGAATATCGACCAGCAACGCTTCCTTGCTATCATAATAGTGGTAAATCAACGCCTTGGAGATGCCGCAGCTGCGGGCCGCGCCTGTCATCGACGCGCGGTCAAAGCCGTTCTGCGCGAAATAGCGCGCCGCCCCTTTGCGCAGGGCCGCGCGTTTGGCGACGTGATCCTTGGCAATACCGCGCGGCATGGCTCAGCCCTTGCCGCGCAGATCGATCAGGCGCACCGCTTTGCCCTGACTGCGGGCCACGCCGCCGGGATCGGCGACATCCACGGTCACGCTGACGCCAATGCTGGCCTTGATCCGATGCGCCAGATCGGATGACGCCGCCTTGCGCGCCTGTGGGGTTTCATGCCCGGCGGCGGCCTCACACAGCACGCGCATTACATCCATCCGGTCCGGGCGGCTGAGTTCGATCTGGAAATGCGGGGCCAGCCCCGTGACGGACATCAGCTGTTCTTCGATCTGGGATGGAAACACATTCACGCCGCGCAGGATGATCATGTCATCACTGCGGCCTGTGACCTTTTCCATCCGCCGCATCGACCGCGCCGTCCCCGGCAGAAGGCGGGTCAGATCGCGGGTGCGGTAGCGAATGATCGGAAAGGCTTCTTTGGTCAGCGAGGTAAAGACAAGCTCTCCCAATTCGCCATCGGGCAGCACCTCGCCAGTTTGCGGGTCGATCACTTCGGGATAGAAATGATCCTCCCAGATATGCAGCCCGTCTTTGGTTTCGACGCATTCATTGGCGACGCCGGGGCCCATGACTTCGGAGAGGCCATAGATATCGACGGCATGCATGTCGAACGCGGCTTCGATCTCGGACCGCATGGCGTTGGTCCAGGGTTCGGCCCCGAATATCCCGACCTTGAGCGAACTGTCGCGCGGGTCGACGCCTTGCGCCGCGTATTCATCCAGAACCGACAGCGCGTAGGAGGGCGTCACGGTGATCCCGTCGGGGCGGAAATCTTCGATCAGGCGCACCTGGCGCGGGGTCATGCCGCCGGACACAGGCACCGTCGTCAGACCCAGCGCATCGGCGCCCAGATGGATGCCCAACCCGCCTGTAAACAGCCCGTAGCCATAGGCATTGTGCAAAAGATCGCCTGGTTTCAGACCCGCCGCGCGCAGGCTGCGCGCCACGACCTGCCCCCAGATATCGAGATCGGCCGCGGTGTAGCCCACCACCGTGGGCTGCCCCGTGGTCCCAGAAGATGCGTGGATGCGCGCCACCTGCTGGCGTGGGACGGCGAACATGCCAAAAGGGTAATTGGCGCGCAGATCCTGTTTCGACGTAAAGGGCACGCGGGCCAGATCGGCCAGCGAGCGGATGTCATCGGGATGCACGCCCGCCGCGTCAAAGCTGGCCTTGTAATGAGCCACATTGTCATAGGCATGGCGCAGCGACCAGCGCAGCCGATCCAGTTGCAGGGTGGCAATCTCGTCCCGGCTGGCAATTTCGATCGGGTCGAGGCTGTCGCGGGCGGGGGTGAGGTCTAACATGGCGGCTCCTCGAAATGCTGGCCTTTGATCTGACGGCTGAGGCCGCGAAAGAGGGCGATCTGACGGTCATCCGCGCCTGTCACCGTGACATCATAGACCCCGCTGCGCCCGGTCAGGGCGGTCTCAGAGGCCGTGGCGGTCAGATGCTCGCCCGGTTGGGCGGGGGCGAGATAGGTGATCTGATTGTCCTGCGCAACGACAAGGCGGTTATAGCTGTTGCAGGCAAAGGCAAAGGCGCTGTCGGCCAGCGTAAAGATGATCCCGCCATGGCAGATGCCGTGCCCGTTCAGATGATTGGGGCGCACGGTCAGCGACAGCACGGCCTGACCCGGCGCAATCGCGTCGATCTGCATGCCAAGC
Source organism: Paracoccaceae bacterium (assembly GCA_013214715.1). Lineage (GTDB taxonomy): Bacteria > Pseudomonadota > Alphaproteobacteria > Rhodobacterales > Rhodobacteraceae > JABSSB01. Next base: position 9,995 of record JABSSB010000146.1, on the reverse strand, counting down.
GCCTGTGAGGCCGCGTCTTGGGCCCACATCAACTGCGCGCAGCGCTCGGCGCGGGTTTGCGGTGTCATGGCTGTCCTCCCGTTACGCGCCACGTTGCCCAGTCCCGACCGTGCGGTCAAGAGTGTTGCGATGCGCGGCCGTGTTGCGATGTGCGACGGGGCTTGATTTGCGGCGCAAAGCCCGCAAATCTTAACCTATGAACGCACCCACGCCCTTCCCAAAATCCGCGCCGCAGCAGGTGGCGTTTGACCGCAACGAGCTTCAGGTGATCCTTGGGCTTTACGGGCGCATGGTCGCCGCGGGGGAATGGCGCGATTATGGCATTTCGCATCTTCGGGAGCTGGCGGTGTTTTCGGTGTTTCGGCGCACCGCGGAGCATCCGCTTTACCGCATCGAAAAGCGACCGCGCCTGCGCAATCGGCAGGGGATGTATGCGGTTGTGGGGATGGATGGGCAGATCCTCAAGCGGGGGCATGATCTGAAAACCGTGCTGCGTGTGTTGGAGCGGAAGTTGATCCGCGCGGTGAGTGGGGATTAGTGACGAACCCAACGCGAGGCCAGCGGCCGCACCGGGGATACGAAGAGGTCGCGCGTCAGCGCGATGATTGATCCGGGGGATCAATCAAATGAAGCATGGTTGAAACAACCCGGGCGCGGAAGCGCCCGCCCGAGGGGCGGGGCGGGCGTTGGCCGGGTTGTCCTTTGGACGACCGGGCCAATCTCATTAAACCCGCCTATGCCGCGTCACCTCACCATCGCCCTGATCGCGAATGCGCCTGATTGCGGCCTCAAGCGGTTCATGCACCGTGGACATGAACCCTGCATTGGCATGAAGCAGAGTATCCCCCGCGACCAGCCCGACATGCCCCTTCCAAAACAGCAGATCGCCATAGCGATAGCCTGATCCATCCGTGACCTCGTGCCCCAACCCGTCTTCCTGCATGTCGCTATCGCCTGCACAATCCACCCCGCAAGCCAGCATCGCCGCCTGCACAAGCCCTGAGCAATCAATGCCAGACCGGGAATTGCCGCCCCATAAATATGGCGTGCCCAAAAGCCGCGCGGCCACGGCGACCGGATCGCTGTCCCAATCCGCCAGTTTCCGCAGATGGTCGCGAGGGACAAAGCCCTGTGGAGTCTCAAAAAAGCGTTCGCTGTCGCCAATCACCGTCAGCCGCGCGCCGAGAGACAGCATCATCCGCTCGGCTTGTTTGAAATCGGGGGCGGGGTAGATATGCGTGGCAGGTGCGCTGACCCAATGGGTTGGCGTGGAGGCGGTGCCAAGGGCGCCATCGGGCACATAACCGACATAGCCATCCTTGTCGGCTTGCACGAATGCCCAGCCCGCCCGACGCTCAAGAACCCGCAGCCCATCGCCCAGCAAAAGCTGCCGATCCCGCGCGCCATTCGGGGCGCGACACAGATCGACCAGAGGCACGACCACCTGCGCCGCCGCACCCTCAACGCGCGCGCGGCCCGGTGCGGGGTCCGGCCAATCGGCCCGCACGACGCGATCGTTCATCGGCGTGAGGCGCCGGTCGCTCACAGATCAAGCACCTGTGGCAGCGCGCCCAGCACGGCCCGTGCGCCCTGCTGCAGCCCGCCCTTGGGCCGTCCCGGCGCGGCGGAGGGCTGCCAGCCATAGATGTCAAAATGGGCGTAACGCGTGTCGCCCGCAAACCGGCGCAGAAACAACGCAGCGGTGATCGAGCCTGCAAACCCGCCCGATGGCGCATTGTCGAGATCGGCAATCCCCGGTTCGATCATAGCTTCGTACGGCGCGTGAAACGGCATGCGCCAAACCGGATCGGCCAGGCGCGGGGCTGCGTCGGTCAGCGCTGCTGCGACCGCGTCATCATCGGTGTAAAAAGGTGCCAGATCGGGGCCAACAGCGACGCGCGCAGCGCCGGTCAGCGTCGCCATGGAAATCATCATGTCCGGATTGCCTTCGGCGCCAAGGCTCAGCGCATCGGCCAGCACCAGCCGCCCTTCAGCATCGGTATTGTTGATCTCGACCGTCAGCCCGTTGCGGGCTGTCAGGATGTCGCCGGGGCGGAAGCTGTCGCCGGACACGGCATTCTCGACCGCCGGGATCAGCACGCGCAGCTGCACAGGCAGGCCCAGCGCCATGATCATCTGCGCCAGCCCCAGAACAGAGGCGGAGCCGCCCATATCCTTCTTCATCAACCCCATCGACGCGCCGGGTTTGAGGTTCAGACCGCCGGTGTCAAAGCAGACGCCTTTGCCGACCAGTGTCAGTTTCGGGCCAGCATCGCCGTGGCAGATCTCGATCAGGCGCGGGGCGCGGTCGGGGGCGGCAGCGCGGCCCACGGCGTGGATCATCGGGAAATTCTGCTCCAGCAACGCGTCGCCGGTGATCACGGTGATCTCGGCCCCGAAACCCGCCGCAAGATCGCGCGCGGCAAGCTCCAGCGCGGCGGGGCCCATATCCTGCGCAGGTGTGTTGATCAGGTCGCGGGTCAGCGCCTCTGCGGCGGCGAGGGCTTCGATCCGCGCCGCGTCCACGCCCTTGGGCGCGACCAGATGCGCCTTGGCTGCGCTTTGCGTGGCGTAGCGATCAAAGCGGTATTGGTGCAGCAACCATCCCAGCGCCTCACGCGCGATGGCGTCCCCCTCATCAAATGGGCCGGCGATGCGGTAGCTGCCTGCGGGCAGCTTGGCACCGGCGAGCGTAAATCGTTGCCTTGCGCGGGTTTTGGGGCTGCCATAGCCCGCCAAAGCCATCGCAGGCGTGCTGTCCGGGCCGGGCACCAGCAGCGCCTGACCCGCCGCGCCGGTAAAGCCATTGGCTGCAACCCAGGCTTTGACCACGTCGTCCTGACCGGTCAGCCAATCCCCCAACGCGTCGGAGGCAATCACATGCAGGGGCAGAGCCGTGCCATCATCGGCGGCGAATTGCAGGGGCATCGCGCCCTCCTCTTGATCTCGGTGACGCGAGCCTAACGGCTTGGCGCCCGGCTGCAAGAGGCAGGCAGCGGGATCTAGAGGGAGAGGTCCTGCTGCCCCGAGACAGCGGCCACCGACGCCTCACCCAGATGCGTCATCCGCCATAGGGTGGCATCCAAAGCGGGCCGGTCGGCGAAGCGGATGCAGCCCGCCACATCCCGCGCACAGCGCGCCAGTGCTGGCATGCCGACCTGCGTGGCCAGCTTGTCGATCCCGTTCACGCAATCCAGCAACGCGCCCCAGTCCCCTTTGGACCAGTACCGCGAGCTGTCGGTCACGCGCGTTGCGATTTCATCCACGGCGCGGCAGACAAGCTGATCCGCATCGTGAAACCCAAGCCTGTTATACAGGCGATCCAGACAAACGCGATCGAGGGCGACACCCTCGCTACGACTGGTCTGCGACAAAGACAGGATGTCAGCCACAATGATCCCCAATTCCATTTAGTCCCACCACGACGCAGCCTGCCATTGGCGTCTTTCCAAAAGATTTACGCCGTCAGGTTGGATCATTCGCATTTGCCGAAAACCTGCCACGCATGGGCTATGCGCCACGGCGGTGCGGCCGAAACGCGGGCGTGGAACGACTCCCTGTGGAACGGGGCATCATTCTCGCTTTATCGCCCCGAAATCGCCGCGAGAGAGGCATTTATGGAACCGGCGCTTTCTTTGGCAGTGACAAATTTGCTGTCCGCGATCAGTTTGAGCTGAGCGCTGGGTCTTGGCGCGGCGCTGCTGCGATGGAGGCGCCTGCGATCCTGTTGGCGCTGTGGTTGGTGTCGCGCAGCGCGGCGCAGTCAGAGGGTGTGGATGCCGATCTGTGGCGTGAAATCCTGCTGAACGGCTCGATCGCGTTGCGGGTGGGCTGGTTCTTCATTGGCTGGGTCACCGGCAAAGAGGGGCTGGAGCAGATTTCGTCCTTTATCCTGTCGCCGTTTCAGGGCGTGCTGTGCCTGTTCTTGCTGGATATGGGCCTGATTGCGGGCCGAGGCCTGCGCGACCGGCGGGGGCGGCCATCGCCGGGTTTGCTGGGCTTTGGCGGCATCATGGCCCTGATCGGTGCGACGGCAGGCTGTGCCGCGGGGCTGTTGCTGGGCCTGTCGACAGGTGGCGTGGGGCTGATGATGGTGCTGGGCGCTTCGGCCTCTTACATCGCGGTGCCGGCGGCGATGCGTGTGGCCTTGCCCGAAACCAGCCCGTCGATTTATCTGACGCTGACGCTGGGGGGTGACCTTCCCCTTCAACCTGACATTGGGCCTGCCGGGTTACGTCGCCGTCGCCCGCAGCCTGACCGAAGGGTGAGCCATGCAAACCTATGAGGCCAAGCGGGTCAAGATCACCATCGAAGCCATGATGCAGCGCCGCCTGACTTGCGCGCTGCGCGAAGCGGGCGTCACAGGCTATGCGATCCCGCCGGTCCTTGGCGGCTCTGGCCGATCGGGGGATTTGGCGCGCGCCGGTCAGGTGGGCCGCGCTGAAGGCATGGTGCAGGTCGTCTGCATCATCCGGCCTGACAAGCTCGACACGCGTCTGGGCGCGGCCTTTGCCGTGGTGGAGAAGCATATCGGTGTAGTTTGTGTCACAGATTGCAACATGCTGCGAGTGGAACGTTTTTTAATTCATTTGCTGTTACGGCTGGCCGCACGCTACTCTCTTGCTGACAGGAAGGAGGTGAACGCGGATGCGGTTAGCGCTGGTGAGTTTGGTACTATGTCTGTTCGGAGCCGTTGGGCTCCGCGCGCAATCACTGGACGAGATTTTTGGTGAATTGATCCGCCAGAATGCCGAAGGGGTCTTGGCGCTTTATGGCGTGTCCGCGCTGCCGGATGATAGCGCCTCGACCCTGGTTCTCGATACCGGGCAAACGGATCGCGAGTATGATTTCCGTGCCTCGCAGCTGGGTGGCGGGTTCGCGGTGGCGCAAGACTTCCCGCTCTATCTTGAAGGCTATGTGGCCTATAACCGCTACGACCCGGTGCTGTTTCTATCTGACTCTGGCACGACCTCGGAGATCCCGCTGAAATGGACGACCGTATCGGCTACGGGCGGGATCGGCTGGAAGTTTTCGATGGGTGAATACTGGTCCTTCCGGCCTCTGGTTCACTTTTCGCTGGGTCGTGTGCAAAGCGATGCATCAATCGGAGCCACCCTGATCGCGGATCGGCTGGGGCTGGATACGAGTTTCATCGACGGCGGCGGGATCACCGTAGGTGGNTTGGGCGGCTCTGCCGCGTTGGCGTTCAACCGGCGTTGGCCCAGTGACCATGAATTTGATGCGCAGCTGCGCTATTCCTACCTCGAATTGCGACCGATTGGGGGCGACAAGGACATTCTGGCGCAGTCCGTGGCTGAAACCACCGCCTTCTGGACGCGCTATCGCTGGCCCACCGGGGCGCAGTTGTGGAATCGCCCGGTGCGGCTGGTGGTGGATGGATCCGCCTCTTACCTGTCTGGCGATCAGGGCCAAGCGCTGGGCACGGACTGGTTGGCGCGGCTGGGCGTGGGCGGCGAGGTCGATTTTAGCGAAACATGGGTGCCTTGGGTCACCACCACGCGCCTGATGGTGCGCGGCAGTGTGGGCGAGGATTTGCGCGGGTTTTCCGTGGGGCTGGGCGTAAGCTTCTGACGGTCGCTGAGGATGACGCGATGGCCTGAACGGGGTTGTGCTTCATATAGTGTCGCAAGCGCTGGGTTTCGGTGCACGTTGCCCTTGTCATGATCCCTTTTGGCGGACTTCAGATGTTTCGATGGCCTTGCGTATCAGCCTGACGAGCTGCTCGGATTCTTCGTGCGACAGGCCTGCCAGGACAGTCAGGTTCTCGTCCTGCGCGGCCGAGGTGGCCTGTTGTTGCAAAGACCTCCCTTTTTCTGTCAGCCAGATGCGCTTTGCGCGGCCGTCCTGGGGGTCTGGACGGCGTTGGATCAGACCATCTCTTTCCATGCGGGCGAGGCTATTGGCCATCATAGCCTGTTCAACACCCACAAGGCCGACAAGATCGCGCTGCGTCAGCCCGCCTTTTTGCCACAGATGCAACATGATCGGAAACGCCCCGGTGGATAGCCCCATAGGTTTGATAAGGGCCTGGAGCGCTCCGGCAAACAGGCGGGCAAGGTGATTGACCAGAGCGTTGGGGGAGGTGTTCGGAGGAGCAGACATGGACCAACGCGACCATCGAATAAGCCGTTACATAGTTTCGGCGGTGACCTCTTCCATCGCCAAGTGCCTGCCAATTTACATAGTAAGCTATGGAGAGATCATGAAACCAATGACTGTTTTTGCTCTGACCTGTGGCCTTTGTCTGAGCGCGGATGTTGCTGTTGCGACTGACTGATCCGAGCCCTTGGAGATCACAACATAATAAAGACCCTACATCCACTTGCCGGGCGGTTGCCATATTCACGCTTGCAACCGTCTGGCTTTCGACACTGTGGGCAGAGCTTTTTTGGAACCGATGCTCAGATTGTTGCTGTCAAAACTGGGATCCTCTGGGGGGTGCTGGTGCTTGTGCCTGCTATCGCCGCTTTTGGTGCGTCTGGTTTCAAGCGGGCGAAAGGGCGGCGCGGTGAGGCAGTTGCCGCCAAGGCGCGGCGTATGCCGCCGATCGTGGTGAACGCCATTGTAATTTTGATCCCATCAGCGCTTTACCTGGCGTGGAACGCGCAGGCAGCGGAGTATCACCCTGCTTTCTATCTGGTCCAAGCATTGGAGCTGGCCGCAGGCGCCGTCAATCTTACGTTGCCCGGCCTGAGTATGCGGGACGGTTTGCGCATGACTGGCCGACTGACACCGCGTTTGGTTGGACCTTAGGCGAAGGCTGCTGGGCCGGTGCTTGTGCATGACGCGATCACGTGGCCATGAGTAGATGTAGTCGACCCGCCGGTGAGTCAGGTCAGGGCCATGAAAAAACCGGGCCAAAATGGCCCGGTTTGTATGATTATTACCATACAATTTTTCCGTGAGTGGTGTGTCCCCTAGATGGGGCGCTCATCGGATGCACAAAAACCGGATCACCTGTTGTGTGTGGGTGGGGTCAAATAGTGACCCGGCGGAAGGCTGTACAGCTCTATAAGTAGCTTGTGTTACAGCACAAAAATAACTGACGATGGCACAACCATTGGAAACTATGCAGCATGCCGCCGGGCTAAAGTACAATTATGACCCGCCGAAAGTAGAATGCGACGGAACAGGCCGTGGCGGCAAGGTGAGGCGGGAACATGATACGGTTGACCATACCACCACAGAAGGACAGTCGTAAGCCCGTGACGTAAAGGACACGCCCATGAGCTTCACCCAGACCGAAGACCGTGCTTTCGCGGCCTATGATGCCTTTTCGAACTGGCTGGCGCGACGGCCGGCCCTTCTGCGCTTTGGTTTCTAAGGGGTGTTGAAGGGGCTGGTCTGGGTTATCTACCTGCTGCCGGGCCTGCCTGTGCGCCCAACGGTGCGGGCGCTGGCCAACCGGTCGGGCAGGCGGTCCAGTCTGGGCTTGTTCCGTGCCTTTCTGCGCGATTTGTTGCGTGGGGCGGACCGGGCCGAACGCATTCGCCACGGGTTTGGCAGCGAGGTCGATGGGCTCATGACCATCCCTGATCAGGCGCGGCTGGATGCGCTGCTGGACAAAGGTGGGGTGTTCATCGGGTTGCTGCATCTTCATGCCTCGATGGTGGTGGGGCGGGAACTGGCCAATCGCTATGAGGTGCTGAGCCTTGTGCGCTTGTCCAAGAATGCCAGCCGGGCGGCGGCGCAGATAAAGCTGTATGAAAATGTCGGCTGTGAGTTGCTTGAGGTCCGCGATGCCGAGCCGACGGCGGCCGCACGCGCGATCCTGAAGGCGTTGAAGGCGGGCAAGATCGTCTTGACGACGGTAGACCGCATCCATGCCGTGCCCGAGGTCGAGTATGACCGCGCTCGCGATGTGGTCAGAACCAATGTCTTTGACACGCAGATCGGTGTGTCGGGCTGGCCTGCGCGGTTTTGGCCAAGGCCGGGGCGCCCATGCTGATCGGCGTGTCGCCCCAGACCAGCCAGGATGTGACCCTTGTCCTCAGTGATACAGTGATCCCCGATGATGATCTGGTCGCCAGCACGCAGGCCTGGATGAATCAGCTGACGCGGATGGTGACGGAAAATCCGCAGGAATGGGCCTTTTCTCTGGACAAGCATCGGGCACGGGCCTTGCAGGTCGAGTAATTGAAAACCGGGACCCGCGCGCTTAGCTGTTTGGGATGAAGACGAACCCCTGGACGGTGCCCCTCTGCCCCTTTTGTCGCGCCTGATCACCCGGCTTTACCGCGAAGTGCTGCTTCTGCGCTGGTGGACGCTCGCGCTGTTGTCACTTGGGTTCTTCGCCCTGTCCTGGGTGATGTTCCGGGTGGCGGGGGAGGAGGCGCTTACGTCTTAGGTGGTCACCTATGTCTATTTCGCAGGCACGACGGCCTCGACCGTGGGCTATGGCGATCTGTCTCCGCAGACAGAAGCGGGTCGCCTGATCGCGGCGTTCTGGTTCTTTCCTGGAGCGCTGATCGTCTTTTCGGCCATTCTGGGCCGGCTGGCCGGGGATATTGTAGAAAGGATCAGACGCATGGCGGATGGCTATGGCAGTTTCGAAACCCTGCGCGGGGCGACGGTAATCGTGGGCTATAACCCCGACCACACGCCGGTGATGATCAAAAATCTGATCGCGGGCAAGGATGGCGATGACAAGATCGTGCTGCTGACCAAAAGCAGTGAGGCCGATTTTCCTGATGGCATCAAGCTGGTGAAATCCGACCGGCTGGATGCGCTGGCCTCGCTGCGGCGGGCGGCGATTGTCCATGCCGAAAAGGTGATGGTCTATGCCGGGTCGGACGCAGAGACCTTCAACACCTGTCTGGCCATTCGCGAATTGAACGAGGACCTGCATATCGCCGCCTATTTCGAGGATCGCGACACCGCCCGTCGCGCGGCCAAGATCGCGGGGCTTGAGGCGATTGTCTCCAACGCGTCAGAGGCTTTGGTGCGTGCCGCGCAAGACCCGGGTGCGGGCCGGGTTCTGATGGCCCTGTCCGAGGCCCGCGTTGGCGCCACGATCTATTCGGTCCGCCCGCAAGAGCAATTGTCCGTGGCTGACATGCGGTCGGCCCTTTACGCGCAGGATGCCACGCTTGTGGCCGTGGCACAGCCGGGGCAGGACGGGTTCACCTTTGCCCCCTTCCCCGAGCATGTGCAGGCGGGGGGCGCGTTCTATTACATCTGCAATGCAAGGCTGAGCGAAGCGCAGATTGCCGCCGGTCTGGGCGCGGCGGCCCCGGCTTTGCTGGTTTGATACCCCAGGGGATGGGCCGGGATTTGACCTGTGAAACCGGATTGGGGATAGTCGACGGCGGACCGGGTGTGATGTCGCCGGGCCTGTAACCCGGAAAGGACCGCCCATGATGCTCAGCCGCGTGTTTCACTGTTACAAGGCGGCGCTGGGCCTTTGGGCGCCACTGGTTGCGGGGCATCTGTTCATTCGGTTGGTGGTCACGGCGGTCATGCTGCCGGTGATCGGCGGCTTGCTGGCGCTGACGCTGCTGTTTTCGGATCAGACGGCGCTGACGGATCAGGATATCGCGTGGTTCCTGCTGACCCCGGCGGGTGTGATCGGGGCGGTAGTGGTTCTGTCGCTGCTGATCGCGGCGATGGTGCTGGATGTGGTGGTGGCCACGGCCATCCTGCTAAGCCGCACGGGCAGCGCACGGTCGGCTTTGACGCTGGCGGCGGGGTTTTCGCTCCATGCTGTGCCGCGGCTCTTGCCCTTTGTCGCGCGTCTGCTGGGGCGGATCTTGCTGATCATGCTGCCCTTTCTGGCGGTGGGTGGCGGGCTCTACCTGATGCTGCTGACGGAGTATGACATCAATTATTACCTGTCCCAGACACCGCCGGTCTTTTACTGGGCCGTCGGGCTGATCGGTGCTGTGGTGCTGGCGATGGTCGTAGCTTTGATCGCCCGCGAAGAACAGCAAGTCGGGGTCTTGGTGGCGGATGTTGCGCACGTAGTTGGGGCGCAT
>JABSSB010000145.1 GCA_013214715.1 Paracoccaceae bacterium | reverse complement strand
AAGGCCGCCCTTCGCGTCGCAATCGCTTTGCATCAGATGTGAGGTCATCACCCTTGATTTCGGATGGTCCGCCAAAGGCTTTCTGGATCAAACCACCCACTTTGGTCGCGGGGTGCGAGACAGTCTGGGCAATCGCGTCGACCATTGCGCTGCGCACCTATTGTGGCATCCCGGCGGGGCCGATGAAGACGAACTACCTGTCGGAATTGTAGCCCAAGCCCGAATCGGCAAAGGTTGGCGTGTCAGGCGTTTTCGCCAGCGGAGCCGACAGGTTCACCAAATCACCAGCCGCCACGCCTTTGGCCGGAAGGCCCGCCATGAAGCTCACATCCATGTCACCGGCATTCACGCCATCCATGACCGCCTTGCCACCGCGCACAGCGTTAGAGTTGAATTCCACCCCCTTCGCCTTGCCTAGCCGATCGGCCAGATCAGCCAGACAGGGCGACATTGCGCCAAAGCGGATCGGTTCGCCTGCCTTGGCCGCCGCAATCATGTCGTCAAATGTGGCCAGGCCTTTCGAGGCTGGCGCGACAGCGCCCATCTGAAACCCGGCGGTGGTGGTCAGGCCGGTGAAATCTGCCGGGCTCATTCCAGCATTGGCGACAGCCATGTTGTAGCCCTGCGTTTCGGTCACGGCCATGCCGATCACTGTGTCACCACTAGGGGCTTCCTCGAACGCGGCGCCAGGCTCAGACCACCCTTGCCGGTCACCTGTTCCGGGATGAAGGGCCAAGCCAGCCTCGCCTCAAGCTCTTCGGCGATAAGGCGAGCCCTCGTAAGCCCGCGCGCGCCGGCATTGTCGCAATGCCACGCGGCGGGGGCGGCCTCGGGCGCTTACATGCTGCGCAAGGGGCAGTGGAAATACATCCATTACGTTGGGTTTGAACCGGAGTTGTTTGATCTGAAGGCCGATCCCAAAGACATCGCCGACCTGGCGCAAGACCCGAATTTCGTCACCGTTCTCCCGGATACAGCGACACAGCTGCGCGGGGGAGTGCATATCTTTCTGCCCCGCTGCACCGCGATTTATGGCAGGCTGACGAAAACAGCGTCAGGGGGATATGGGTGATGAGTGCGTTGGATTGGATCAAGGTCGGCCATGTCGATGACCTGCCCGAAGGTCGGGTGAAAACCGTCACGGCCCGAACCGTGTCGATCTGTCTGAGCCATTTTCAGGGCCATTGGGCGGCGATGGACAATCACTGCCCGCATCAGAAAGGGCCTTTGGGCGAAGGCTCGATCGAAGAAGGCGTGGATGGCAAATGCTGGATTCGCTGCCCCTGGCATGGTTGGGATTTCGACCCGCTGACCGGCGCGCCTCCGGGTGGGCATGAGGATAGCGGGCAAAAGCTCTACCCGCTGGACATTCGCGAAGGCGAGATTTTCGTAGGGCTTGAGGCGGAGCCGCCGCATGTGCGCACGGCCACGGATGTGATGGCCGAGACGATGGTAAACTGGGGCATCAGGCATGTCTTTGGCATGGTGGGACATTCCAATCTGGGTCTCGCTGATGCGATCCGGCGGCGTGTGGTCGATGGAGAGATGTCCTATATCGGCATCCGGCACGAAGGTGCGGCAGCGTTTGCGGCTTCGGCCTATGGCAAGCTGACAGGGCGTCCCGCAGCCTGTCTGACCATCGCCGGGCCAGGGGCCACAAACCTGCTGACGGGCCTGTGGGATGCCAAGGTCGACCGCGCGCCGGTGCTGGCCCTGACAGGTCAGGTGCAAACCCAGGTTTTTGGACCGGGGGCGTTTCAGGATATTGATCTGGCCTCGGCTTTTGAGGCGGTGGGGCGGTTCAGTCAGACTGCGCTCAGCACCTCAAACCATGCGGAGCTGATGTCGCTGGCGATCAAAAACGCGATTGTCGAAAGCGACGTGGCGCATCTGATCTTTCCTGATGACATGCAGACCTTGCCGTCAGATCAGAAATCGGGCGCGCCCATTGGGCGGATGGGCCGCACGGCGATGCGCCCGGATGAGGCAGACCTGACCGCCGCCTTGGACATGCTGAATTCGGCCAAGCGCCCGATGATTGTGGTCGGACATGGGGCCAGCAGCGATATGGTCGGGATCACCAAGCTGGCCGAGGCAATGGGCGCCCCGGTGGTGACGACCTTCAAGGGCAAAGGGCTGATCTCAGATCACCATCCCAATGCGGCGGGCGTTCTGGGCCGGTCGGGCACACCGATTGCCAGCTGGTTCATGAATGAGGCCGATCTGCTTTTGTGTTTGGGCACCAGCTTTTCCAACCACACAGGCATCAATCGCGGCAAGCGCATCATTCAGGTGGATCATGAGCGGATGCAGCTGGGTAAGTTCCATCCAGTCACCCTGCCCGTCTGGTCCGATATCGGCACCTTCTGCGATGCGGTCTCAGGCGCGGTCCAGCCCGCGTCTGGCGCCGCCAATCAGATTACCGAACTGGCCCAACGCTGGGAGATGTGGCGCGCCGAAAAAGCAACCCGGCTAGGCGAAGATCTGGGCGATGGGCTGCCGGCGGTCGCGGTGTTCGAGGCGCTGTCCCATCTGCTGCCCGAGGACGCGATCATCGCGGTGGATGTGGGCAACAATACCTATTCCTTTGGCCGCTATTTTGAAACCAAAGGCCAGCCGGTGTTGATGTCGGGCTATCTTGGCTCCATCGGGTTTTCTTTGCCTGCGGCGATGGGCGCCTGGGCGGCGACGCGGGATTTCGAGCATCTGCGCGGGCGCAAGGTCGTGTCGATCTCGGGCGATGGGGGCTTTGGCCAATATGCGATGGAGCTGACGACGCTGGTCAAATATGGCATGGATATCACGCATGTGCTGCTCAATAACGGGCAGCTTGGCAAGATTTCCAAGGAACAGCGCGCGGGCGAATGGCCGGTCTGGGAAACCGGGCTGCATAATCCCAGCTTTGCCGCCTTCGCCAAAATCTGCGGCGCGCATGGTCAGAAGGTGATGCAGCAAGGCGACCTTGAAGATGCGCTGCGCAAGGCACTGGCCGTCAACGGCCCTGCCTTGGTGGAAATCATGACAGATGCCGAGCTGGTCTAGCGTGGTTGGCGCCGCCACCTGCCCTGAGCTTTCGGGCGCGCGGTCTTTCAATCAGACTTCTGTTGTGTAGTCAGGTCGTCGCCGCCGCCACTGCCGAGCGCGCGATGCACCCATTCCCGGCTGGTCTGCGCGATCACGTAAAGCGAGGGGATGATGAAAATCCCCACGGCCGAGGCTGCGATCATGCCAAAGAACACAGGCGTACCGACGCCCTGACGCGCCAGCATGGACGCGCCTTCGGCCGTGACCAACGGGAACAGCCCCGCGACAAAGGCCAACGACGTCATCATCACGGCCCGGAACCTTGCCCGCGCGCCATCCACGGCGGCGTCGAAAATGCTCATCCCATTGGCGCGGCGCTCCATTGCAAATTCGACGATCAGAATGGCGTTCTTGGCCGCCAACGCGATCAGAACGACCAGCCCGATTTGGGCATAGAGGTTATTGGCCAGCCCCATCACAATCAGCCCGCCCAGCGCTCCGCAGACCGCAAAACTGACCGATAGAAGCACCGCCAAGGGAATGCTCCAGCTTTCATACAGCGCGACCAAAAAGAGATAGGCAAAGAGAACCGCAAGGATCAGCACGATGGTTGTCGCCCCCTGAGATTCCTTTTCTTGCGCGGCGGTTCCGGTCCATTCATAGCTGTAGCCATTGGGCAGCGTGTCGTTGGCAATCCGCTCCATCGCGGCGATGGTCTCGCCCGAGGACACGCCAGGCGGAGAGCCGCCCGCCACGGTGACCGAGCGGTAATTGTTATACCGCACCAAGGCCTGAGGCCCGAGGATCACGTCAATATCCGCAACCGAGGCCACCGGGACCATCTGACCTTCGGCATTGCGCACATGGATGCGGCTGATGTCATCGACCTGATCGCGAAATTCTTCTTCGGCCTCGATATTGACCTGCCACGTCCGTCCAAATAGGTTGAAGTCATTCACATAATACCCTCCCAGCCCCGATTGAAGCGCGAGGAACAGCGTGGAGAGATCGACGCCAAGGGTCTCCAAGCGCTCTCGGTCGATATTCAGATAGACTTGCGGAGTGGTGGCCGAAAAGGTCGTGTAAACCCCAGAGGCCTGAGGATCGGCATTGGCGTTGCTGATCAGCCCATAGGCCACTGCGCCCAGATCCACGGCATCGCGGCCCTGAAGATCAAGCAGCTGGAGTTCAAAACCCGCGCCTGTGCCCAGCCCCACGATAGGCGGCAGGTTGAAGGGGATGCCCACCGCGCCACGAATCTGGCTTAGCTCCTGCCGGGCATAGGCAATGCCCGCATCGACGGATTTGCCGGGATCCAACCTTTCGTCAAAGGGCTTCATCATCACAGCGGCAAACCCGCCAGAAGATTTGGCGATCCCGTCGATGAAGCTGTACCCCGACACGGTCATCACATTCGCCGCACCGGGTGTGTCTTTCAGGCGGTCATAGACCTCGGCCATGATCTTGTTGGTGCGATTGACGGATGACGCATTAGGCAGCTCCACTTGGACGAAGAAGACGCCCTGATCCTCGGTCGGCAAAAAGCCAGAGGGCGCAATGCGATAGAGCGTTCCGGCCCCGAACAGCGCAAATCCCAGCAGCACAAGGCCCAGAACGGCCCGGCGTGCGATGATGCCCGCGACCACACCATAGCCGTCCCGCACCTGATCAATCCGGTCCGAAATCCAGCCCATCACGCCTTTGGGTTTCATATGTCCCTGCCGCAGCAAAAGCGCGCACAGGGCCGGTGACAGCGTAAGCGCGTTGATGGCCGATACAAGCATCGAGAACGACACCGCCACGGCAAATTGCTGGAACATGGTTCCCGTGATGCCAGGGATGAACGCAGTCGGCACAAAAACCGACAGCAAAACCAGCGAGACGGCGATAATGGGTGCGGTGATTTCGGCCATGGCAGCCTCGGTCGCGTCGGCCACGCTCATCTGCGGGTTTTCGTGCATCACCTTTTCAACGTTTTCGATCACGATGATCGCGTCATCCACCACGATGCCGATCGCGAGCACGAGCGCGAGCATCGAAACGGTGTTCAGCGAAATCCCCAAAACCATCATAAAGGTAATCGCCGAAATCAGCGATACCGGCACGGCGATCAGCGGAATGATCGTCATCCGCACCGAGCCGAGGAACAGGAACACCACAAGGATCACGAGGATGAAGGCTTCGACCAGCGTATGCAGCACCTCTTCGATGGAGGCCTCCACAAAATCCACCGAGTTATAGGCAATCAGCCAGTTCACACCGTCAGGGAAGGAGGCTTCGAGGTTTTCGATCTGCGCCTGAATCGCCGTGGCGGTGTTCAGCGCATTCGCCCCCGGCGCCAGATAGACGCCAATTGTGGCGGCCGGGCGGCCGTTGAATTGCGACAGGCTGTCGTAGCTTTTGGCCCCCAACTCCACCCGCGCGATATCCTTCACCCGCACCAGCCCACCATCGCGATCGGCGCGCACGACGATGTTTTCAAACTCGCTGACGTCGGTCAGGCGGCCCTGGGCCTGGATCGACAATTGCAGCCCAGGATCATTGACCATAGGCTGCGCACCCACACGGCCTGCGGCGGCTTGCACATTCTGGCTTTGCAGCGCGGCGATCACATCCTCGGACGACAGCGACAGCGCCGTCATACGGTCGAGATCGAGCCAGAGCCGCATGGAGTAATCCCTGGCCCCGAACATTGCAGCATCGCCAACGCCCGACGTTCGTTTAATCGCATCCAGCATGTTGATCGACACGAAATTCGATAGAAACAGATTGCCATGGCTGGGATCGTCGGACGTGACCGTGATGATCTGGAGCAGCGACGATGATTGCTTCTTGGTCGAAATGCCGGCGCGCGTAACCTCCTCCGGTAGGTTGCTTTCAGCAAGCGCTACGCGGTTTTGCACATTCACAGTGGCGATATCTGGATCTGTGCCCGGGGCAAAGCTGACTGTCAGCTTGTAACTGCCATCCCCGCCGGAAGTCGATTTCATATAGATCATGTCCGACACGCCGATGACCTGAGACTCAATCGGCTGGGCAACGGTGGCTTCGACGACGTCGGCCCCTGCGCCGGGATAGAAGGCCGACACGGTAACCTGTGGCGGCACCACGTCGGGCAGTTGTTCGACGGGAATACGCGTCAGCGTGATCAGGCCGGCCAGCGTCAGCACGATGGAAATCACCAGCGCCATGCGCGGGCGGTGGATGAAGACAGCTGAGATCATTGGCTTACCCGTCCGACTCGGTCGTGCCGCCGGCAGGCGATTGCGTCGCCGCGCCTTTGGCCGAGATGGGCGTAGCTTTCACCGTCATACCCGGCTGCACACGCTGCAGCCCCTGCACGATCACCTGATCACCTTTGGCCAGCCCGTCCTTGGGCACGACGCGCGTCCCGGAGAACCGATCCACGGTGATCACACGCTTTTCAACCTTACTGTCGCTGTTGACCAGCATCACGAAATATCCACCCTGATCGCGTTGCAGCGCCTGAAGCGGGAAAGACAGAACCGGGTCATTCTCTACCGCGGTTAGGCGGATGCGGACCAGTTGCCCATCTAGAAGGATCTGATCGGGGTTCGGAAACTCCGCCCGCACCAGCAGGGTATCGGTGCCCCTGTTCACCGTGGCGTCGGCGGCGATGATCACGCCTTTCTGTTCATAGGTGTCGCCATTGGCCAGCGTGAGTTCGGCTGTGGCGTTCGTGCCCTGACCGCGCTTCTGCAAATCCAGCACGCGCGCTTCGGCAACGGGGAAGCTGACATAGATCGGATCGACCGAGGAAATCGTGACCAATCCACCGCTTTCCGGTCCGACAAAGGCGCCCACATCCACATTCGTGAACCCGACCCGGCCCGAAAACGGCGCCGTGATCTGGGTGTAGGACAGGTTCAGCCTCGCCTGCTGCAAGGCACCTTGCAATTGCGTGATGACACCCTGCGCATTGCCAAGGGCCGCTTCGGCCTGCTGCACCTGATTTTCAGCGACCGTGTCACGACGGAACAACTCGCGCTGGCGGTCGACCTCGATCTGGGCGAGCGTTTCTTCCGCCTGAGCCGACTGGATCTGACCTTCGATCTGGGTGATCGCGGCCTTATATGCGTCGGGTTCGATCTCAAACAGTATGTCGCCTTTTTCGACGTGGCCACCTTCGCTGAAATTCACGGACTGCACAAAGCCGGCGGACCGTGCGCGCAGCTCGACCTTGTCCTCGGCCTCCACCCGGCCGTTGAATTGTTCTGAATCCGCGATAACGGACGGCGTGATCACCTCCACCCCCACCACGGGTGCCTTCGCTCCCTCCTGCGCCGGTGCCATGGCGGGCAGGATCAGCCCGGCCAAGGCGGCGATAGCAATAAGCCGCATGTCGCATGTCCTCGAAAACTATGAGCCATCATTCCCAACCTGAAGCGTGACAGCTGTCAAGTCTTGGATGTGTGCGGCAAAACATCTGCGATGCTTCAAACGGGCCGTATTGATCGCTCACCCTTCGGCGGCTTGCGTAGGGCGGGGTTCACACCGCCGCCGCGTTGACTGTTAGGCTCTGCACAGAAACTGCGCGGGTATCGGCCTCAACTTCACCTGAGACAATGATAGATTGATCGGCAACAAGCGTTGGGAGACACCAGATGACCGCACATAATGAATTCCGCAAAATCCAGGCCCAGGGCGTACATCACATCACCCTGATGGGCGCAGACCGGCAGACCTCCATCGATTTCTGGGAAGGTGTGCTGGGCATGCCCTTCATTTTTGATCAGCCCAATCTCGACAACCCGCGCGAGGGGCATCTCTATTTCGATCCCGGCGACGGGCGGCTGATCACGATCTTCACCAACGAAGATCGCAAAGGCACGCCTGATCGCACCTCGACCGAACCTGGCGCTGTGCATCACATTGCCTTCAATGTCAGTCAGGCGAGCTTCAAACAGGTTGCAAAACGCCTCGATGCGCGCGGGATCAAGCATTCCGGCCCGAAAGATCGCGGCTTCATGGATTCGATTTATTTCAATGATCCGTTTGGCCTGACGATAGAAATCGCCTCATACAGGTTCGAACCGCCCGAAGGGTGCCGTCATGCCGATGTGATGATCGAAGCGCATCGCATCCGGGTCGCGCGGGGCGATTACAACATTCGCGAAGAGCATTTGGCCGATGCCATTGAATCGCTGGTGGAACGCAGCCAGCAGACCCTGTCAGCCGATCGCAGCGCCAAAAACCCTTACTGACTTGGTACCGGGCGCGTCACAGCGTGATGACGCGCCCTTCCGCCGCAGATTGCTGCGCGGCCAGCCCCATTTCGACCGCGATGCGCCCATCGCGCAGCGACACTGCGGGCGTTTGTCGGTCCCCCCGCACCAATTCGAGAAATCCCTGATGCTGGTAGAAGGTCGAACCGTTATGGTCTCCGGCCTCCAGCAGGTCCGCGTCCACCGGCACATCTACCACCTGCGGGCCTTTCGGGTCGCGGGGCGAGACAATGACCTGCGGCACAGGCGCATCGCCCAAATGGCTTGGCCAGAACCGGCCCGGCCCCGGCACGAAGGCTTCGATCTTGCCAGCGATGCCCGTAGCCGAAATCTCTTCCTGATAGCGTGCGCCTTCGGCGAACATGCAAAGCTCCAGCATCGCGCGGGCACCGCTGGCGAAATCGACGATCACATAGCCATTGTCGAGGATATCGGGCGTTTCGCCTCCATAGGTTTCGCTCAGATGGTTCACATCCTGTCCGGCCGAAGCCATGACCCGCACCGGCTCTGACCCCAATGCATGCCGCATGAGATCGAAGAAATGACAGCATTTTTCGACGAAGGTGCCACCGGTGTAGCGGTTGAACCGGTTCCAGTCCCCGATCTTTTCCAGAAACGGAAAGCGGTGTTCACGGATCGACAGCATCCGAATACCGCCCGTGGCCTGCAGTGCCTGCTCCAACAGCGCCGCAATAGGTGGCATATAGCGATATTCCATCGCCACCCAGATCGGCGCAGGATAGCTGGATTCGAGCTCGCGCAGCGCGTCACCTTGTGTCGGATCGGTGAATAGCGGCTTTTCCACCAGCAGCGGCAAGGGACGTGTGGCAGCGATGGTCTGCATCTGCGCGACATGGCGGAAATTCGGACTGGCGATCAGCAGGCAATCCAAATCGGGTTGGGTGAGCAGGCTGTCGAGGCTGTTGTAAAACCGAGCCTTGGGCGCAAAAGGTTTTGACGCCTCTTGCATCGCGGCGTCTGGCTCAAAAATCGCCGTGACCTCTGCCCCGGGTAGCAGAGCGATGTTTCGCAGATGCTCCTGCCCCATCATGCCGCAGCCGATTATGCCGTAGTTTGTCATGGGCGCTCCCTCATCCCAGGCGCTGCACATAGACCGCCCGCGACGGGTCGAACCATGTGCGCGAATATTCCACCGGGGCGGTCTGCGCGCCCCATGTAAAGCGTTCGATAAAACCGCAAGTGGTCCCGGCGTCCAGCGGAAACTGCGCGGGTGCCCAATCCGGCACGCTCCCAAGACCCACGCGGTCTTCGGCGCGCAGAACCTGCAGACCCAAAATCTCGCGATACGCGTGGTAGAGTGACTCAGAAACAGTGTCCGTGCTCAGCACCCCGGCCTCGGCATCCAGCCAAATCTCCTCGACCGCCATCACCGTGCTGTCGAGAGAGCGTAACCGACGCATCCGCGTGGCTTGATCCGATGTGCCAAAGGGCGGCAGATCAGCCGGTTTCGCAACAGTCCGCACATCCAGAAACGCTGCCCGCGGCAAACCACCGCCACCAGGCTTTTCCAGACGGAACATCCCATAGATTGACCCCGTCACCCGGCCTGCCTTGATGTAATTGCCTGAGCCTTGCACGCGGCTTAGCAGGCCTTTGGCTTCGATCTCCGACAGCGCCTTGCGCAGCGTGCCAACGGAAATGCCAAGCCCTGCTGCCATATCCCGTTCGGGCGGCAAGCGGGTGCCATCTGCCAGCACGCCCGCGCCGATATCGCGGATCAGCGATTCGGAGATTTGCAGGTATTTCGGCAGGTCACTGGAGCGGGATTGGTCCATCTGGGTCACGTCGATTTTGCGCCGAACTTGGCCTCAGCAAGGCACAAAATCGGAAATTGATGCAGTATTGATCTACATCAAACCGCCTGCTACGCAAGGTGTAAATGCGAGGCTTGGGAGGGCGTCCCCAAAATGACAGTGGTTCCAGTCACATCCCCCGATCTGGACGCGGCGGAGGTGTCTTGGTTTTCTGCGCTTTGTTCGGATGACTATCAGTTCCTTGGCGCTCCGGATGGCGATCTGCGCTCAAGCTGGGAGCATTGTTCGGACATTGTTAAAGAGGCCGAAGCGCAAGGGTTTCGGAACATCCTGTGCCCGTCATCCTATCAGGTGGGGCAGGACACATTGTCCTTTGTGGCGGGCTGCGCGCCAATCACCGAAAAGATCAACATGCTGGCGGCGGTGCGCTGTGCGAGATGCAGCCGATCATGCTGGCGCGCACGATCGCGACGCTGGATCACATGCTGAAGGGTCGGCTGACTGTCAACATCATCTCGTCCGATTTCCCCGGCGAAAAAGCACCTTCCCCCTACCGTTATCAGCGGTCGCGCGAGGTGGTCGAGATCCTCAAACAAGCCTGGACGCAGGATGAGATCACCTACAAAGGTGAGGTCTACAACTTCGAGGGCCTGACCACTGATCCAGCGCGTCCCTATCAGATCGGCGGGCCGCTTTTGTATTTCGGCGGCTACAGCCCCGATGCACTGGAGCTTTGCGGGCAGCATTGCGATGTGTATTTGATGTGGCCGGAAACCAAGGACATGCTCGCGCAGCGGATGACAGCTGTAAATGCCGTGGCTGAAAAATATGACCGCACGCTCGATTACGGGCTGCGCGTGCACATGATCGTGCGCGATACCGAGGCCGAGGCGCAGGAATACGCCGATTACATCGTCTCGAAACTGGATGACGAGTATGGCCGCGCGATCCGGGAGCGGGCGCTGGACAGCACATCGCTCGGGGTGAGCCACCAAGCCAAGAACCGCGAGTTGGCGGATGAATATGGCTATGTCGAACCGGGCCTGTGGACCGGCGTGGGCCGGGCCCGGTCGGGTTGCGGGGCGGCCTTGGTCGGCTCCACCGATCAGGTGATGAGCAAGATCGAAGAGTATCAGAAGATGGGTATTCGCGCCTTCATCTTCTCGGGCTATCCGCATATCGATGAAGCCAAACATTTCGGCACGCGGGTTTTGCCAAACATGAAAACCTGTTCTCTGCCGCATGAATATGGGCGCGTACCCGCCAGCACCCCCGCCACCCCCCTTGGAAATGGAGTTCGCCGCTGATGGAGCGCGTATCGATTGCCCCCGATCTGGAATTCAGCCGTCTGATTTACGGGATGTGGCGGGTTGGAGATGATGCCGACACCTCGGTCGGGCATGTGACGGCCAAAATCAAATCCTGCCTCGATCAGGGCCTCACAACCTTTGATCAGGCCGATATCTATGGCGGATACACGGCGGAGGCGATTTTTGGAGAGGCTCTGAAAGCCGATCCCGGCCTGCGCAGCCAGATGGAGATTGTGACCAAGTGCGACATCGTCGCGCCAATGGGCCGATATGCCGATGCACCGTGCAAGTACTATGACACGTCGCGCGCACACATCCTGCAATCAGTGGAAAACTCTCTGACCGATATGGGCATCGACCATATTGACGTGTTGCTGATTCACCGCCCCGATCCGCTGATGGATCATCATGAAACCGGCGCGGCACTGGATGAGGTTGTGGCCAGCGGCAAGGTCCGCGCGGTGGGTGTATCGAATTTCCGCCCCTGGGATTGGGACCTGCTGCAATCGGCGATGGTAGCGCCATTGGTGACCAACCAGATCGAAATCTCGCTGGGTGAAATCAGCCCCTTCACCAATGGTGATCTGGCCTTTCATCAACGGCTGGGCACGCATCTGATGGCCTGGTCGCCTTTGGGCGGTGGCAGCCTGATGACGGGCGACAGCGCTGTTGGCAAAATGGCCGACCAGATCGCCGCCGAGTTTGGCGTGGATCGGGCCGCCGTGGCCGTGGCCTTCCTGCTGCATCACCCGGCGGGCATTCTGCCGGTGATGGGAACCAACAATCTTGAGCGGATTGGTAAAATCTCGGACGCGTTGAAGGTCAAGCTGACGCGTCAAAGCTGGTATCAGCTGTATGAAGCCGCTTTGGGGACAGAAGTGCCATAACGCATTGCAGGCAATGGATGATTGCCTTGCGAGGGACGAATATGAAAGGGTGAAAAAAATGGCCGGCATCGCAAAGGTGCCACAGATGGGACCGGGGCAAACCCGGCGCATAAACGCCGCATAAAACGGCGTCGGACATCAGGGAGGGCGCCGATGGGCGCAGTTTTGGCAGTCACGCGACTGCTGGGAGGTTTGAACGCCGCGCTTTTGGCGGTGGGACGGGGCATCGGCGCCGCCTGCATTGCCGCGATGGTTCTGGCGATCTTGATTCAGGTCTTCTTTCGCTATGTTCTGAACAATGCCCTGCCTTGGCCGGATGAGGCCGCGCGCTTTGCCATGTTGTGGAGTGCGGGTCTGATGGCGCCCACGGCCTTTCGGCGCGGCGGCTTCGTGGCGATTGACATGGTCTCCGGCCTGCTCCCAGGTGTTCTGCCCAGGCTGTTGTCGATCTTTTTGCTGCTGATTTCCCTGCTTGTGCTGGTGGTGGCCGTTCAGATCGGCTGGAAAGAAATCACGGGCTTTGGCGGGCGGTTTGCCACCGCATCGCTTTTCGTCCCAACATTTGACGGCTGGCTGCGGGTGCCGCGCAGTTGGATGATGACATCGCTTTTCGTGGGCGTGGTGCTTCTGGTGCTGGTCAATATCGAGTTGATCCTGCGCGAAATCGTGCGCCTGCTGGGCGGTGGCGATCAGCTCGCTCCGGTGGGTCCTGCGGATCTGGGGGCCGAATAGATGCTGGTCTGGTTCCTTCCTGTTTTTCTACTGTTTCTGCTGATCGGGCTTCCGGTGTTCTTTGGGCTTTTGGCAGCGCCCGGACTGTTACTTTGGCTGGCGGGTCAGGAAAGCGACATCACGCTTCTTTATCGCAATGTCTACAATGGTATGGACAGCTTTCCGCTGATGGCGATCCCGTTTTTCATGCTGGCCGGAGAGTTGATGAACCGCGGCGGCATCACCGAACGGCTGGTCGAGTTTTCGCAGGCGCTTATGGGCCATCTGCGCGGCGGTCTGGCACAAGTGAATATTCTGTCCTCGATCCTGTTTGCAGGCCTGTCCGGCTCGGCCGTGGCAGACACCTCGGCTTTGGGCTCCATGCTGATCCCGGCGATGGAGAAAGAGGGCTACTCCCGCAAATATGCGGCGGCGATCACAGCTGCAAGTTCCGTGATCGGGCCGATCATCCCACCGTCGGGCATCATGATCATTTATGCCTATGTCATGGGCGAAAGCGTGGCCGCGCTTTTCCTCGCCGGGATCGTGCCGGGCATTCTGGTCGGCGTTGGCCTGATGGTGATGGTCCGCATCACGGCGGACCGTTATGACCTGCCTGCCGCACATCGCGTTGTCCTGACCGGCACGCAGCTCGGGCCTGTTGAATGGTGGGTCAGTTTTGCGTTGGTGCGGTTGAACATTGCACTGCTGATCTGGGCTTTTCTGCCTTTGGGTGATGAGGTGTCGAGCTTGACAAGCTGGGCCACGTTGGGCGGCGCGCTGGTTGTGGCGCATGCGCTGTTTCTGGGGCTTCGGCAGTTGGTCAGCCATGATTTTCGCATGGTCTGCAAACGCGCCATGGTGCCGCTACAAACGCCCGTTTTGATCCTTGGCGGAATTCTGGGCGGGGTCTTTACCCCAACCGAAGCCGCCGCGATCGCTGTGGCTTACGCGCTTGTGGTGGGCTTTGGCATTTTGCGCAGCCTAAAGCCGCGCGACTTGCCCGACATTTTCACCCGTGCTGGCATCACCTCTGCTGTCGTTCTGCTGCTGGTCGGGGCCGCGATGGCGTTCAAGACCGTAGTCAGCCTGAGCTATGCGCCGCAGATCCTCGCCGAGTTCATTCTGAACCTCAGCGAAAACCCGTTAATTCTGCTACTGCTGATCAACCTGCTGCTGTTCATCGTGGGTATGTTCCTGGATGCAGGACCTGCGATCATCATCCTAGGTCCCATCCTGGGCCCGATCTTTACCGATCTCGGCGTCGATCCGATCCATTTCGCGATCATCATGTCGGTGAACCTGACCGTGGGCCTGGCCACACCGCCGATGGGGCTGGTGCTGTTTGTCGCGGCCTCGGTCAGTCGGGAAAAGGTCGAAACCATCGCCCGTGCCATTTTGCCATTTCTGGCCATCGAAATCGCGGTGATCTTCCTGATCACCTATTTTCCGGCCATTTCCATGACGATCCCGCGTCTAACCGGGTTCGCCAATTAAGGTTTGAGTAAATCAGGGAGGAACACATGCTCAAAACCACGCTGAAGGCGTTGACCGCCGCGACCATGCTGGCCGCGTCGTCGATCGCTACGCAGGCGCAGGATTTCACGATCCGCGCAACCGCAAACTCTAACGAAAACGACGAAGACTATGACGGTCTCGTCGTGTTCAAGAACTATGTCGAAGCGGCCTCGAACGGTGCTATCGCGGTGGAGCTGTTCATCGGGACGCAGTTGTGCTCGAACGGCGCCGAGTGTCTGCAGGGCGTGGCCGAAGGCCAGATCGACGTGGTGATCCAGACCTCGGGCGGGACAGCGGGGATCTTCCCCTTCGTACAGGTTCTCGACCTGCCCTATCTGATGTCGGATGACCGCATCGCCGAAGCCGTGCTGGCCAATGACAGCGGCTTTGTGCAGACAATGAAGCAGATGGTGTCCGACACCTCTGGCGGGGCCGTGCGCCTGATGACCATTGGCAATACCGGCGGCTGGCGCAACTTTGCCAATACGCAAAAGCGTATTGCAGGCCCCGGCGATATGGACGGTTTGAAAATCCGCACTGTGGTCGCGGATCTGCCGCAGGAGCTGGTGCGCGCCCTGGGCGCCTCGCCCACACCCATTCCGTGGCCCGAGCTGTTTACCTCGCTGCAGACCGGTGTGGTTGAAGGCTCCAAGAACGGCATCACCGATATCATGAACATGAAGTTCCCGGATGCCGGGCTGCAATATGTGACGCTGGATGGTCACGCCTATATGGGGGCGCTTTGGTTCATGAATAACGAGAAGTTCATGTCCATGCCCGAAGACCTGCGTGTTGTGGTGTCAGACGGCTTCTACCAGCTTCAGCAAGCGACCTTTGCGTCGCCCAAACGCAAGTCGATCCAGGCCTATGAAGACTTTGTCGCCGGTGGCGGTGATCTCTATGTGCCAACCCCGGACGAAAAGGCAGCCTTCAAAGACGCGGCGGCACCGGTTTACGACTGGTTCAAAGCCAATGTCGATGGCGGTGCGGAAGCCTTTGGTGCTTTGGTCGCAGCCGTGGCTGTGGCCGAAGAAGAAGTCAACGCAGCCCGAATGGCTGACATCAAATAATGCAAACCGGGGCGCCCCATCGGGCGCCCCTTTTTCTTGTGCCGCACGCAATCAATGACGGACCAGATGTCGTCGGTTGAAGAGTTTCGCGAACAGGGTTACGCCGTTTTTGAAGATGCGGTGAGCCCCGAACAGCTTGAGGTCCTG
>JABSSB010000144.1 GCA_013214715.1 Paracoccaceae bacterium | reverse complement strand
GCCGAGCCGCACTTCTCAGTGGGCGTCGATTCCGTCACGCTCACACGCCTCGCGAGCGTCGACGCCCCGGAGAGCGTGGATGTCGCGGCGGACGGCGTCACGCTCCGGGCCGCCGGCCTGCCCGTCTTCTATCTGCCGCGACTGCGTGTGCCGGACCCGACGCAGAAACGAGCCAACGGGTTCCTGCTGCCCAGCATCCGTTCGACCACCGAACTGGGCGTGGGGGTGCGCGTGCCCTATTTCATCACTATGGGGGATCACCGCGACCTGACCCTGATCCCCTATCTGTCACCGCAGACCCGCACGATGGGGTTCCGCTATCGTCAGGCCTTCACCACCGGGCGGATCGCGTTCATCGGAGCTTTGACCGACGACGATCTGCGCCCCAACACCCTACGCGGCTATTTGTTTGGCGAAGGCACTTTTGATCTGGCCAATAACTGGAAGCTGGGCTTCCAACTCGAAACCAGTTCGGACGAAGCCTATCTGACCAATTACGGCATCACCGATTCGGACCGTCTGAAATCCGAAATCGGTGTGCAGCGTGTGGACCGCGACGAAGCCGTGCGCCTGACCGGCACATATTACGAAACCCTGCGCAGCGATCCTGTGAACCAGCTCTCCCCAAGCGCTTTTGTCAACGGGCGCTATGCCCGCCGGTTCAAACCCGCAGGCCTGGGCGGCGAGTTGAGCCTTACCGCCAAAGGCAATGCCTATCAGACAGAAACCAATGTGGACGGTCTTGGGCGTGATGTGGCGCGGGCGACGGGGGATGCGGTTTGGTATGATCATCATGTGTTCGGCAATGGTGTGCGCCATGACTGGCGGATTGGCGCTGCGGCCGATCTGTTCCAGATCCGCAATGATAGCCGCTTTGACAACATCGTGCCCCGTATCACCCCGCGCGCGTCCTATCGGCTGAGTCTGCCCATGGCACGACGCGACAAAAGCGGTGGCAGGCAGGTGATTGAACCGGTGATTCAGCTGGGCTGGGCCAAGGTTTTCGGCGGTGCCGTGCCCTTGGACGAAAGCCGCTTTGTCGAATTTGATCAGGGTGACATTCTGTCTTTGTCGCGGTTTCCTGCGCCAGATGCCCGTGAAGATGCCGCAACGTTGGTCTATGGGGTCAATTGGGCCCGCACGGCCGTATCGGGCATCGAAGCCTGGGCGACGCTGGCACAGGTTCTGCGCAGCGAGGCCGATCCGCGCTTTTCCAAATCTTCAGGCCTGTCGGGCGTTGGGTCCGATTTCCTGATGGTTGGGCAATTGAAAGTGTCCGACACGTTCTGGATCGCCGGGCGCACGCTGCTGGACGATGATTTCGACTTTTCCAAAACCGAGTTTCGCGCCCGCCTGAATTATCGCAGTGCAAAATTTGATGCGACCTATACCTATCTCGAAGCGGATCAGGCCGAAGATCGCGACATCCCGATCCATGAAGTCTATTTCGACGGAGACATCGCGCTCACAGACCGTTGGAGCGCCGAGCTGGGCACGCGCTACTCGCTGGAAGATTATCGTCCACGTCAAGCCGGTGTCGTGTTCACCTATACGACGGAATGTGTTCAACTTGACTTCTCACTGCGTCGGCGCTTCACAGAGAACGAAAATGTGGCGGCGTCCACCTCATTCGGCGTCAGCGTAAATCTGATCGGATTTTCCGGTCCCGGACAACAAACACAGGCACCAAGATGCGCAACCTGACCTTGTCTTTGAAACTGGCCCGCCTGTCCGTCATCGGACTTGTCTGCGCCCTTGTAACTGCAGCCCCGTCCGCGATCACGGCGCAGGCTCTGTTTTCGCCGGCCATCAAGGTCAATGATGAGGTGATTACCTGGTTCGAATTGCAGCAGCGCGCACAGTTGCTACTGGTGCTGCAGGCTCCCGGCGATCCCGAAAGCGAAGCCCGCAGAACCCTGATCGAAGATCGTCTGAAGCGCATTGCCCTGCGTGAAGCGCAGATCACGGTGCCCCCTGAAGAGGTGCAGCTGTCGATCGAAGATATGGCCGCGAATGTGCAGCTTACGGCCGATGATTTCATCGCCGCGCTGGATCAAAACGGGGTCGATTACGAGACCTTGCGCGATTTCATGGAAACGAATCTGGGCTGGAACGAATATGTCACCGCCCGCTTTCTGGCGCGCGCACGGCCCACCGATGAAGAGATCGACCGAGCCTTGGGCCAGACCGACCGCGGATCTGTTCAGGTGCGCCTGGCCGAAGTCGTGATCCCGATCACGGCCCAGAACGCCGCTCAGGTGGATGTGGTTGCGCAGCAGATTTCGCAGATGCGCGATTATGACGAATTCTCCGAAGCGGCGCGCCGCTATTCGCTGGCCCCGACAGCCGCAGATGGCGGGGTGACCGATTGGCTGCCGCTGAACAATCTTCCGCCCGCGCTGCGCCCCAGCTTGCTCAGCCTTGCGCCGGGATCGGTGACAGACCCGATCCTGCTGGGGAATGCCGTGGGCCTGTTCCAGCTGCGCGGCATTCGCGAAGTCTCGGGGCCAACGCAAAGCTATTCGGCGATCGATTACGCCCTTGTCACCCTGAACCCTGCAACCGCCAGAGACAGCATCGACACGGTTTTGCACAAAGCCGGGCGCTGCGATGATCTGTATGGCGCGGTCGCGCGCAATCCGGGCATGAGCGTCACGCGCGAAAGCCAGACGCCCGGTCAGGTGCCGCGCGACATCGCCGTGGCTCTGCAAACGCTGGACCCGGAAGAAACCGCTGTTCTGCCCGGCGCCGTTCAGCTTCAGGTGGCCGGAGAAGATGGCACCCTGACGCAATCCCAGCGTGTGCGTGGCGTGATGCTTTGCGGGCGCACGGCGGCGCTTAATCAAGATGCCAGCCGCGAAGACGTGGCCCGCGCTCTGACGGGCCAGCGCCTGGCCGCCTTTGCCCAGCAATTCCTTGAGCAGCGCCGCGCCGATTCGGTGATTTTGGACCAGTGAGCACCGCCCCCATCGCCCTGAGCTGTGGCGATCCCGCCGGGATCGGGCCGGAACTGGCATGGGCGGCGTGGCAGCAGCTGCGCGACAGCGTGCCGTTTCTGTGGATCGGGGATCCGTCCCACCTGCCCTCCGATGCGATCTGGAACATCGTTGATGCGCCGCATCAGGCCAAGGCCCTGTCCACCACGGCGCTGCCGGTTTGGCCTGTGCCCTTCGCACGCCCGGTGCAGCCCGGCACCCCGGACCCGGCCAATGCACAGGGGGTGATCACAGCCATCGAAACCGCCGTCACGCTGACCCGCTCTGGCGAGACAAGCGCGATCTGCACGGCACCGATTTCGAAGAAGATCCTGATTGACGGCGCCAGGTTTCCCCATCCCGGCCATACCGAATTTCTGGCCACGCTGGCCGAGACAGAGCAGGTGGTGATGATGCTGGCCAGCCCGGCCCTGCGTGTCGTGCCCGCCACGATCCACATTCCTCTGACCGACGTGCCAAAACGCCTGACGCCACATTTGCTCCGGCAGGTCATCGAGATCACCCATCGCGGGCTGATCCGCGATTTCGGCCTGACCGACCCGAAACTGGCCGTGGCCGGGCTGAACCCCCATGCCGGGGAAGGCGGCGCGCTGGGCCGTGAAGAGCTTTTGTGGATCAATGATCTGGTGGCCAGCATGGCCTCCGAGGGGCTGCGCATCACCGGCCCGCTGCCTGCCGACACAATGTTTCACGCCGCCGCCCGCGCGCGCTATGACGTGGCGATCTGCATGTATCACGATCAGGCGCTGATCCCGATCAAGACGCTGGATTTTGACCGGGGGGTGAATGTGACATTGGGCCTGCCCTTTATCCGCACATCACCCGATCACGGCACGGCCTTTGACATTGCCGGGCAAGGCGTGGCCAATCCCACCAGCCTGATCGAAGCGCTCAAGCTGGCCCAGCAGATGGCCGCCGCGCGCAGGTAACGCAACGTCGGCTGACAAATCTCTGTGCAACGCGCCTGCGATCTTCGATCCTAATGACGGGATTGGGAGGGCGCAGAATGCAGTTTGATTATGTGATCGTTGGGGGCGGGTCGGCCGGGTCGGTTCTGGCCGCGCGTTTGTCAGAGGACAAGGATGTCACCGTCTGCCTGCTGGAAGCTGGTGGGCAAGGCAACGGGCTGTTGGTGCGCATGCCGGCTGCGGTGGTGGCGGCGCTGCCCGGTCAACCGATGAAGCTGAACAATTGGGCCTTTCAAACCGTGCCACAACCCGGCTTGAACGGGCGCCAGGGCTATCAGCCGCGCGGCAAGGCATTGGGGGGATCCAGCGCGATCAACGCCATGCTTTATGTGCGCGGGCACCGGTCGGATTACGACGATTGGGCCAATCTGGGCAATGATGGCTGGTCCTGGGACGAGGTGCTGCCCTATTTCAAACGCGCTGAAGCCAATGCCCGCGGCCAAGACGCCCTACATGGCGCAGCGGGGCCCTTGCAAGTATCCGACCAGGTCGATCCGCGCTCGATATCGCGCGATTTCATCACCGCGGGAACCGAACTTCAGCATCGCGAAACCGATGATTTCAATCGCGGCGATAATGAAGGGATCGGGCTTTATCAGGTCACACAATTCCACGACGCCAAGAAGCGCGGAGAGCGTTGCTCTGCCGCTGCGGGATATCTGTTTCCCGTTCAATCACGCCCCAATCTGACCGTGATCACCGGCGCGCAGGCAACCGAGATCCTGTTTGATGGCAAACGCGCCAGCGGTGTGGCCTATCGGCAAGGCAAAACGCCCAAGCAGGTCATGGCGGGCAAAGAGGTCATCCTCTGCGGTGGGGCCTTCAATTCGCCCCAGCTTCTGCAACTCTCGGGCATTGGCCGGGCGGAGGATATCACCCCCCATGGCATCGCGATGCGGCACGAGCTGCCGGGCGTGGGTCAGAACCTTCAGGATCATCTGGATTTCACGCTCAGCTACAAATCCCGTGACCGCGATAATTTCGGCATCGGGCTGCGGGCCGGGGTCAATCTGATTGGCCATGCGCTGCGCTGGCGCAAGGATGGCTCAGGCATGTTGGCGACCCCCTTTGCAGAAACCGGCGCCTTTTTGAAAACCGACCCGGCGCTGGCCCGTCCGGACATCCAGCTGCATTTCGTCATCTCAATCGTCGATGACCACGCAAGGAAGCTGCATTTGGGTCATGGCTACAGCTGCCATGTCTGCGTGCTGCGCCCGCATAGCCGCGGCGCTGTCGGCCTGCATAGCGGCGACCCAATGGCCGCGCCCGCGATTGATCCACGTTATCTCAGCGACCCGCGCGATCTGACAACGATGATCAAAGGCGCCAAGATGATGCGCGCCATCCTAGAAGCCCCGGCCATGCAGCCCTATCGCCACAAGGAGCTGTTCGGCACGCGTGACGGGATGAGCGATGCCGAGTGGGAGCAGCACATCCGCAATCGCGCAGACACGATCTATCACCCGGTCGGCACTTGCAAAATGGGTGACGATGATATGGCGGTGGTCGATGATCAGCTGCGCGTGCATGGGCTGGACGGGTTGCGGGTGGTCGATGCGTCGGTCATGCCCACGCTCATTGGCGGCAACACCAATGCGCCCACGATCATGATCGCCGAAAAGGCCGCTGACATGATCCGGGGTCGCGCAGCTCCGGCAGCGCAAGCCGCCTGAGCCATCTGGCGCCGCGCCCGCCAAGCAGGTAAAGACAGCCATCATCGTTTTCGGAGCCTGCATGAGCGCCATCGACACCCTGCCCCCCCTGCGCGAGGTCATCGCGCAGCATCAGCTGACCGCGAAAAAGCAGCTGGGCCAGAACTTCCTGCTCGATCTGAACCTGACGGCCAAGATCGCGCGGCAGGCCGGGGATCTGGCCGGGTCCGACATTCTGGAAATTGGCCCCGGCCCCGGCGGGCTCACGCGGGGGCTCTTGGCCGAAGGCGCGCGGCGCGTGCTGGCGGTGGAAAAAGACCCGCGCTGCCTGCCTGCGCTGGAAGAGATCGCCGCCGCCTATCCGGGCCGGCTCAACATCATTCAGGGCGACGCGCTTGAGGTTGATCCGCTTGCCCATCTGACCCCGCCGGTGCGGATCGCCGCCAACCTGCCTTACAATGTCGGGACCGAACTTCTGGTGCGCTGGCTGACCCCGCCCGCTTGGCCCCCGATCTGGTCCAGCCTGACCCTGATGTTTCAGCGCGAAGTGGCCGAGCGCATCATCGCCCAGCCTGGCAGCAAGGCCTATGGCCGTCTGGCCATTCTGGCACAATGGCGGACCGAAGCGCGGATCGTGCTGAACCTGCCACCCGAAGCCTTCACCCCACCGCCCAAGGTCTCCAGCGCGGTGGTGCATCTCGATGCCCTGCCCGCTCCGCGGTTCGAGGCCGACGCCGCCAATCTGTCTCGTGTGGTGGCAGCCGCCTTCAACCAGCGCCGCAAGATGCTGCGCGCGGCGTTGAAAGGGCTGGCCCCGGATATCGAAGATCGGTTGCTGGCGGCGGGCATTGCGCCCACTGAACGGGCCGAACAGGTCTCACTCGAAGCGTTTTGCGCCCTCGCTCGTGAGATCGCCAAACCCTGACCCGCATGATCGGGTCAGGCGCGGTGCTGTGACCCGGAGACTTATTCTGCCGCCTGATCCGTCGGGCCCGCATCGGGCGCAGGCTTGGGCTCTGCTTCGGCCGTGGGCGCTGGTTTGGCCTCTGGCTCTGGCGTGTCGACTTTGGGCGCAGGTTCTGCGTCCGCCGCGGGTGCCGCAGGCGCGTCTGCTTCGACCCTAGGCTTGCGACCACGGGCGCGGCGCGGTTTGCGTGGGCCCGTTTCCGGCGTCTCCACCAACCCGCTTTCGGATGCCCCATCGACGGTTTCCATCCCGGATGATTCGCCACCGGCTTCAACCTCGGGCGCATCGCCATTGGCCGTCGCAGCCGCAGCACGGGCGGCTTCGCGTTCCGCGCGTTCGCGGTCTCGTTCGGCCTGGCGTTCGCGGTTCTGGCGTTCCTGCTCTTCGCGACGGGCCTCTTGCTCGCGCTGGGCCTCGCTCAGCAGGCGCAGGTAATGCTCGGCATGCTGCATGAAGTTTTCAGCCGCCACGCGGTCATTGCTCAGCTGCGCATCGCGCGCCAGCTGGTTGTATTTGTCGATGATCTGTTGCGGCGTGCCGCGCACCTTGCCTTCGGGACCCGAGCTGTCAAACACACGGTTGACGACATTGGCTCCGGACGGGCGGTTGCGGTTCGGCTTCGACCGCGAACGGGATTTAGACGCTCTCATATACTCTCGTCAGCCTTGTTCTTGCTGTCATCCTCGCCCCGGTGCAAACCGCGCACATCTCTGGTCAGAGCAATCGACCGATCATTCGGGGCATAAGTCAGGTCAAAGCCAAAGGCGGCGTGGTGTCCTGACGCGATTGCACCGTAATCACGTATCGCACGCGGTGACAAGGGAAAGCTGCGATTTCGACGTGAAATTCTTGCGATGGATCGCGCGAAAGGGCCATCTGCTCCGATCACACAGGCTTGCGCGCCCGCACGACCCGGTCGCGCCCATCCAGATCGGGCAGGATATCGACCTGATGCAGCCCGGCTTTTTCAAACAAAGCCGACACCTCCGCCCCCTGCGTTGGCCCTATTTCGACCAGAACACGACCGCCTGCCGACAGTATGCGGGGCGCCAAATCCGCAATGGCGCGATAGGCATTCAACCCGTCACCATAATCGGTCAAGGCCATTTCAGGCTCATGCAAGCGCACCTCATCGGCCAGACCCGGCATTTCGTCCAGGGCGATATAAGGCGGGTTCGACACCAACAGGTCAAACGGACCGCCTACACCGTCGGCCCAATTGGCACAGACAATCTCCAACCGCCCGTCGACCCGATGCAAAATCGCGTTCTGAGAGGCTTGCAGGCAAGCCGCTTCGCTCAGATCCGTGCCGATCCCCTGCGCGTCGGGCCGTTCGGCCAGCAGGGTGATCAGGATACAGCCCGACCCGGTGCCCAGATCCAGTACCTTGTCAAATGGCTCGGCCAAAGCCGCTTCGATCAGGGTTTCGGTTTCAGGACGCGGGTCCAGCACATCGCCCGACACTTTGAAGCGTCGTCCGTAAAACGCCCGCTCCCCCACCAGATGCGACACCGGCACCCGCACGGCGCGCAGCGCAATCAACTGATCATACCGTTCCGCAATCGCCGGATCGAGAGGTTCTGGCGCGATCAGCGTCACACGCGACGCGTCCACCTTTGCGGCATGGGCCAGCAAAACGCGCGCATCCCGCGCCGGGTCCGGCACGCCCGCCGCGCGCAATCGCCCGGCGGCGGCGGCAATTGCCTCTCCGGCGGTCATGCGCCCATCTCGGCCAATTGCCGCGCCTGCCCATCGGCCACCAGCGCGTCGATCACCTCATCCAGATCGCCCTGCATCACCTGATCCAGCTTATAAAGCGTCAGATTGATCCGATGGTCCGTCATGCGGCCTTGTGGGAAGTTATAGGTGCGGATCCGCTCTGACCGGTCGCCCGAGCCGACCTGCGATGCCCGATCCGCCGAGCGTTCGGACGCCAGCCGCTGGCGTTCGGCGTCATAAAGCCGCGTGCGCAACACCTGCATTGCAATCTCGCGGTTGCGGTGCTGCGATTTCTCGGAACTGGTCACGACGATCCCGCTGGGCAGGTGGGTGATGCGCACGGCGGAATCGGTCGTGTTCACATGCTGCCCCCCCGCGCCCGAGCTGCGCATCGTGTCGATGCGGATGTCAGTCGGCGCGATCTCGATATCCACGTCTTCCGCCTCTGGCAGCACCGCCACCGTCGCCGCCGAGGTATGGATGCGTCCGCCGCTTTCCGTCGTCGGCACACGCTGCACCCGATGCACGCCGGATTCGTATTTCATTCGGGCAAAAACATCTTCGCCCTTGATCTGCGCGGTCACTTCCTTGATCCCGCCCAGCTCGGTCTCCTGCAAATCAAGAATATCAAATCGCCAGCCGCGCGCTTCGGCATGGCGCTGATACATGCGCAGCAGATCCCCCGCAAAAAGCGCCGCCTCATCCCCGCCCGTGCCGGGCCGGATTTCCAACATCGCCGGGCGCCCATCCGCTGCGTCCCGTGGCAATAGCGCCAGTTGCAGCGCATGTTCAGCCTGCGGCAAAGCCGCGCGCAGCCCCGGCAGTTCCTCCTCGGCCAGATCCTTCATGTCTGGATCGTCCAGCATCGCCTCGGCCTCGGCAATATCCTCGACCAGACGCCGCCAGGTCGCAATCTGCTCCACCACCGGGCGCAGATCAGCATATTCCTTGGCCAATTTGGCAAAATCTCCGCTGCCATCGGCCATCGCGGCCTCGAGATATTCGAACCGGTCAGAGATTTGGCGCAGGCGGTCTTCAGGGATCATGCAGAGGTCTTGGGCGATTGCAGGGGGTTGGTCAAGCCTGCCAAGCTGCTATAATGCTGGGCATGACACATCAACGGATGATTTTCTGCGCTGCCCTGCTCGCCGCCAGCCCGGCCATGGCCGACTATACCGGGCCCAACGGAAAAACGGTGGACTGCTATTGCACCGACAAGCAGGGCGCGCGGGTGGAACTGGGTCAAACCATCTGCATGCAGGTCGATGGCCGCCTGTTCATGGCGCAATGCCAGATGTCGCTGAACGTGCCCATGTGGCGCGAGGTGAGCCAAGGCTGCATGTCCTCAGACCTGCAACTGAGCGAGCCACCCGTCCAATCGCTTGCGATTGACACCCATATCTGACCGGCCAAAGCGCAAACGCCCATACAGCTCCACGCTCCCTGCCTTCTGCCGCACGGTGGTGTAATCGGGAAATCGCGCCAGTGGCGTGCGGGTGATATACGTGATCATCCCGTCCTCGACCGAGCCAGCCAGAACGCTGGTGCGGGGCGACTTCCGAATGATCTCATCGAGCTGCGCCAAGGTATCACCACGGTCATCAACACGCCGCGCGGCTGAGCCGACGCCATCGCCCACCTCCAGATTGGCCGGCATTTTGTGCCAGATGGCCGGATCACTCGGAGCCAGCCGGATATAGGCACCCAGCACCAGAACAATGCCCAAAAGACCCAGAGCAATCATATTCCCACCCTTCATCGCAACCTCCCTCCCTCTCTCCCAAAGATAGGGCAAAAGATCAACAAAGCGCCGGGGATGACGGGGCGTCGGCGGGCAGCATCCTCGGCTTGGCTTGCCCCCGGCCTGCCGGGGGCGGGACAAGGCGTTGCCGATCGCCCGGTGACGCCCAGTCAAGGACCGCGAAAGGCTCCCGCGCTGCCGGGCGCGGGCGTGAAGAAGCCGGGGGCGTAGACCCCGGCTTTAGCCCGGGTCCGGGAACCGGTTGCACCCGCAACCGGCAGCCGGGACGCGGTCCGACCCCGGCGCGGGGCGCTAGGCGCTGCCCCGTTCTGCCCGTAACCGAGTGCCGATCAGTTGCAAAATCTCCGTTGCCACATGGGCGCCTGCCACCGCCGTGGCCCCCGTCGTGTCATAGGCGGGCGACACTTCCACGACATCGCCGCCGCGAATATTGATCCCGGCGATATCACGCAGCATGATGGCCGCCTGCCCGCTGGTCAGCCCGCCCCAGACCGGCGTCCCCGTGCCCGGCGCAAAAGCCGGGTCCAGCCCGTCAATGTCAAAGCTCAGATAGGTGGGCGCATCGCCCAAAATGTCTTTGATCTTCTCGGCCGTGGCCACTGGCCCACGCTCATGCACTTCGCGCGCATCAATTGTGTGAACGCCCAGCGGATCTTCATTATAGGTCCGGATACCCACCTGCACCGATCGCGACGGGTCCACCAGCCCCTCTTTCACCGCCTTGTAGAACATGGTGCCGTGATCGATCCGATCCGGGTCATCATCGGGCCAGGTGTCGGAATGCGCGTCAAACTGCAAAAGCGACATCGGCCCAAACGCCTCGGCATAGGCTTTCAGGATCGGATAGGTGATGTAGTGATCGCCCCCCAGAACAACCGGCGCCACCCCCGCTTGCAGGAGTGTGCGAATATGCGCGGTCAGTGCCGGTGGGAAATTCTGCAGCTTGGCATAATCATAGGCCAGATCGCCATAATCGGTGATGGCAAACTCCTCCATCACCGAAAAATCCCACCCATAAGGCCGGTCAAAAGGCTGCAGCGTCGACGCCTCGCGGATCGCACGCGGACCAAAGCGCGTTCCGGGCCGGTTGGTCACTGCAAGATCAAACGGCACGCCGGTCACAGCCATATCCACGCCCGACAGATCCTTGGAATATTTCCGCCGTAGGAAGGACGTCGCCCCGCCAAAGGTGTTTTCCTGCGTCTCCCCGCGCAAATCCTCGCGCGTGATCGCCTGATCAACCTGTTCCGATGCTGCTTCCAGCCCCATCTTATGCCCCTGTGTTCAATGGTTGCGCACGCTCGACCAGGCGCACGAAATAGCTTGCCCCAAAAGGCGCGGCCTCGTCGTTGAAATCAAATTTCGGATGGTGCAAGCCCGCAGCCGCGCCTTGACCCAAAAACAGATAGGCACCGGGACGCTTCTGCAACATATAGGAAAAATCCTCGGCCCCCATTTCGCGACCAACGCCCAGATCAACGCGATCTGCTCCGGCGATTTCGGCCGCCACATCGCAGGCAAATTCGGCCTTGGCTGCATCATTGATCGTTGCGGGATAACCGACCTCATACTCCAGCTCAGCCGTCACCCCGAAAGAGACCGCCTGCCCGTCCACGACCTCCTGCATCCGGCGCATGACCATTTTCTGCACCTCCGGGTCAAAGGTGCGGATCGTGCCGTTGATCATCGCATTTTCGGGGATCACATTGCTGACTGTGCCGGCATGAATTTGCGTGACCGAAATCACCAGATCATCCAACGGGTTGTGATTGCGGCTGAGGATGGTCTGGATCGCCTGCGCCATGCCACAGGCCGCCATCACCGGATCGACGGTTTCATGCGGATAAGCCCCATGCCCACCTTTGCCCTGAATATGCACGGTGAATGTGTCCACTGCCGCCATAAGCGCAGTGCGCGTGGTGTAAAACTCCCCCAGATCGCGGCCCGGCGTGGTGTGGATGCCATAGACCTGCGCAATCTCAAATGCCTCCATCAGACCTTCGTCCACCATCACGCCCGCGCCACCGCCTTCTTCCTCACCGGGCTGAAAGATCAGCGCCACGCGCCCGGCGAAATTCCGCGTCTCCGCCAGATACCGCGCCGCGCCCAAAAGCATCGTGGTGTGCCCGTCATGCCCGCAAGCATGCATCCGCCCCGCCACGGTGGACGCATAGTCCAGCCCCGTTTCCTCCTGCATCGGCAGCGCATCCATATCCGCGCGCAACCCCATGGTCGGCCCATCCGCCTGTCCGTTGATGATCGCCACAACACCGGTCTTGGCCCAACCTTCATGAATTTCATCCACGCCAAAGCTTTTCAGCCGCTCCACCACAAAGGCCGCCGTTTCGGGGCAGTCCAACTCGATTTCCGGATGCGCATGAATATGGCGACGCCATGTCTTCATGTCCTCGGAAAACTCTGCAATGCGATTGATGACGGGCATGGGCTGGACTCCTGTGGCGCACGCTGGAATGGATGCAATAGAGCGCGAGAACGGGAGCACCGCAATGGCCGAAAACCCTTTGATCCACGACCAATCCGCCGGGATCGAGCGATTGCTGGAAATCATGCGCCGTCTACGCGACCCGGATACTGGCTGCCCGTGGGATATCGAACAGGATTTCAACACGATCGCACCCTACACGATCGAAGAAGCCTATGAGGTGGCCGACGCGATCGAAAGACAGGCCTGGGGCGAGTTGGAGGGCGAATTGGGCGATCTGCTGCTGCAAACCGTCTATTTCACCCAAATGGGAACCGAGGCAGGGCATTTCAGCTTTCAATCGGTGGTGCAGCATGTCTCCGACAAAATGGTTGCGCGGCATCCGCATGTGTTCGGGGATGAAAACCGGGACAAATCGGCCGAACAGCAGACCCGCGATTGGGAACAGATCAAGGCCGCCGAGCGCGCGGGCAAAGAACAAAAAGGCGCGTTGGAGGGCGTGGCAGGCAATCTTCCGGCCCTGCTGCGGGCCTATAAGCTGCAAAAACGCGCCGCGCGCGTTGGGTTTGACTGGCCTGATGCGGGCCATGTGATCGCCAAGATCGCCGAAGAAAGCCAGGAACTGATCGACGCGCGCGACAATCTCAGCGCGGATGAGATTGAAGAGGAAATGGGTGATCTGCTGTTTGTTGTCGCCAATCTGGCGCGGCATCTGAACGTGGATCCCGAAGCCGCCCTGCGCCGCACCAATGCCAAGTTCATTCGACGGTTTGAAGCTGTCGAAGCGCGGCTTTCCGCCCGTGGCAAGCGCCCCGAAGACAGCGACCTTGCCGAGATGGACGCGTTATGGGACGAGGTCAAAGCAGACGAAAAAGCCGCCAGGGAGGCCAAGGCATGAGCCCGCGCAAGATCATCATCGACACAGATCCGGGCCAGGATGACGCCGTGGCGATCCTGCTGGCACTGGCCAGCCCCGACGAGATCGAGGTGCTGGGCATCACCACTGTGGCAGGCAATGTACCGCTGGCGCTGACCTCCAAAAATGCACGTATTGTCTGTGAGTTGGCAGGACATCCTAACGCAAAGGTTTACGCCGGGTGCGACGCGCCGCTGACGCGCAAACTGGTCACGGCCGAGCATGTGCATGGCAAGACCGGCCTGGATGGCCCCGTGCTGCCCGACCCGGTGATGCCGCTGCAGGACGGACATGCCGTCGATTTCATCATCGACACGCTGCGCAGCGAAGCACCGGGAACCGTCACGCTCTGCCCGCTGGGCCCGCTTACCAATATCGCCACGGCGTTCCAGAGGGCTCCGGATATTGTCGAGCGCGTACAGCAGATCGTGTTGATGGGCGGGGCATATTTCGAGGTGGGCAACATCACGCCAACGGCGGAATTCAACATTTATGTCGACCCCGAAGCCGCTGATATCGTGTTCAGATCCGGCGTCGATATCGTCGTGATGCCATTGGACGTGACCCATAGGGCCCTGGTGACCAAGGCGAGAAACGATGCCTTTCGCGCCATCCCCAACCGGGTCGGCCCGGCCGTGGCCGAGATGACCGATTTCTTTGAACGGTTTGATCTGGAAAAATACGGCTCTGCCGGGGCGCCACTGCACGACCCGTGCGTGACCGCCTATCTGATCCGGCCAGACCTATTCTCGGGCCGGCATGTGAATGTGATGGTCGAAACCGGCTCTGATTTGACGCTGGGCATGACCGTGGCCGATTGGTGGCGCGTCTCAGGGCGCGAGCCAAACGCGCTTTTCATCGGGGATCTTGATGCCGATGGTTTCTTTGAGCTGCTGAGCGAAAGGCTGGCCCGGCTGTGAGCGCGGCGCTGCATCTGGCCCGCCCTGCCGATCTGAAGGTCTTGATGCCCTTGGTCGCGGCGTTTCACGTCGAGGAAGGCGTGCCCGATCTGGGGGAAGAGGCGCGGCATGCCGCCTTGGCGCCCTTGCTTGACGGCAGCCCGCATGGCGCGGTCTATCTGATCGGCCCGCAGCGTGCACCCATCGGCTATATCGTGATCACTTTTGGCTGGTCGCTGGAGTTTGGCGGCATGGACGGATTCATCGACGAGTTTTACATCCGCCCCGGCGTGCGCGGACGAGGCGTGGCCACCGAAGTGCTGCAAAGCCTTGGCAAGGCGCTGGGGCAAGCGGGCTTGCATGCGTTGCATCTTGAGGTGGCGCATGACAATGAACCTGCCCTGCGGCTGTATCGACGCAACGGCTTTGTCACCCGGGACAAATACAAGCTGATGAGCCGCGAACTGCGCTGACGCAGCGGCGGGGTGAACCCCGCCGCCCCCTTAGCGAAGGATCGACGCCCCGGCATAAAACGCGCTGTCGCCCAGGCTCTCTTCGATCCGGATCAACTGGTTGTATTTCGCCAAGCGGTCCGACCGCGCGAGAGAGCCGGTCTTGATCTGTCCACAATTCGTGGCCACCGCCAAGTCGGCAATTGTGGCATCCTCGGTCTCGCCCGACCGGTGCGACATCACATTGGTATAGCGCGCGCGATGCGCCATATCGACCGCCGTCAGCGTTTCGGTCAGCGTGCCGATCTGATTCACCTTCACCAACATCGAATTGGCGCAGCCGCGCGCGATGCCATCGGCCAGCCTTTCGGGATTGGTCACGAACAGATCGTCGCCCACCAGCTGCACCCGGTCTCCTAGCGTTTCAGTCAGCGCGGCCCAACCCTCCCAATCATCTTCGGACATGCCGTCTTCGATTGAGATGATCGGATACTCATTCACCAGCGCTTCAAGATAGGCCACGTTTTCGCCCGATGTCAGCGTCTTGCCTTCGCCCGCCAGAACATAGGCGCCATCTTTGAAATACTCGGTCGCCGCGCAATCTAGCGCCAGATAGATGTCTTCGCCGGGCTTGTAACCAGCGGTTTCGATAGATTTCAGAATGAAATCC
Organism: Paracoccaceae bacterium; assembly: GCA_013214715.1. Taxonomy (GTDB): domain Bacteria; phylum Pseudomonadota; class Alphaproteobacteria; order Rhodobacterales; family Rhodobacteraceae; genus JABSSB01. The sequence continues at coordinate 1,165 of JABSSB010000144.1, read as the reverse complement.
AGCGCATCGCGGGTCGAGCTGAGATTGGGCGCAAACCCGCCCTCATCTCCGATGCCCGTCGACAGACCCGCCGCCGAAAGCTCTTTTTTCAGCGTGTGGAATATTTCGGAGCCCATGCGCACCGCGTCCCGGATGCTCTGTGCCGCGACCGGCATGATCATGAATTCCTGAATGTCGATCGGGTTGTCGGCATGTTCGCCGCCATTGATGATGTTCATCATCGGCACCGGCAAAACCCGCGCCGAGGTGCCCCCGACATAGCGATACAAAGGTTGGCTGGTGAACTCTGCCGCGGCCTTGGCCACCGCCAGCGATACGCCAAGGATCGCATTTGCGCCCAGACGACCTTTGTTCTCGGTGCCGTCGAGCTCGATCATCGCGGCATCCACGGCCACCTGTTCCGTAGCGTCAAACCCACTGAGTGTGTCGGCGATTTCGCCATTCACCGCATTGACCGCCTCAAGCACGCCTTTCCCTTTATAGCGCGACGCGTCGCCATCGCGCTTTTCAACCGCCTCATAGGCCCCGGTCGACGCGCCCGACGGCACCGCCGCGCGGCCCAGGGTGCCATCTTCAAGCGTGACGTCAACCTCGACCGTCGGGTTGCCCCGGCTATCAAGGATTTCGCGGGCGTGGATGTCGATGATCGTGCTCATGGGGCGCTCCGAAAGCTGAAATTGCCCCTGCGTCTTAGCCGCGCTGCGGCATCATGGAAAGCCCTATGTTAGCGCAAACGCGATTGATTGCGCTCACGCCACAGTGTGTAGAGGCCAGACGCGATGATAATTGCCGTGCCAAACAACATCATGCCATCGGGTCTTTCGCCAAAGACCAGTATGGCGATGACCAGCGCAAAGACCATGCGCGAATAGCGAAATGGCGTGACAAATGACACCTCTCCTACGCGCATCGCGGCAGTAACGGCGTAATACCCAAGCGGCCCGATCACGACCGAGGCGATCAACAACCCCACCAGCCGCGCATCCGGCGCAACCCACGGATCCCCGCTGTAGATCGCCAGCAGGCCAGCCGCAGGCAGACCCATCAGGAAGCCATAGAACGACATCTGCAACGAGGACACAGTGGCCGGGGCACGCCTTGTGGCAAGATCACGGATCGACAGGCCCAGTACGCCCACCAGAGCCAGCAGCACATAGGTGTTGAA
>JABSSB010000143.1 GCA_013214715.1 Paracoccaceae bacterium | reverse complement strand
TCTTCGGCTCCTTAATGAAGAACTCGACCCCGTAGATAAGCATATTCGGGCCCAGAATGCCTTCGATCACGTCCAGCGCCCGCGGGTCCGACCCTATGCAATGGGCGATCGGCATCACAGCCTGAGCATTGACGCGCTTGTAGGTGTTGAGCGGGTGCGGCAGATCGGCGCTTCACCAATCAGGCTCCATTTGCTCCAGTTCCGCGCGCAAGGCTGCGGCCTCTTGCGCAGGCAGGACCGGCAGAGGGAACAGATAGCCATCCTTCCAATAGGCCTTGATCTGAGCCTCGCTCAACCGACCCTCATAGGGGGGGGCGACGGGACCATGGGCGTCTCCTTCCCCATTTTTGCCAAGCTATCAGACCTGATCCTGACCCGAGCACAGAAGCTCTTGCGGCGGAGGCTAAGCTCAGCTTGGCCTGCTTGCATGGCATCCCGCGTCGCCTCACTCAACTGGCTGCGCGTGTTCGAGGCAGCCGTCCGCAGCGAAAGCTTCGCGCGTGCGGCGGTGCCGTTGAACATGTCCCCGGCGGCAATGTCGCAGCAGGTCCGTGCCCTCGAAGAGCATTTGGGCCGGGCTCTGTTCCAGCGCGGGGCGCAATCCGTCATGTTGACCGAGGCAGGGCGCGCCTATCTGCCGCCTGTCCAGCAGGTGCTGGGAACGCTGGAAGGCGCGACAGAGGCGCTTTTTGGTCCGGCGAGGGCGCAGGTTATTTATGTGCAGGTGGTCTTGATTCTGGCCCATGATATTCTGGCGCGCGCGCTGACTGTGTTTGAAACCGCGCATCCTAACATTGTGGTGATGCTGTCAACGGGCAACACGGTGGCCGATTTCGGCAAAGGGTTTCAGGATTTCAAAGGGATCTTTGGCAACCCGCATACCTATGGGTGCGGCAGTGATCGGCTGATGGGAGGGACCCTGTCGCCCTTGGCCGTGCCAGAGATTGCGGCGCAGATCGCACCCCCGCCGACTTTCTGCATCATCTGTTGATCGATGTGGCCACTCATCGCAGCGGCTGGGATCAGGTGCGTGAAGCGCTGCGGGTGGCTCCGGGGCCGCGCCAGTCGCGCGGTTTTGACAATTCGCTGGTGGCCGCCGCCATGGCGCGACAGGGCAGTGGGAGCGCGCTGGCGCGGAGCCCGGCCAAAGACCTGGCCATGTCACAGGCCGTTCTCGTGCCCTGCCTTGCTCATGCTCCGATTGACAGGGCCGAGGCGTATCATCTTGTGCATGATGGTGTCGCAACTCTGCGACCTCCGGCCCGATTGTTTCGTGATTGGCTCCTCGGCTGCTTCGCAGATCAGAGCTATGTCTGAATCGGCACTCTGTCGATCTTGGTCGACAAGTGAATCAGGCTTTCCGAGCCTTTGACCCCACGCGCCTCGCCAATTCGGTCGATCGTCGCGTCCAGCTCTTCCGTGGTACGGGCCGAGATCTGTGCCAACAAATCGAAACGGCCTGAGGTTGTGTGTACCACACTGACCCCAGGCAAGCTGTCCAATCGCGCCAGTACAGCCGGTCCGCTGCGCGGTTCAATCTGGATCAGGACGGTTGCCGTCAGCGCTGTGCGGGCGGCATGGGGCTCCCGCAATGTGTAACCGGTGATCCGCCCAGAGCGTTCCAAACGTTCAATACGAGCCTGCACGGTGCTCCGCGCCAAGCTCAACCGCCGAGACAATTCGGTGACGGGCATCCGTGCATCGCGACGCAGAAGACTTAGCAACTTGTCGTCGATTTCGTCATTTTGTTCAATCATGTCGTCACTATGTGCATAATCTGGCGCAGCCTGTCCAGACCGCCGCTACAATCCGGCGGAGCATCACCGCAGACTGAAGCAAAGGCGGAGGCAGGCAGATGCAAACAAACCCGGTTATATGGCCCTCACCCCAGTCCCATCTGACGCGGATGCGGCCGGACAAACCCATTTTGTATTTCAGCCCGGCGGAACTTCACGTCACTGCGCATCGGTTCATCACCGGCTTCGATGGGCTGGTGACCTATGCAGTCAAAGCCAATGATCGCGCAGAGGTTTTGGCCAATCTGGTTGCTGCGGGCGTCACGACCTTTGACGTGGCCAGCCCGGCGGAAATGCAGGCGGTGCGCGCGGTCTGCCCGACGGCCGCATTGCACTACAATAATCCCGTCCGCTCCCCGGACGAAGTCGCCGAGGCCGTGCGGTTCGGTGTGACCAGTGCCTCTGTGGATTGTCCGGACGAACTCGAAAAGCTCGGGCTGCTGCCTGCAGGCACGGAAATCGCGGTGCGGTTCAAACTCGCGGTGCCGGGCGCCGCTTATGATTTCGGTTCAAAGTTCGGGGCGACTCCAGATCAGGCGGTCACGCTACTCAAAGAGGTTGCCGCGCGCGGGTTTGCGCCGTCGCTTTGTTTCCATCCTGGTACGCAATGTGACGATCCAAATGCCTGGATCCGCTATATCGCTGCGGCTTCTCAAATTGCCCTGCAAGCTGATGTCAGGTTGAAACGGTTGAATGTGGGCGGAGGGTTTGCCAGCCATCGCGCGGAATATGCCCCGGATCTTGACGCGATTTTTGACGCCATCCACGCCGCCTGCGCCGCGCATTTTCCGCAGGATGCTCCGCAATTGATTTGCGAACCGGGCCGCGCGATGGTGGCTGAAGCCTTCACACTGGCCACGCGGGTCAAGGCGCTGCGGGCAGAAGGATCGGTGCTCTATCTCAATGACGGAATTTACGGTGGCTTGGCTGAGGTGAAGGATATCGGCCTGTCGCCGCGCGTGCGTGTGCTGTCTTCGACGGGCGAGTTGCGAACAGGCGTTACGAAACCGCGGATCATCTTCGGCCCGACCTGTGACAGTCTTGACCGCTTGCCTGACGGGCTTGCGCTTCCAGCAGACATGCAACCGCAGGATTATGTGCTGTTTGACGGTATGGGCGCCTATTCCATTGCACTGTCCAGCCGCTTCAACGGCTACGGCGTGCAAGACGTGGTTCTTGTGTCAGCGCTGACTGGACATCCCGGCTCTCAAGGCTAGTGTCGCGCCTGAGCGAGAGCACAGGAGGCCGCCATGGACAAGTTTGGAAAAAGCCAACCGGTAAAACGCGTCGAAGATGTGCGGTTTCTGACCGGAACCGGGCGGTATATGGATGATACGGCCCCCGATGGCGCGTTGTTTGCGGTGGTGTTTCGGTCGCCGGTGGCCCATGCAACCATCACGACGCTCGACCTGGATGAGGCGCGCGCCATGCCCGGTGTTTCTGCCGTCTATGCCTGCGCAGATCTTGAAGCGGCGGGCTTGACCATCGGCATGGGCGGCTCTGTCGTCGACAATCGCGATGGCACCAAAGGCGCATCGCCCCTTCGCCCCATTCTGGCCAAGGACAAGTTGCGCTTTGTCGGAGAGCCAATCGCCGTCGTGATTGCCGAAACGCTCGATCAGGGGCGCGACGCGGCTGAGATGATCGAGCTTGATTATGACGAGATTGACCCGGTTCTCGCTCTTGCGCCGGGTCGCATCGCCTTGCATGAGGAAGCCCCGGACAACCGCGCCTTTGATTGGGGGTTGGGCGACGAGGCCGCCACTCAGGCCGCGTTTGACGCTGCGGCTCACGTCGTTTCGCTGGAGGTGGATGATAACCGCGTCATCGTCAATTCGATGGAGCCGCGCGGCTGTTTTGCAGAACCCGAAGGCGACCGTTTGCATTTTTCTTTCTCCGGTCAGGGCGTTTGGGGGCTGAAAGACCGACTGGCCACCGCGCTGAATGTTGACAAAGAGGTGCTGCGCGTCTCGACCCCCGATGTCGGTGGTGGGTTTGGCATGAAGGCAATGGCCTATCCCGAATATTTCGTGGTGGCGCATGCCGCGCGGGTTCTGGGTCGCGCGGTGCGCTGGACCTCGGACCGGACCGAAGCGATGCTGTCCGACAATGGCGGGCGCGATCTGGTGTCGCTGGCCGAACTGTCTTTTGATGCCAATCACAAGATCACGGCCTACCGCGTGCGGACGCGCTGCAACCTTGGGGCTTACAATTCGCAATTCGGTCAACCCATTCAGACGCAACTTTTTTCGCGCGTGTTGATGGGTGTCTACGACGTGCAGACCACCTGGCTGCAGGTCGAAGGCTATTACACCAACACCACGCAGGTGGATGCCTATCGTGGGGCTGGGCGGCCCGAGGCGATCTATGTACTTGAACGTGTGATGGACCGCGCCGCCCGCGAATTGGGGCTGGACCCGTGGGAGCTTCGCCGTCGCAATTTCATCGCCCCCGATGCCTTCCCCTACAAGACCGCAACTGGCGAAACCTATGACGTGGGAGAGTTCGGTCGCGTCCTGTCCCGCGCCGCCGATCAGGCCGATGCCAACGGCTATGTGTCCCGTCGTGACGCCGATGCGGCCCGTGGCCTGCTGCGGGGGCAGGGGCTCTGTTACTATATTGAAAGTATTCTGGGCGATCCTACCGAAGGCGCGAAGGTTGAGTTTTGCGAGGATGGAACCGTGAATATCTATGTCGGCACACAGTCAAACGGGCAGGGTCATGAGACCGTTTATGCCCAGTTCCTGGCCGACCAGACGGGCATCCCCGCCGATTTGATCACCGTTGTACAAGGCGACAGCGACCGCATTGCGCAGGGTGGCGGCACCGGCGGGTCACGCTCGGTTACGACGCAGACGACGGCAACCTTGGCGACAATCGATGTCATGATGGCGGCGTTCCGTCCCTATCTCGCGGACAAGATGGGCGTGGAGGCAGCAGACGTCGAATTCGATGATGAACGCTTCCGCGCGCCGGGGTCGAACCTGACGCCAACTTTCCTCGAAGCAGCCGACATGGCGCGTCAGGATGGGCGCGTTGACCTGCTGTCGCATGAAGCCCGCGCGCAGCTGCCGGGCCGGTCCTATCCGAACGGCGCCCATGTGGCCGAGGTCATTATTGACCCTGACACCGGCACGGTGACGGTCGATCGCTACACCGTCGTGGATGATTTCGGCAATCTGATCAATCCGATGCTGGCCGAAGGTCAGGTCCATGGCGGGGTAGTGCAGGGCATCGGTCAGGCGATTACCGAACATGTGCATTATGATGAAACCGGACAGCTTCTGACCGCAACTTTCATGGATTACGCGATGCCGCGGGCAGATAACTCTCCGATGATCTCCTTCACGTCTGAACCTGTGCCATCGACGGCCAATCTGATGGGCATGAAAGGCTGTGGCGAGGCCGGGACAGTCGGTGCGCTGGCCGCGGTGGCGAATGCAGTGCAGGACGCGCTATGGGATCGCGGAGTGCGACAGGCCGATATGCCGTTCACGCCGCTTCGCGTCTGGGACATGTTGAATGAGGTTCAAATCGCGGCTGAGTGAGCGCATAAGCCGGTGGTTCGGGGCGCCCGCCTGGCGCCGCGAACTGTCCCATGAGGCGCGCCGCCGCGGGCCCCTGACCCATATTGTGATCCTTGACGGGACCATGTCCACGCTTGAGCCTGGCGAAGAAACCAATGCCGGGCTGACGTTCAAGCTGTTGCAGGAGCTTGGCCCGCATATATCGCTTTATTACGAAGCCGGGGTGCAATGGCGCCGAATGCCGGACATGATCGATGTGATGATGGGTCGCGGCATCAATCGCCAGATCCGCCGTGCCTATGGCTATCTTGCGTCGCGCTATCGCCCCGGTGACCGGATCATCCTGATGGGCTATTCGCGCGGGGCCTATGCGGTGCGATCCCTGGCTGGGGTGATCGATGCGATCGGGCTGCTGAAATCGGACGAGGCCAATGTGCGTAATATCCGCACCGCCTATCGCCATTATCAGAGCAATCCGCATGGGCCCTACGCGCTGCAATTCCGGCGTCGGTTTTGCCATGATCAGGTGGATATCGACATGGTCGGGGTCTGGGACACGGTCAAGGCGCTGGGGCTGCGGCTGCCATTGCTGTGGCGTCTGGCCGAAATTCAGCACGGCTTTCATTCGCATCATCTGGGCCTGTCGGTCAAAGCGGGGTTTCATGCCTTGGCGCTGGATGAAACCCGTATCGTTTATGAGCCGATACTGTGGGATTGCCCGCCAAACTGGCCGGCCGAAATCGAACAGGTTTGGTTTCGCGGTAGTCACGGAGATATCGGCGGACAGCTTGCAGGGGTCGCTGCCGCGCGGCCGCTGGCCAATATCCCGCTGGTCTGGATGTTGGAAAAGCTTGAAGCGCGGGACGTGCCCTTGCCGCCCGAATGGCGACGTCGGTTTCCTCAGGATGTGACAGCCCCGTCCTCTGGCTCGTGGAAGGGCTGGGCGAGGATTTTCCTGCTACGCCGCAAGCGCAGTGTCGGGCACGACCGCACCGAGCGCCTGCATGAGAGCGTCGCACGGCATCATGTTCCACCGCACGCAGACGATAGCGGACCGCCTCAGAACGCTGTGTGGTCGATCAGGCGACCTTTCGCAGATCGCTCTGCGGGGTGATGCCAAGCGCGTGGCAAATGTCGCGCGTCAAATGCGGGCGGTTGAGGGTGTAGAAATGCAGCGCCTGAACGCCTTCTTCCAAAAGCGTGTCGCACATCTCTGTCGCCAGCGCGACCGAGAGCAATTCGGCCCGGTTGTCGCGGTCTGCGCGTGTATATGCCTCATCCAGCCAAGCAGGCACATCCATACCACAGCGCGCAGCAAAGCGTTTGGCGCCCGACCAGCTTTCAATCGGTAAAATGCCCGGTGTGATCGGATGATCAATCCCGGCCCGGGCGCAGGCATCGCGAAACCGCAGGAAGGTGTCAGCCTCAAAGAAAAACTGCGTGATCGCCTCATCTGCACCCGCATCCAGCTTGGCCTTGAGCCAATCGATATCCGCCTGCGGGCTAAGCGCTTCGGGATGCGGCTCCGGGTATGCGCCGACGCGGATCGTGACGTCCAGCGCCTCGCGCAGCGCAGCCACCAGTTCAACCGATGAGGCAAACCCCTCCGGGTGGGTTTCGAACCGCTCACGACCTTTGGGCGGATCGCCGCGCAGCGCGACGATCTCGCTCCCGCCTGCGGCAACAAAATCGCGTGCGGTTTGCAGGGTTTCCGCGCGACTGGCTTCCACGCAAGTCAGATGCGCAGCCACGGTCAGATCGGTCGTGGCATGCAGCGCATGGACGGCCTCCTGTGTCAGGCTGCGGGTTGTCCCGCCCGCGCCGTAAGTGACCGAGACAAACCGCGGTTCCAACGGCGCAAGCGTTTGCACGCTGTCCCAAAGCCTGAAAGAGGCTTCGACCGTGCGGGGCGGGAAAAACTCAAAGGAAACCTGCGGGCGGGTCATCATGTCACTCCTTGTTGGTAGCTCTTGTGTCATATCCCGAATTGTGAGACCAATTCATTATTCTCAAGAACAACATGAGTTTCATTGTGCATCTCGAGTTTCGGCATCTGCGGACGGTCAAGGCGATCCATGATTGCGGAGGGTTGGCGCGTGCGGCCGATCAGCTCAACATCACGCAAAGCGCGCTGAGCCATCAGATCAAGGGCCTGGAGGAGCAAGCCGGGGTGGAGCTTTTTCTGCGCCGGTCTAAACCGATGCGGCTTTCGGCTGCGGGCTTGCGTCTGTTGCGTCTGGCCGAACAGGTCTTGCCGCAGGTTGAAGCCGCGCAAGACGAATTTTCAGCCCTGCGAGATGGGCGGGCGGGACGGATGCATATCGCGATTGAATGTCATGCCTGTTTCGAATGGCTGTTTCCAGTGCTGGAAGGGTTTCGCAAGGATTGGGGCGATGTGGATGTCGATATCCGCCCCGGCCTGGCCTTTGATGCGCTGCCAGCGCTTGCGCGGGAGGATGTAGATCTGGTCGTATCATCAGACCCCGAAGATCTGCCCGGCATCAGTTTTATCGAACTTTTCGACTATAACGCTGTTTTCGTGGCATCGGCCCAGCATCCGTTGGCCGAGAAGGATTTCATCGAAGCGCGTGATTTTCGGGGTCAGACCTTGATCACCTATCCGGTTGAACGCGCGCGTCTTGATGTGTTCAGCCAGCTGTTGATTCCGGCGGGGGTAGAGCCCGCGGCGCTCAGACAAGTCGAACTCACAGCGGTGATTTTGTTGCTTGTGGCGTCGAACCGGGGTGTGTCGGTCTTGCCGGATTGGGTGGTCCGCGAGGTCAAATACTCATCGGATTACGTTACCCGCCCACTGACCGAAAACGGAATTACCCGGCGCCTTTATGCCGCGATCCGCGAAACGGATCGCGACAAGCCCTATATGCAGCGTCTGATCGAATTGGCACGGATCGAAGCCCGCAAATTGCAAGCAGCCTGACAAGGCTTAGCCGGTTCGGGCCAAGGGCATTTGCGCGATCCGCGCAAAATGCTGATGCGCAGCATCTCGCATCCAATCCAGCAGCAGCGGCGCTGGCACCTTGTCGAGGGGCAGGCATCCCGGCAAAGCGTCACGCGGCCCTTCATCATCATATCCAAAGGACCAATCCGGAAACTCTCGCGTTTCGATCCGGCGCAGATCAATAATCCGCATGTTGAAGTGACGCCGGTCCCGCATGATCTTGTCGAGCAATTCGATCAGATTGTCGCGGGGTCCTTCCAGAACCTGTATGAAATGCCCTTCTTCGCGGCGCAAAAACCCTGTGATGCCGCGTTTGGCGTTCATGCTGACGCCTTGTTTGAGAATATCGAGGTCGCTCATGTCAAAGGCCGTATGAGCCGCCTGGCTGACATGCAGGACCTGATACAAAGCCATGTCGTCATCCACCTCGGTGTCACCCATCATATGCATTCACTCCCGTCGTTTTCTTGTGTTCAAGATGTGCGTCAGGACGGTTAATGAATGGTTACCGAACGAGAGAATTTTCTTCAAATCGGCGACATCTCGCCGCTAACCCAGCCCCGGACTGACCGGGGCCGGATTTTTCATTAGATGAGTTTGACGATCTGTTTGCCTGTATTGCCGCCGCCCAGCATTTCCATGAAGGCCCGCGGGGCATTTTCCAGCCCTTCGGCCACGTCTTCCAGGTATTTGACCTCGCCCGACAGGACCTTTGGAAGAACGTCGCCCAGAAACTCTGGCAAAAGGTCGAAATGGTTGGAAATGATATAGCCGTTCACGCTCATCTGTTTGACAAGGATCGACCGCCAGAGCCCTGGCCCGGTGAGCCCGTCAGAGGTTGCGTTGCCGCCCAAGGCCCCGGCGTTGTACCACGAAATCATGCCGCAGACCGGCACCCGCGCGAAGGTGTTGAGCAAGGGCCAGACAGCCTCCAGCACTTTGCCACCGACATTTTCGAAATAGATATCCACGCCATCTGGACAAAGATCGGCCAGATCTTTGCGCAGGCTTCGCGCGTCCTCATAAGCGCGGTGATCAAGGCAGGCATCAAAGCCGAAGGTTTCGGTGGCGATCCTGCATTTCTCAGGGCCGCCTGCGATTCCGATCACGCGCAGGCCTGCCAGTTTCGCCAGTTGCCCCACCATTGACCCAACCGGCCCGGTTGCGGCGGCGACAACCAGCGTTTCGCCTGCTTTTGGACGCCCAAGCTTGTTCAGGCCATACCAGCCGGTAAAGCCCGGCATGCCCAAAACACCCAAGGCCGGTGTCACTGGCATGGTCTTGTCAAGCTTGCGCAATTCGTTGGCCTTGGCCAGGGCGTGGCTGGCCCAGCCAAACATGCCAAGCGCCATGTCCCCCACGGCGAATTTGTCGGAGTTGGTGGCCACGACCTCGCCCACGCCAGACCCTTCCATCGTGCCGCCCACGGGCACCGGCGCGGCATAGGATTTCGCGTCATCCATCCGCCCGCGCATATAAGGATCGAGAGACATGTAATGAACCTTGATCAGCACCTCCCCCTCTTCGGGTGTGGGCATGGGGGCTGTTTCCAGTCGGAAATTTTCATCCACCGGCGCGCCAACCGGCCTGCTGGCTAGCACGATTTTCTGCATCTCACCGCTCATGTCTTTCATCCTCCCATGACAGTTGTGCTTTATGATGCAGTCTTGTCCGGGCGGGGCAAGATGTCGCGTTGGGGAAGCTTTGGGCGATCACGCGCTCGTGAGCAGGTAAGAAGGCTTGGCAAGGCGGGGTCAGAGGCGTATAGGCGCGGCTTGATCGTTAAGGAGCATCTTGGACATGGTAGGCAGCGCAAATCTCAACATCATGCTGAAGGCCGCACGCAAGGCCGGTCGCGCGTTGGTGAAAGATTTTCGCGAAGTCGAGAATCTGCAGGTTTCGGTGAAATCGGCAGGCGACTTCGTGTCCAAGGCGGATATTGCCGCCGAAGAGATCCTGCGCGAAGAACTGCGCGGTGCACGCCCGACTTATGGCTGGCTGGGCGAAGAGACCGGCGGTGAAGATGGTGAAGACCCGACGCGCCGCTGGATTGTTGATCCGTTGGACGGGACCACGAACTTCCTGCATGGCTTACCGCATTGGGCTGTGTCGATCGCCTTGGAGCATAAAGGCCAGATCGTGGCGGGCGTGGTTTACGACGCTGCCAAGGATGAGATGTTCTTTGCCGAAAAGGGCGCAGGTGCCTGGATGAACGACCAGCGTATTCGTGTGTCCGGCCGCAACCGCTTGATCGAAAGCATCTTTGCGACCGGTGTGCCCTTTGGCGGTCGGCGTGAGCTTCCGGCCACCTTGCAGGATCTGGCGCGGCTGATGCCCGCCACGGCCGGCGTACGGCGCTGGGGGGCGGCGGCGCTCGATTTGGCCTATGTGGCTGCCGGCCGTTATGAAGGCTTCTGGGAGCGGGGGCTGAACCCCTGGGACGTGGCTGCCGGTATCGTGATCGTGCGCGAGGCCGGAGGATTGGTGGAGGCCATTGATCCTGGGACCAATATTTTCGACAGCGGACAGCTGATCTGCGCCAATGAGCCTATTTTCGACGCGTTTGCCAAGGTGATCCGCGGGGCGTAACCGGTTTGGCCGGGCGGCGGCGCGCGATGCGCGGAATGCTGGTCGAGCTTGCGGATTTCTGCCTGACAGGCTTTGGCGTCGCGGGCTTTGGCAAGGGCGCCAAGGGGGTGCGCGTGCTGGGCACGGATGCTTTGGCTTGCGTGGTCGACCAGATCGACGATGCCTGAGCTGGGCGGCCCGGTTCGGGCGTCCAGCCTTCTTCATCGGGATGTGAGGTCTTGCCCCAGCCAGGTTGAGGTTTGATCTGGTCTACGGGCGGATGCAGGCCTACACCCAATGGTTTGGTGCCGCGCGGCGGTCGTGCAGCCTCATGATCCGGGTGGCCATCTGTGCGGGCCCAGAAGCTTGTGCCACCGAGCTTGATCCACAAAGGCACTGTCAGCACCAGCCCAACAACAAAGCCGCCCCCATGCGCCCAATAGGCCACGCCACCGCTGTCGGGGTCAGACCCAAGACCGCCGAAAACCTGCATTCCCATCCAAACGGCCAGCATGATCCAGGCCGGGATTGTGAAGATGCGGAAAAAGATGATCAGGATTAGCAAAATGTCGATCCGCGCTTTGGGGAAAAGCAGCAGATACCCGCCCATGACACCTGCAATCGCGCCGGACGCGCCGACCACGGGGATCGTACTGTCGGGATTAGACATCACCTGCAGCAAAGAGGCGCCGATACCGCAGATCAGATAAAAGATCAGAAAACCGCCATGGCCCATCTGATCTTCCATATTGTCGCCAAAGATCCATAGAAACAGCATATTGCCTGCCAGATGCATCAACCCGCCATGCAGAAAGGTCGATGTCACCAGCGTGTAATAGCCATCTCCCGCTATGATGCGAGCCGGAAACAGTGCCCATTGCTGGTAGTGTTCCCATAGCAGCCTGTCATCGTTCCGAAAATCCAAGGACATCAGGAAAATCACGATGTTCAGCGCCATCAACGTATAGACGACGAAAGGCGTGCGATTGGATGGGTTGTGATCACGGATCGGAAACATGAGGCAAAGCTGTGTCCAAAGCCCCGCCGGGTCAAGAGGCGAGGCGCAGCGTTGGCCCGCTCTTGATCAGCTTTGCCCGCCCAAAAGCGCGGCATTCCCGCCCGCGGCCGTGGTATCAACGCAGACATGTCTTTCTGCTTTGACCTGCGACGGCAAGGGCTGCCCCGGGATCAGGGGCAGGATCGGGCCATCTCGACCCGCCAGCGCGATTTCAATCCCGCGGGCGGTGTCGTCGTCGCACCAATAAAGCACGCCAGATATCCCAGTCGCCTCGGCGATCTGTGCCGGGCTAACAATGCCATTGGGCAAAATGGCTGTGCCGCCAAGAGCTTGCACGCATTTGACCTGCTCCGCGGCGGCCTCCTTCCCAGGCCCAGCACAAAGGAGCGGGCCGCGCGGAAAAGTTGACAGCCGGTTTGACTCTCCAGTGGGACCGGGCAATGTCGTGACCTCTGGCGCAGCGCAGAGGCCAATGGGAGGCGGCAACTCATCCGAAGGCGATGACCATTGCGTCGTTCTGGACTGTCGGTCCGGTGCGCAGAAACGCAACATGTAATGCGGACCACCCGCCTTTGGGCCCGTGCCAGACAGGCCTTCGCCGCCAAAGGGCTGGCTGCCGACGATGGCGCCGATCTGGTTGCGATTGACATAGATATTACCGGCCTTCACAGCTTCGGTCACTTTTTGCACCCGGTCATCGATGCGCGTGTGAAGCCCGAACGTCAGTCCATATCCGGTTGCATTTATGGCTTCTATGACGTGGTCAAGTTCCTCGGATTTGAACCGCGCCACATGCAGAATTGGGCCAAAGACTTCGCGATCCAGATCGGCAATCCCGCCGATGGAGATCAGTGTAGGCGCAATGAAGCTGCCTGTCCTTGGCGCCTCAAGCTCCTTGAGAACGCGTCCTTCGGCTCGGGCCGTTGCAACATGGGCGGCAATGCCGGATTGAGCATCGGGATCAATAACCGGCCCGCAATCGCAATCGATGGACCACGGCGTGCCGATGGTCAGCTCATCCATCGCCCCTTGCAGCATCTCAAGCAGATCATCGGCGATGTCATCCTGCACATACAAGCACCGCAAGGCCGAGCAGCGCTGCCCTGCCGATTGAAAGGCGCTTTCGATGATGGATTGCACGGCCTGTTCCGGCAGGGCGGTGCTGTCGACGATCATCGCATTCAGCCCGCCGGTTTCTGCGATCAAAGGCGTGCCGGGGCGCAAGTTCGCGGCCATCGTGCTGCGTATTTTGCGCGCGGTCTCAGTTGATCCGGTGAAGGCCACACCGCCGATGCGCGGGTCGGAGGTCAAGGCCGCGCCGACCTGTCCATCGCCGGGCAACAGTTGCAGGGCGCTTTGCGGTACGCCAGCTTCGTGGAGCAGTTGCACAGCTCGAAAGGCCACAAGCGGCGTTTGCTCGGCCGGTTTGGCCAAAACGGCATTGCCTGTAGCCAACGCTGCGGCGATTTGGCCGGTGAAAATCGCCAAAGGGAAGTTCCAGGGAGAGATGCAGGTGAACAGCCCCGCTGGCGGCGCATCGGGGATGCGAGCCGCATAATAGCGCAGAAAATCAATCGCTTCGCGCCATTCTGCCACAGCGTCGGGCAGCGTTTTGCCAGCTTCGCGGGCGAGCAGGGCAAAGAACTCTCCGAATTGCGCCTCGTAAAGATCAGCGGCGCGGTTGAGGCAGGCGGCACGCTCAGACGCCATGGCCGTCCACGGCGCCGCGCTGTCCAGTGCCGTGGTGAGATCCGCTGGGCTGGCGGGAGCGACTGTTCCGGGGCGGTCGGCTGGATCCGCAGGGTTGGCCACAATCTGCACAGCATCGGGCACAACCGGACCAGCCAGAAGCGCCTGCGCATGCCAGTCCGTTTTAACAAATGGCAACCGCGCAGTCTCGATCCGGGCCAGCGTTGGAGCATGGGCCAGATCAAAGCCCAATGCATTTGGGCGTTCGGGTAAAAATAGGTCTGGTCCCTTGGGCAGTGGGCGTTGTGCAAGTTGTAGCGCGTCAAATGGATCAGCTGCCACGGTTTCGGGCGGCACGGTTTCATCCACGATCTGGTTCACAAAAGACGAATTAGCCCCGTTTTCCAGAAGGCGGCGCACAAGGTAGGCCAGCAGATCTCGATGTGCGCCCACCGGTGCATAGATGCGGCAGCGGTGGCCATGCTGAGATTTGACCAGATCATGCAGCGCCTCACCCATGCCATGCAGGCGTTGGAATTCAAACGGGCGGTCCCCGGCCATATGCACGATCGCCGCCACGGTATGGGCGTTATGCGTGGCAAATTGCGGATAGATCCGGTCGGTCTTACCCAGCAGCTTGCGCGCATTGGCGATGTAGCTGACATCGGTCGCGGCCTTGGACGTAAAGACCGGAAATCCATCAACGCCCGCCACTTGGGCGCGTTTGACCTCGGTATCCCAATAGGCGCCTTTCACCAGCCGAACCATGATCTGCCGGTCCAGTCGGGAGGCCATGTCATAAAGCCGCTCAATCACGGCACCCGCACGCGGCCCATAGGCCTGCACCACGACCCCAAAGCCGTCCCAGCCAGCCAAACCCGGATCGCCCAGAACCTGTTCGATCACATCCAGTGAAAGCGACAAGCGGTCGGCCTCTTCCGCGTCGATGTTCAGGCCCATCCCTGCCGATTTTGCCAATAGCGCCAGCGATTGCAGGCGGGGGACCAATTCTCGCATCACCCGCCGGTCCTGCGCGACCTCATATCGTGGGTGCAGCGCCGAGAGCTTGACCGAAATGCCCGGATTATCGCGGATGTCGTCTGATTTGCAGGCCGTGGCAATGGCCGCAATGGCCCGCGAATAGCTTAGGTGATAGCGGCGGGCATCCGCCTCTGTTCGGGCCGCTTCGCCCAGCATGTCGTAGGAATAGCTGTAGCCTTTGGCCTCCATCCCCGCTGCGCGGCGCATGGCGGAGGCGATGTCTTCGCCCAGCACGAATTGGCGGCCCATCTCTTTCATGGCGCGCCCGACGGCGGTGCGGATCACAGGTTCTCCCAGACGGCGGATGGCGCTGCGCAGGCTGGCCACGGGGCTTTGTGCTTCGTCCAGAACGCGCCCGGTCAGCATCAGCGCCCAGGTTGATGCATTGACCAAAGGCGACGCCGATTGTCCCAGATGTTTGCCCCAATCGGATGGTGCGATCTTGTCTTCGATGAGCGCGTCCATCGTGTCGGCATCGGGCACACGCAGCAAAGCTTCGGCCAGACACATCAAGGCGATGCCTTCATCCGTCGACAGGCCGTATTCGGCAAGAAACACTTCCATCAGCCCGGGATTGGCTTGGGCGCGAATTTTACGCACCAAATCGGCCCCGGCGGCTGAAATCTTGGCGCGCTCCGCCGGCGACAATGCAGCTTGCGAGACAAGATCGCCCAAAACGTCGGATTGGTCGGCATAGGTCAGGCGATCAAGGTCAAGGCGGGGGGGCGGCGGAGTCAGGTGTTTCATGGCGCTGTCCTGATATGAGGCTTTGGCCTATAATACTGGAAATTTAGCGGGCGAATGGCCTGTATCGTGTAGAAAAAAGGGTAAATCGGCTGAAATGACCGAAATAAACGAAACAAATAGCTTGGCCGGTCTTGATGGGTTTGACCGCAAGATCTTGTCCGTCTTGGCCGAAGAAGGGCGCCTGTCCATCGCGGATCTGGCCCGCCGCATCGGCTTGTCGAAATCTCCCACCCAGGCCCGCTTGCGGCGGTTGGAGGCCGACGGGGTTATCACCGGATACCGAGCCTTGATCGATCCAATCCGCCTTGGCCTGGATCATGTCGTGTTCGTGGAATTGCGTCTGTCCGACACCCGAGAGGCTGCCTTGTCCGCCTTCAACGCCGCCGTATCGCGCATCGGTGAGATCGAAGAGGCGCATATGATCGCCTCCCATTTCGATTACCTATTAAAAGTGCGCACGCGCTCGATCTCGGCCTACCGCGCGGTTCTGGCCGAAAAAATCTCGACACTGCCGCATGTTGCTTCGACCTCGACCTATGTGGCGATGCAGGCGGTCAAAGACCCCGGCGCACAAGGATGGGTCGATTCGGCTTGACCCGTCGCAGGATCGCGCCACGTTTTCCATCATGAAACCGATCTATCTGATGGCACTTTTGCTAGCCGCACCTTTGTCGGCCGAAACCTGTCCGGAACCGCAGGACATTTCTGCGCCGCTGGCAGCTTTGTTGAATGAAGCACATCAGGCGTCGTCGGATGCCGAGGGGCAGGCCGTGTCGCAGAAAATGTGGCAGCTTTGGGCCGCGGCCCCAAATGCCCAGGCGCAGGATTTGCTGGACACCGGCATGTCACGACGGGCGTCTTATGATTTTCTGGGTGCGTTGGAGGCGTTTGACCGCTTAGTGGCATATTGCCCAGATTATGCCGAAGGCTACAACCAACGCGCCTTTGTGAACTTCCTCCGGCATGATTTTGCGGCTGCCTTACCGGATCTGGACAAGGCGTTGGACCTCTCCCCGGCCCATGTGGCTGCGATGAGCGGGCGTGCCTTGACCCTTTTGGCATTGGGGCAAGTCGACGCCGCGCGCGAAGATATGGATCGAGCGCTTGCGTTGAACCCGTGGATTCCGGAACGTGGTTTGGTCGCGCCGGGGGGACCGTTGGCGCCGGTGGAACAAGACATCTGACCGGCTTGTCCTTTGTCGCGGCTCAGGCTAATCGTGTTTGCGACGCGGGCGTGATGGAATGGTAGACATTGGGGACTTAAAATCCCTTGGCCTTTGTGCCGTGCGGGTTCGAGTCCCGCCGCCCGCACCAGATTCATATACTGAAATTAAAACGGTAATTTAATCACGCAGAGTGACGGCCCACGAGCCTGTTACCCATCGTCCAATACTGAGGACGCCTTCCCCGCAATCACCGGGGTCGAGAAACCTCGTGCG
>JABSSB010000142.1 GCA_013214715.1 Paracoccaceae bacterium | reverse complement strand
GTTGGCTCGGGCGGTTTGTCAGCCTGCCGGGGATCAAACAGATCACTGCGCTGATCTATGATCATGTCCTTGCGCCGATCCTCTATGGGATGCATCGCCGCCGCGGTATGCCGAAGTAGACTTTGCCCCCGCGCGCCCGGCAGGCTATGTGACAGGAAAATTCGTGGAGGAGATATCATGGCCGCTTTGCTTGACACAGTAGACCCGCAGGGTTTGGAAGAGTTTTCTGTCGTGTTCACCGACCGGTCGCTGAATCATATGTCCGTCGCTTTTCAGCAGGTGATGCGCGACATCTCCGGGATGCTGAAAGAGGTCTATGCAGCCGATGCCGTGGTTGTCGTGCCCGGTGGTGGCACCTTTGGCATGGAGGCCGTGGCGCGCCAATTCGCACGGGGCGAGAAGGTCACCGTGGTGCGCAATGGCTGGTTTTCCTATCGCTGGAGCCAGATTTTCGAAACCGGCGATCTGACCGCAGAGACCCAAGTTCTGCAAGCCCGCCAAACGGGCAACACGGCGCCTGCGCCCTTTGCGCCCGCGCCGATCGAAGATGTGGTGGCCGCGATCCGCGAGCAGAAGCCCGGCATCGTCTTTGCTCCGCATGTGGAAACCTCGGCCGGGGTGATCCTGCCCGATGACTATATCGCCGCGCTGGCCGCCGCCGCGCATGAGGTGGGCGGGCTCATGGTTCTGGATTGCATCGCCTCGGGCTGCGCCTGGGTGGATATGCGCAAGCTGGGGGTGGATGTGCTGATCTCCGCCCCGCAAAAGGGCTGGAGCGCCTCGCCCTGTGCCGGGCTGGTGATGCTGTCAGAGCGGGCGGTGGCCCGCATGGCCGAGACCGAGAGCGACAGTTTCGCGACCAATCTGAAGACATGGTCCAATATAATGGCGGCTTATGAAAATGGCGGTCACGCCTATCACGCGACCATGCCCACCGATGCGCTGCGCGATTTCCGCGATACGATGCTCGAGACACGCGACTATGGGTTTGACAAGCTGCGCGACGCGCAATGGGCGCTGGGCGGTGCGGTGCGGGCGATGCTGGCGGAAAAAGGCGTCGTGTCCGTTGCCGCAGAAGGCTATGGCGCGCCGGGTGTTGTGGTGAGCTATACTGCCGATCCCGAGATCCAGACTGGCAAGAAATTCGCCGCTGAGGGGATGCAGATTGCCGCGGGCGTGCCGCTGCAATGCGATGAGCCTGCCGATTTCCGGACCTTCCGGTTGGGGCTTTTTGGCTTGGATAAGCTGTATGATGTCGACGGCACCGTGGCGCGGTTGAAGCGGGTGATCGATCAGGTTTTGTAAGCGGGGTGGCGGTGTAAACCCCGCCCTACGCTGACTGGCAGTCCGGACCCAAGGCGCTCAGCGCCGCCGGGCAAAGCCCGACTTGGCCAAAAGCAGAGCTTATCGAACCCCCAGCCCCATCTTCATCAGTGTCTGCCGCACCGGGCCCAGCCCGTAAAGCGCGTTCAGACCTGCCGCGCGCAGATCGCGCAGGGGTTGGGATTGCGCCATTGACGCGCGATTGAGCGCGTCGATCCCGGAAATACGCAGGTGAATGTCGTTGCGGCGGGCCTTGTCATAGGCCTCAAGCATCTGGGGATCGCCCAAGCCGTCGGGCCGTGCCACGGCCAGATCGCGGATTACCCTCAGATCGGCCAGCGACATGTTCAAACCCTGCGCCCCGATGGGCGGCATGACATGCGCCGCTTCGGCCATCAGCGCCAGCCGCTCCGAGGTCAGGCGATCTGCCGTCTGGCTGATGATCGGCCAGATCGAGCGGCGTGAGGCCAGTTTCAGCGGACCAAACAGGCCACAGGAGCGGGCGGTCATTTCAGCCTCAAACTCCGCCACATCCATCTGTTGCAGCTCAACCGCGCGGGGGCCACGCTCCATCCACACAATGGCCGAGCAAGGCTGGCCTTCATAATCAGGCAGGGGCACCAGCGTGAACGGCCCGCCCGAGCGGTGGATTTCGGTCGAGACATTGTCATGCGGGATCGGATGGGTCACCGCGAAGGCCAGCGCCTTCTGCCCATAGCGGGTGGTTTGCGCGCCGATCCCTGCGGCCTCGCGCATGGGGGAGTGGCGCCCATCCGCGGCCAGCACCAGCTTGCAGCGGATCTGCGTGCCATCGCTGAGGCCGACGCGGGCCTCGCTGTCGCGGGTGAACAGCGTTTTACTGGCCACACCGGGGCGATAATCCACGCTGCCCATATCGCCCAGATGGGCCGAAAACTCGCGCCGCAGCAGCCAGTTGGGCAGGTTCCAGCCAAAGGGCAGGTCCGAGATATCGGCGGCGTTGAAATCGCGGCTGACGCGGGGTTCGGCCGTCACCCCGCCCGCGTCCACAATGCGCATGACTTGCAGCGGGGCGGCATGGGGTGCCAAGCGCGCCCAAAGCCCTGCCTGAGCCAGCAGGTCCTGCGCGGGTTGCAAAAAAGCCGTACTGCGCAGATCTGAGCCTTCGGCATCCCGCTCGGTCACGGGCGGAGTGGGATCGACGCAGATCACCGAAAACCCGGCCTGACCCATCACCGCCGCCGCGCTCAGCCCGGCAATGCCGCCGCCTGAAATCAGGATGTCGCAGGTTTGATGGGTCATCACGCTCTCCGTCTTTGCCTGTCAGAGCTAACGCGTCTGCGGCCCGGTTCCAAGCGGCAAGCTGTCTCGGGTCAGGGTTTGGCGAAAAAGACCAGCGCGCCCATCATCAGCGGCACCAGAGCCAAAGCTGGCATGACCAGACCAGGCAGGCCAAAGGCGGCGGTCGAGGCGACCAGAACAAGCCCAATGGCCCCGGCGATCCCGGCCAGAATGCGGGTGTCACGGGCGGTTGTATCGGGGGCGGTCACGGCCTCACTGCGTTCGGCTTCGGGACGGGTGTCGATCATGGTCATCTGGGCGATCCTCTGTGGCACTTGTGCAGAAAGTATGTCCTGTCTGTCCGTAAAAAAAGAGGCTGCGCCGTCGCGTCACAGCGTGGATCATGCAGCTGGTATCCCGGCCTTAGCGCAGCTGCCCCAGAAACCGGGTCAGGTCATCCGTGTGATGGTGGATATGCGCGGCCTCATGCGGCTCGGGGGCGACATGCACAGTGCGCATCCCCATCTCATGCGGGGCGGCCAGATTGCGCGGTTCATCCTCGAACATCGCGGCCTGCGCGGGGGTCAGGCCGTCACGGGCAAAAATCGCCTCGAAAGCATCCCGCTCGGGTTTGGGGCGGAACCCGGCATGTTCCACGCCATAGATCGCATCAAACAGACCATCCAGCCCACGCGCCGCCAGCACCCGTTCGGCATAGGGCGCCGAGCCGTTGGTATAGACAATACGCCGCCCCGGCAGGGCGCGGATGTGGTCGCGCAGGAGGGTATCGTGTTCCAGATGATCCAGCGAAATATCATGCACATGGGTCAGATAGGGGGCCGGGTCGATATCATGCAGCTGCATCAGCCCCGCTAGCGTTGTGCCATAGTCGCGCCAATAAACCTGCCGCAGGTGATCGGCTTCGGCCTTGTCGACGCCCAACGCCTCCATGACCCAGTTGGTCATGCGGATTTCGATCTGATCAAACAGCCGCGCCTGCGGCGGATAGAGCGTATTGTCGAGGTCAAAGACCCATTCGGTGACATGTGAAAAAGACGCTTTGACCATGATTGCCAGCTATCACAGCGGGCGGGGATTTCAACCATCGGGCTTGCCTCAGAGGGGGGGAGACGGCTACGACTTTGAGACGACACGTAGAAAGACGCCCCATGCCGCCCACAAAACCAGTTCCGGCCGATGCCTATAACCTGATCCTCGAAGCCATTGATGTGGGCGTGTTCCGGCCCGGTGATCGGCTGGTGGAAAGCGATCTGGCTGACCGGTTCGGCGTGTCGCGCACACCCATCCGCGAGGCGTTGCAACGGCTTGAAACGCAATCGCTGCTGGAACGGGACGGGCGGTCGTTGATTGTGGCCTCTCTCGATCACAACCAGATGGCCGAGCTTTACGTGGTCCGGCGCGAGTTGGAGGGGCTGGCCGCGCGGCTGGCGGCCAAACATGCGACGATTGAAGAGATCCGCATTCTGCGGGACATGGTCACCGCCGATGACCAGCTCGTCAATGACACCTCAGCGCTGGCGCGGGCGAATAGGCGGTTTCATCAGCAGATCCATCTGGCCTCCCATAACCGCTATCTCGTGCAGCAATTGGACCTGGTGCATCGCACGATGGCCTTGATGGCGACGTCGTCGCTGGCGGCGGTGGGGCGCGGGCGTGTGGCGCAGGAAGAACATGATGCAATTGTCCGCGCGATCGAAGCGCGGGACGAAGACGCGGCGGAAACCGCGCTGCGGGATCATATCTCGATCGCGTTCATGACCCGGCTGAAACAGGATGCCGATTTGCGTGAAGCGCAGGCCTGATCAGGCGCGGCGCCAGAGTTTTTTGCGGGTGCGCTTGTCCTGCCCGTGGGTGGTTTTGTCCCAGTAGAACGGGATGCGCGCCAGCTCATAAAGCGCTTTATAGGCCGCGAACGCTCCGATCAGATAATAGACGCCCATCGTGGGCAGCGCGATGCGCAGGTTGCGCATTCCGGGCCGAGCCATTGCGATCCAGCCGATAGTCATGTTGATCAGCTCAGCCGCCAGACACAGCGCAGCGGTGAGGGTCAGCATCTTGGAAGACAGCACGCTGTCGGCGGGATGTGTGCCTCCGAAGAGAAACAACCAGAACGTCCAGATCACCGGGGCCAGAAGGAACTGCCCGCAGGTGCCGATGAAAAACGCCTGTATGCCGATGAATTTGCGTGGGCCGAGATCCCGCCAAAGCGCCAAGGGACGCCGCATATGCACCAGATAGGTGATCATGAACCCTTTGAGCCAGCGCGAGCGCTGCTTGATCCAGGCGATCGGGCTTGAGGTTGCCTCTTCCCCGGTCACGGTCCAGACCATATCGGTGCGATAGCCGAACCGCGCCAGTCGGACGCCCAGATCGGCGTCTTCGGTGACGTTATGGGCATCCCACCCGCCCATTTCATCCAGCGCGTGTCGTTTGATAAACAGCGTCGTGCCGCCCAGCGGCAGCACCAGCCCCAGCCGCGCCATGCCGGGCAGGATGATGCGGAACCAGCTGGCATATTCGATGGCAAAGCAACGCGACAGCCAGGTATCCTGCGCGTTGTAGTAATCCAGAATGCCCTGCAGACAGACCACATCCGGGTCGGCCCCTACAAACCCGGCCACCACCCGTTCCAATTGGTCGGGGGCAGGAGCATCTTCGGCGTCCCATATGCCGATGATGTCGCCTCGGCAGAAATCCAGCGCGTAGTTCATCGCGCGTGGCTTGGTGCGCAGTGCGCCGTGGCCGGGCACCACGGCAATGCGCATCCAGCCGGGCAATTCAGCCGATAACAGCGCCCCGCGGGTGCGGTGGTCTTCTTCTTCCAGCACCAAGACGACCTCGAGCAGGTGCTTGGGATAGGTCAGGCGCGACAGGCGCGCGATCAGACGGGCGGCGATTTCGGTTTCCTTGTAAAGCGGCACAAGGACCGAGATGCGCGGCAAACGCTGGGGCAGGATCGGGGGCGGCAGGCTTTCCGCCTCTACCCCGGCAAAGGCGTCATCGCCGGCCTGTGCCAGCAGGCTGATCAGGCGCAGGCTGGCAAAGGCGATCAGGCTAAGCATGGCCAGCAGCGACAGCACCGCCATGCCCGGCCCTGGTGCGATCAGGGTCCAGATCAAAAGGATCAGCGGCGGCACTACACAGCCCAAGCGGCGTCGGGTGCTCCACCGCCGGCAGGAATAGCGGCCATCGACCCGCGTGGCGGCATGGCCGGCCATTTCAGTCGCAAAAGCATCCGACAGCGCCTTGCGCAGCGCCTCGGGCGGGACAAACACGGCCTCGATCAGGGGCCAGTCTTCGGCCAGCTCAGCGCGCAGCGCGTCGATGCGGTCGGGGCGCGAGGTGGCGAGGATCAGCCGCCCGTCCTGAAGCGAAAGCGGCAAAGCCTCTCGTCTGAGCCAGTCACGCCAGCTGCCTATACGCAGCAGTCGCCGGTCGATCGGTTGGCCCAGAAGCCCGTCGCGTTCGATACGCGCCAGCCGCTCCAACGCCTCATGGACGGCATCGGGCGGGTGCGTCGTGCTGCGGGGCAGGTTGGGGCGATCAAGGCTGGGTGCGCGCAGGTCCGGGGCAAGCGGTGGGGCGCGGACAAACTGATCCTGATCCGACGCCTCCACGGGCCGGATAGCCTGCGCCTGGCGCATCCCTGTATCGCCCGCGGCCATTTTGGATCATGCGTCCTTCACTGTCCGGCCCAGAGGACAGCAAGAAGGTTAATAACCTGTTAAGTTGGCGCGCGGCGCAGTGGCGTAGCTTAGGTTTTGCGCGCCTGCATCGCGGCGGCGAAGCGTTCGAACAGATAAAAGCTGTCTTGCGGGCCAGGGCTGGCTTCGGGGTGGTGCTGCACCGAAAAGACCGGGCGCCCTTCGAGCTTGATGCCGCAATTCGACCCGTCAAAGAGCGAGCGATGGGTTTCCACCACGCCATCGGGCAGCGATTGGGCATCCACGGCAAACCCGTGATTCATCGACGTGATTTCGACCTTTCCAGTCTCGAAATCCTTGACCGGGTGGTTTGCGCCGTGATGGCCGTGGTTCATCTTGACCGTCTTGCCCCCCAGCGCAAGCGCCAGCATCTGGTGGCCCAGACAAATGCCAAAGACCGGCAGGTCCTTGTCCAGCACTGCCTGGATCATCGGCACCGCATATGCGCCGGTGGCCGCCGGATCGCCGGGGCCGTTCGACAGGAACACGCCATCGGGTTTGTGCGCGAGAACCTCTTCGGCGGTGGCGGTGGCGGGCAGCACGGTCACGTCACAGCCAGCCGAAGCCAGGCAGCGCAGGATGTTGCGTTTGGCGCCGTAATCAATCGCCACGACCTTGTGCTGGGGATTGTCTTGCCGGGTGTAGCCTTCAGGCCAGGCCCAGCGCATT
This sequence comes from Paracoccaceae bacterium, assembly GCA_013214715.1. Lineage (GTDB taxonomy): Bacteria > Pseudomonadota > Alphaproteobacteria > Rhodobacterales > Rhodobacteraceae > JABSSB01. The sequence goes on along the minus strand of JABSSB010000142.1, from coordinate 10,179 downwards.
TCATCCCAGCGATAGGATTGCGCGCAGGTGACGTCCTTGGCCAGATCCATGCCTTCGAGCCCGGCAAAACCGCGCGCGGCCGCGACCAGGGCGGCCACGTCAAACTGGCCGTCTGGGTCGTGGGCCAGCGCCACATGCGGTGCGCCTTGCTGGCGGATCGCACGGGTCAGGGCGCGGGTGTCCACGCCGCCAATGGCGATGCGCCCGCGCGACGCCAGCCATATTTTCAACGGCTCGACCGCGCGCCAGTTCGATGGCGTCGTGGGGTCCCATTTTACAACCATGCCCGCGGCCACGGGATCGCCGGTTTCGTCATCTTCCGGTGTCACCCCGGTATTGCCGATATGCGGGAAGGTAAACGTCACCACCTGCCCGGCATAAGACGGGTCGGTCATGATTTCCTGATAGCCGGTCATAGCGGTGTTAAAACAAAGCTCGGCCACTGTTTGCCCGGTTGCGCCAAAGCCCATCCCGTAGAATACGGCGCCATCTGCCAATGCAAGACAGGCGGTCGGGGTCTGGGGGGCGACGAGGGACATGGCGAGCTCCGATCTGGCAAACGGGTGTTCCTTAGAAGGGGCAGGCACAGGGGTCAAGGGGCATCGGTGACGGGACGTAGCATGACAGCCTGTTCGGTTGTGGCGGGGCGTGGCTTTCTGTATGCTCACATACTTGGAACCGCACAAGAACGGACAAGACACCACCTATGGGTATGCGAGAAAAGGTCGCCGAGGCTTTGAAATCGGCGATGAAAGAGAAGGCGGCTGACCGGTTGTCGACTCTTCGGTTGATCAATGCAGCGATCAAGGATCGCGACATCGCCTTGCGCGGCGAAGGTGATGAAACTGTGGCGGATGACACCGAAATCTTGTCTATTCTCAGCAAGATGGTCAAACAGCGTCAGGAAAGCGCCCGCGCCTACGAAGAGGGCGGACGGCTGGATCTGGCAGAGCGCGAGCAGGCCGAGATCGAGATCATCACTGAATTCTTGCCGCGTCAGATGGATGAGGATGAAGTCCGCAAAGCGATTGCCGCGACTCTGACTGATATCGGGGCCACGTCGATTCGTGACATGGGCAAGGTGATGGGCGCGCTGAAGTCGCGCTATAACGGGCAGATGGATTTCGGCAAGGTCGGCCCGATGGTCAAGGATCAACTTTGCGCGGCGGCCTCTGACTGCTGATCCGCAAGGGCCTGCGCCCGTGCAAAGGCGTGGGCGTGGTCGATCCGATCAACAAACCGTGCGGCGCGGGCGATCACATCACCCGCATATTGATCCGGCCCTAGATGTTTGTGGGCGTTAAGCGCGGCGGTGTTCAGCAAATCAAAATCGATGCGCAGGGTCTGCGCGTCCCAGCCGGGACAACGGGTCTGCCAACTGGCCCAATAGCGCGGCACAAGCCGGTTGCGCCGCGTGTAGCCGTGGAAATCGAAACAAATCTGCCCGTCAGTGGTATAGATATGCGTGCCCGGAAAGCCCGGCGCGGGCAGGAGGCGTTCGGCGTAAAACCCCGGCATGGGCGTGATGCGTCGATAGACACCGCGCAGGATGTGGCAGGCGCTGAAGCCAAAGAAGATGCGATCCGGTTTGGTCAGCGATTCCGTGGGTGGCGTTTCCGTCCGGGGTCAGGCCAATAGATCGGCCTAGGGCCGTAGCCAGGCCATCAGATCATCGTAAAGCGCCCGACGTTCGTCTTCGGAGAGGAAGGCGCCGATCTCGACCTCGCGCCCGGCACCGATCAGGGTGACATAGGCGGGGACCGGGCCGTCCTTTTCATGCAGTTCCGCCCGCGCCCAATGACGGTTGCACTGCCATTCCTGTTCGCGCCCGTCGGGATTGCGGCGGATCAGATGCGCATCGATGTCGTCCAGTGTCAGCACTTCGATCACCTGCGCCTTGTGGCGCGAGCGGTTGAGCGCAAACCAAAGCCCCGCCACTGCCAGCGCCAGAAAAGGCAGCAAACCCCATAGCAGCACCGTGCCAAAAAGCGGCACCAGCGGCACGGTGATCAGCAGCGAGGTTGCGCCCATGAAGATCACGAACCCCTCGGGCGGGAGGGATTGATGCGGCCAGAGGTGAAGCTCTGAATGATCGTCGGTCCAAGTATAAGGCATAGTGTTAATACTAGCGGGTCAGGGGCGCGGGTCCAGCGCCTGCGCGGCGCCGGGCCGCGTCAATCCGGCGCGGAGGTGGCCAATGCCCAGTCCAGCGCTTCTTCCACGCGGTCATCGCCCCAGAACAACTCATCCCCGACCAAGAGGGATGGCGCGCCAAAGATGCCTTTGGTTCGGGCTGTGTCGGTGTTGTGGTCCAGCGCGGCGATCATCACATCCGAATCGGCGCGGACCAGCACGGTATGGGCGTCTTTGCCGATGGCGCTCAGCAGGGTTTGCAGGGCCTCGGGCTCGGCGATTTCGCGGCCTTCCTCGAACCAGACGGTATAGGCAGCAGTGAGAAAGGTTTCGCCCCAGCCTTCGTCCTGTGCGACCAGTGCCACTCGGTTCACGCGGGGCAGGTCGGACAAGGGGTAAGGTGCGGGCAGGCGCGGATGCAGGCCAAAGCGCGCCGCGCGCCGGGCCATGTCGCGCCACATATAGGCGGATTTCGATGGCTTGTCGCGAAAGGGGATGTTCTTCATTTCGATCATGATCGCGCGGACATCGAAAAAGTGCCAGGCCAGCGTCACGCCCCGCGCCGCCGCAAGGGCCGGCATTCGCGAGACCGTGAGGTAGGAATAGGTGCTGCCGATGGACAGCCAGACATCAATATGGCGCATGATCACTCCTCTCCTTGGATCAAGGATACGAATCAGGCGGCTCTTTTCAAAGACAAAAGGCGATGCGTGCCCGATGGATCCGAACATCGGTTGGGCCGTGATGCGCCAGGCCATTCCGAGGTTAACCCGTGCAGTGATCCAGCCATTCGACCATGCGGCGGTCAAGCTCTGCGTTGAATGGGCCGGTTCGGTCGCTGATCGTTACGCTCACCTTGTTTTAGGTGTCGCCGCCAAAAAGCGCCCGCCAGCCGTCAGAGCAGTCCGGCCCGTCGGACGAGGCTGGTCAAAGACGCATGCCATCACGGGCGTGGCGCGACCCGGCGCTGTGAACGGACCGGGGATCGGGCTGTAGACGACAGTGTCGCGCAGGACGGTGGCATTCTCATCATAGCAAGCTACTGCAAACATCAGAGCAGGCAGAAGTGGTTTCACGATCGGCCACTCTAGATCGGAGCCACATGCGGCCGCGCGACTATGCGGTAAATGCCGCCGGCCTTCCCTGGCTCGGGATGCCGAGGAGGACAGAGCAATGCGCAGTGCCGTGATTGTGGGATTTTGTCTGGCTGTGTCATTTGCGGTGGCGTAGGTGGACACCATTGCAACCCTGTGCAGCGGTGATCTGTTGCGTGCGGAGATTGTCGCCGATCAGCCCCAGTGAAGTTTCGTGCAGGTGCCGCTGGCGGTGCAATTCGACCGAGCCAGCAGGTCAGGTGATGTACATGCGGAAAACCGTGGGTCTCCACGCACGGGTTTGACGCGCAATATGTCCCGGCCAGGGCGGGTGGGGCGCCTGCGCCTTGGCGAGGTGTCGCACCGGGTGTGTCGGTGTCGATCCTTCAGGCCGAACAGGCCAGCAGCACCTTCATCTCGATTGACGATGTCAGCTATGCGAGGGCACTGCGCTGCGGTTGGTAACGGGTTGAGGCGATACGCAAATGAAAAGCCCCGGCGCAAGGGCCGGGGCTTTCGATTAGGTCAGGCTGGCGCGATTAATGCGCGTGGCCCTTGTCCCAATCTTCACGCTTTGGCAGCTGCTCGAACGTGTGTTCGGGCGGCGGGCTGGGCAAGGTCCATTCCAGCGTGTCTGCGTATTCGTTCCAATAGTTGTTCTGAGTCACGCGGGCACCGCGCGTCAGCGTGTAGAACATCACGCCGAAGAAGAACAGGAAGGACGCGAAGGACAGGAAGGCACCCCAGGTCGAGACATAGTTCCAGAAGGCATAGGCTTCGGGATAGTCGATATAGCGGCGCGGCATGCCCTGACGGCCCAGGAAGTGCTGCGGGAAGAAGGTCAGGTTGGCCCCGATGAACATCATCCAGAAATGCAGCTTACCGGCCCATTCGGGATATTGACGGCCCGACATCTTGCCGAGGTAGAAATAGATCCCGGCAAAGATGGCGAAGACGGCGCCCAAGCTCATCACATAGTGGAAATGCGCCACCACGTAATAGGTGTCGTGATAGTAACGGTCCACGGCGGCCTGGCTGAGCACGATGCCTGTCACACCGCCCACGGTGAAGAGGAACAGGAAGCCAAGGGCCCAGAGCATCGGCGTCTTGAACTCGATCGAGCCGCCCCACATCGTGGCAATCCAGCTGAAGACCTTCACGCCTGTGGGCACCGCGATCACCATTGTCGCGATCATGAAATAGGCCTGCTGATTGAGCGACATGCCCACCGTGTACATGTGGTGCGCCCAGACGACGAAGCCCAGAACACCGATCGCGATGATGGCCAGAACCATCGGCAGGTAGCCGAAGATCGGCTTGCGCGAGAAGGTGGCGATCACGTGGCTGATGATGCCAAAGCCGGGCAGGATGATGATGTACACTTCCGGGTGACCGAAGAACCACAGGATGTGCTGATAGAGCACCGGATCGCCACCAGCGGCCGGATCGAAGAAGCCAAATCCAAAGTTACGATCCATCAGCAGCATGGTGATCGCACCCGCCAGAACCGGCAAGGACAGAAGGATCAGCCAGGAGGTCACGAAGATCGACCAGGCAAAGAGCGGCACTTTGAACAGCGTCATACCCGGTGCGCGCATGTTCAGGAAGGTGGTGATCATGTTGATCGCACCCAGAATGGACGACGCGCCCGACACGTGCACGGCAAAGATGGCCAGATCCAGCGACAGCCCACCTTCAAGCGTCGATAGCGGCGGGTAGAGCACCCAGCCCACGCCCGAACCCAACTGGTTGTTGCCGCCCGGCGCAAGCACCGAGCACACTGCCAAAGAGGTGCCCGCGACATAAAGCCAGAACGACAGGTTATTCATCCGCGGGAACGCCATGTCCGGCGCACCGATCTGCAGCGGCATAAAATAGTTGCCGAAGCCCCCAAAAAGCGCCGGGATCACCACAAAGAACATCATCAGGATGCCGTGGGCCGTGATCAGCACGTTCCAGAGGTGACCATTGGGCGTACATTCAGCAGACGATGCGAACATGCGTGCGCCTTCAAGGCACATGTACTGTACGCCCGGTTCCATCAGCTCCAACCGCATGTAGACGGTGAAGGCGACCGAGATAAAGCCGACGAAAGCCGACACGAACAGATAGAGGATACCGATATCTTTGTGGTTTGTGGACATGAACCAACGGGTGAAGAACCCGCGCTGGTCCTCGTGCTCATGCCCATGAATGGCTGCGTCTGCCATGGCTGGAGTGCCTCCTGACTTTCCCTTGCTCACGCGGACAGGCGAACGACCGCATAGATTCTTGGCGGTTGTAGTGATGGCAGGCCTCGGCATCAATGGCGCATATTGATCTGTATCAAGATTTATTGTCGCGGTTGGCGCCCTGTTGCACTGACACATCGCTTTCCTCGAATGTGACCACAAGATCAGTGGCGCAGTCCAGAGCGGCGGCTTGACCCGGGCCGCCTCAACAGCGACAAACCGACGAGCAAGCGCCGAGCAAGGAAACCGCCATGAGCTATGATCCTGAAAACATCTTTGCCAAAATCCTGCGCGGAGAGATCCCGTCGGAAAAGCTGTATGAGGATGATCATACTTATGTTTTCATGGATATCATGCCGCGCGCAGACGGGCATTGCCTTGTGATCCCAAAGACGCCAGCCCGCAATATTCTGGATGCCACGCCGGCACAGATGGCCGCGGTGATGGAGACCACGCAAAAGATGTCACATGCGGTCATGGCCGCATTTGGGGCCGGTGGGGTAACGATCCAGCAATTCAACGAACCCGCGGGTGGTCAGGAGGTCTATCACCTTCATTTCCACGTTCTGCCGCGCCATGAGGGCGTCAGCCTGCGCCCGCCGGGCAAATTGGAAGATCGCGAGGTTCTGGCCGCAAATGCCCAAAAAATCCGCGACGCGCTGGCAGCGTGAGTGATCTGATCATCCGGCCCGTCGGTCCACAGGACCGGGATGCGTGGAGCGCGCTTTGGGATTTGTATCTGGCGTTTTACGAAACGGAACGCGACGCCGCGCAGCATGATCAGACATGGGCTCGGATCATGGATCCGAAGCAGCCGCTTTTTGCCCTTCTTGCCGAGCGGGACGGACGGGCGGTCGGCCTGGCCAATTACCTGTTCCATCCCGGATTCTGGGATGCAGCCGATTTGTGTTACCTCAATGACCTGTATGTCGATCCGCGCTCGCGCAGAGCCGGTGCAGGCGCAGCACTGATCGAGGCCGTAGCCGAGCACGCGCGTCAGCAAGGCGTGGCGGAGTTCTACTGGCTGACGGCAGAAGACAACGCCACGGCCCGCGCCTTGTATGACCGGGTGGCCAGTCGCAGCGGGTTTCTGCATTATGTGAAATGACGAGCCCGACGCGTCGCGACAGATGCAAGCGGGCCGGGGGACCTGAGATGACCGGTGGTGCGAACCGTCCAAACCTGTTGCTGATCGTGGCCTTGGCGCTGAGCGCGGGGATTGCGCTGTGGGGGCTGATCGATCCTCGGGGGCGGGGGCAGATGGCGGCCCGTGCAGTGGCGACACAGTTCGACAGCCTCGGATGGTTCATCATGCTCGAAGCCAGCGGGTTGCTGATCTTTGCGTTGTTTCTGATGCTGTCGCCCTTTGGCAAGATCCGGCTGGGGCCGGATGACGCGAGGCCTGAGTTTTCGACCACGAGCTGGATCGCGATGCTGTTTGCCGCTGGGATGGGGGTGGGGCTTTTGTTTTTCGGTGCGGCGGAACCCTTGACCCATTACGACACGCTGCTGGCGCATCAGCCCGCGCCGAAAGCGGCGCATCAGGCCTTGTTCGTGACCTATCTGAACTGGGGGGTTCATGCCTGGGCCATTTACGGCGTCGTGGGGCTGGTGATCGCCTATTTTGCATTTAGGCGGAACACTGCGCTGTTACTGTCGGCGCCTTTGACCGTGTCTTTCGGGCGCAAGCCCTGGGTCGGTCGGTTGGGGTGGATTTTTGATCTGCTGGCCATTGTCGCGATTGCCGTGGGCCTGGCCGGGTCGCTGGCGATGGGGGTCTTTCAAATCCAGACCGGGCTGGCGGGTCTGATCGGAGTGCAGGACCCGGCTTATTTGACGCTGCCAATTTTTGCGCTGATCTGCATCGCCTTCATCATCCCGCTGCAAAGGGATCTGGGCGACGGGATGGCCAAGCTGTCCAACGCGGCCATGCTGCTGGCGCTGGGGCTGTTGCTCTATCTGCTGATCTTGGGGCCGACTTCCTACCTGATGAATGGCATTGTGACGGGCTTTGGCGGCTATCTGTTCAATGTCCTGCCAGCCGGTTTTGCCACGGCTGAGTTTTTTGGCCCTGATATCGTGACATGGTTTCAGGACTGGACGCTGAATTACATGATCTGGTGGCTGGCCTGGTCGCCCTTTGTCGGGGTGTTCATCGCGCGGATCTCGCGGGGGCGCACGGTGCGCGAATTCCTGCTGGGCGTCATCCTCGCGCCAACGCTGTTTTCGATCGTCTGGTTTGGTGTGTTTGGTGGCCTTGGCTTTTACGACAGCCTGCAGGGGCAGGGCGCCTTGGCCGAGGTGAATCACGGCAGTCTCGATGCCACGACTTTTGCGCTGTTGCAGGCGTTTCCATTGCAATGGCTGACGCAGGCGGCAACGACCCTGGCGGCCTTCCTGTTTGTCGTGACCAGCGTGGTCAGCGCAGGCTTCACGCTGGCCATGATCGGTTCGGGCGGCGACGACAACCCGCCCCCAAGGGTTCGGGTGATCTGGGGCGCGATACTGGGCGCGCTGGGTCTGGCGATGGTCTTTGTCGGTGATGTCGGGCTGGTGCGCGCGATCATCGCGCTGTCGGCGATGGGCTTTGTCTTTATCGTGCCGGTGCTGGTCCTGTGCCTGTTCCGTGCGCTGAGGCGGGAGGGCCGGTCATGAGCCCGGATGTGATCGATATGATCCTGAATGTGACGGTGTTTGCCTATCTGGGCGCGCTGGTCTGGTTGGCTACGCGGCCGGAACCCTAGGCGGGCTCTCCAAACACCTGTTCGAAACTGCGCCTTAGAGCGACATCCACATCGGCCATGGTCACGGGCAGGCCCAGATCGACAAGGCTGGTGACGCCGTAATCTGTAATGCCGCATGGCACGATCCCGGAAAAATGGTCCAAATCGGGTTCGACGTTGATCGAGATGCCGTGAAAGCTGACCCATTTGCGCAGGCGGATGCCGATGGCGGCCACCTTGTCTTCGGCCACCCCGCCGGACGCGGTGCGGGTTTTTTCGGGGCGTTGAACCCAGACACCCACGCGCCCGCAGCGGATTTCGCCTGTGACGTTGAATTCGGCCAAAGCGGCGATCACCCAGGCTTCGAGATCCTGCACGAAGCGGCGCACATCATGGCCGCGCTTGCCCACGTCAAGCATGACATAGACCACCCGCTGCCCCGGCCCGTGATAGGTATATTGCCCGCCGCGTTTCGAGGGGTAGACAGGGAAACGGTCGGGGTCGGTCAGATCATCCGGCTTGGCGCTGGTGCCCGCTGTATAGAGCGGTGGATGCTCCAGCAGCCAGATACATTCGGATGCCTCACCTGCTGCGATGGCAGCGGCGCGTGCCTCCATAAAGGTCACGGCCTCATCATAGGGCACGAGCCCGTCGGATGTTTTCCATTCGATCATGGCGGCGGTCTAGCGTGGCGGGCGGGGAAGGGAAAGGGGTCTAGGCGGCCTCTTCCAGGCAGCGGGTAATGACTTGGACATAAGTGTCTGTTCCCTGCGCACCGGTCGTGGCGTAGCGGCCGTCAAATACCATGGTCGGCACTCCGGACACCCCGCGCGAGGTCCAGAAACGCTGTTTTTCGCGCACCCGCGCCTGATGACTGCCCGTGTCGAGGACCTCGCGCGCAGCATTCGGATCCAGCCCTGCGGCCTGCGCGGCGGTGATCAGCACGTCACTGTCGTTCACATCCAAGGCTTTGGTGAAATAGGCGTCAAACAGCGCCAGTTTCAGCGGGTGCTGGCGCCCTTGCTCTTCAGCCCAGTCGAGCAATTGATGTGCGCGGAAGGTGTTGCGCATACGGCTGTCATCGGAAAAGGCAAAGGTAAAGCCAAATTCGGCTCCCAAATCCGTCAGACGCTGTCGGGCCTGACGGCTTTGCGCCTCGGTCGAGCCGTATTTCTGCATGATATGCTCGCGCAGGTTCTGGCCCTCGGCGGGCATGTCGGGATTCAATTCAAACGGATGCCAGCGCAGATTTGCCAGCACGCCGGTCCGGGCTAGCGCCGCGTCGAGTTGCAGCCAGCCGATGATGCACCAGGGGCAGACCACGTCCGATACGATGTCGACCTGAAGGACGGGACGGGGATCTTGGGGCATGGCTTGGCTCCTGTTGGATGTGCGATGGATGTTGGGTGGCGAGGCGGCTGCGTCAAGCTGGCGGGCAGTTTTTTGCATCAAAGCGGGATTTGGCCCTTTTCTTCGTCGGGCGGCTTCTGTAAAGCGCTCGTCACCAAGTCACAGATGCGGTCGTGGCGGAATTGGTAGACGCGCAGCGTTGAGGTCGCTGTGGGGTAACTCCCGTGGAGGTTCGAGTCCTCTCGACCGCACCAAAACAAGTACAAAATATGTTTTAAAACAAATATTTGTGTTATTTTTACTGATCTCAGACCGCCCCATGGACAACCCTTGTTTTAACAGTTAGTTGCAAATTGGGCTCGAACAGCGTTTTCCTCCGGTAGAGATTTTTGGTCGAAGTATAAACTTCGCAGATCGGTAATCTCTGAGAACACATGGCTACCAACGATTTTTGAGTAAGTGCACATTCGACATTATACTTGAATGGTTTAGCGGTGTTTGGCATCCATCGGTTGAAAGCCGTTTTTCCATTCAACATTTAGGGGCATTGCAGTGGCGAACATTGATACAGGAGCAACCAACGTTGGGACGATGTTGCGTGATGGGAACCCGCATTCCCCAAGTAAATCTCTGATTTCGCTGTCCTGA
>JABSSB010000141.1 GCA_013214715.1 Paracoccaceae bacterium | reverse complement strand
ACGATCCCGATTGCGCCCCGCAAGGCGGCGAAGACCGAAAGGTAGGACATGGCAGGCAACTCTGGCGGCGACAGCAAGAACACGCTTTACTGCAGCTTCTGCGGCAAAAGCCAGCATGAGGTGCGCAAGCTGATCGCGGGCCCAACCGTGTTCATTTGCGATGAATGCGTCGAGCTGTGTATGGACATCATCCGCGAAGAGGCGAAGGCCAGCGGGCTGAAATCCACCGATGGCGTTCCCACGCCAAAGGACATCTGCGACGTGCTGGATGACTATGTGATTGGGCAGGCGCGGGCGAAGCGTGTCCTGTCGGTTGCGGTGCATAACCATTACAAACGCCTCAATCACGCCCAGAAGGCAGGCGGCGATATCGAGCTGGCGAAATCCAATATCCTGCTGATTGGTCCGACCGGCTGCGGCAAGACGCTTTTGGCGCAGACGCTGGCACGGATCTTGGATGTGCCATTCACGATGGCCGATGCCACCACCCTGACAGAAGCCGGTTATGTGGGCGAAGATGTGGAAAACATCATCCTCAAGCTCTTGCAGGCCAGCGAATACAATGTCGAACGCGCGCAGCGCGGCATCGTCTATATTGACGAGGTGGACAAGATCACCCGCAAGTCGGAAAACCCATCCATCACCCGCGACGTGTCGGGCGAAGGGGTGCAGCAGGCGCTGCTGAAACTGATGGAGGGCACCGTGGCCTCGGTGCCGCCGCAGGGCGGGCGCAAGCATCCACAGCAAGAATTCCTGCAGGTGGATACCACCAACATCCTGTTCATCTGCGGTGGTGCGTTTGCCGGGCTGGACCGGATCATCGCGCAGCGCGGCAAAGGCTCGGCCATGGGCTTTGGCGCCGATGTGCGTGACAATGACGATCGAGGTGTGGGCGAATTGTTCACCGATCTCGAACCCGAAGATCTGCTGAAATTCGGCCTGATCCCGGAATTCGTGGGCCGTCTGCCGGTTCTTGCGACGCTGGAAGATCTGGACGAAGACGCTCTGGTCACCATCCTGACCAAGCCCAAGAACGCGCTGGTGAAACAATATCAGCGCCTGTTTGAGCTGGAGGAGACCGACCTGACCTTCACTGATGACGCGCTGAGGGCGATTGCGATGAAGGCGATTGAACGCAAGACCGGCGCGCGCGGGCTGCGGTCGATCCTTGAAGACATCCTGCTGGATACGATGTTCGATCTTCCGGGGCTGGACTCGGTCTCTGAGGTGGTCGTGAACGAAGAGGCGGTGAACTCGGATGCCGCGCCTTTGATGATCTATGCCGACGCCAAAGGGGCCTCGGCAGGCTGATCCAGTGTCGGTGCGGCACATTTCAACCGGATCGCCCTTTGAGGCGGAAATCGGCTATTCGCGGGCTGTGGTCGCGGATGGCTGGGTCTTTGTGGCCGGGACGACCGGCTATGATTACGCCAGCATGACCATGCCCAGGGACGTGGCCGATCAGTGCCGCAACGCGTTGGACACAATCGGCAAAGCCCTGGGAGAGGCAGGGGCGAGCCTCGATGATGTTGTGCGCGTGACCTATATCTTGCCTGACAAGGGCGATTGGCCAGCGTGCTGGCCAGTGACGCGGGCGGCGTTCGACCGCGCCCGCCCGGCGGCGACCATGTTGCAGGCCGGGCTGCAGGAACCTGAAATGAAGATCGAGATCGAGGTCACGGCACGGCTGCCCTGAGGCGTGCTGCCCACTGGACCTTTGTCCGGCGATGCGTCATACCGCATCCAACATCTCCCGGAGGCGAACATGGCCGAAAAGAAAAGCTTTCTGACCCGCGCCCTGACATGGTGGCATGGGCAGACCATAAACACTGCAATCTGGACCCGTCGCCACGGTATCAAGGTTGGTGAGGATGAGCAGGGCAATGTCTTTTACCACAATGCGGATGACTCGCGCCGCTGGGTGATTTTCAACGGTGAAGTCGAAGCTTCTCGCATCAGCCCGGACTGGCATGGCTGGTTGCATCGCACCTTTGACGAGATCCCGTCGGAAAAGCCGCTCAAGCACAAGGCCTGGGAACAGCCGCATCAGGAAAACCTGACCGGCACGATGGCGGCGTATGCGCCGACCGGTTCATTGCGCCAGGCGCAGCCCGCCGATCGGCGTGATTACGAAGCCTGGAGCCCGGAATAAGGCAGGCCGATGTCCACAACCAACATGACCGAAGTGCTTGTAGGCGCCGTCGTTCTGGCGGGCGCCATTGGTTTTGCCGTCTATGCCGGGCAGACCGCCGGGATCAGCCGGGGCGGAGAGACCTATGCGCTCAACGCGTCATTCCGCTCGCTCGAAGGGGTGACGGTCGGTACTGATGTGCGGTTGGCTGGCGTCAAGATCGGCGCAGTTACGGATGTGACACTGGATGTCGACACCTATCGTGCCGATACGGAATTCGGCATCTCAAGGGGCATCGAAATTCCCGATGACAGCGCGGCGGTGATCTCGTCCGAAGGTCTTCTGGGCGGAAATTTCGTGGAAATCATGCCGGGGGGCTCGGCTTTCTATTTCGCACCGGGTGATGAAATCACAGACACCCAGGGCGCGGTGAGCCTGATTTCGCTTCTCGTTCGCTTTGTCTCGGGCAGCGGCGAATGATCCTCCGGCTGACCTGCGCGGCGGTGATTGTGCTGGCTTTGCCTGCGCTGGCGCAGGACCGGGCCGGGTCGGGCACGGGCGCTGTGATGCGTGGGTTGGACAAACTCAGCGGAGAGACGGTGGATGTCGAGATTGGCATCGGAGAAAGCCAGCCGGTCTTTGGGCTGGATGTTTTGTTGTATGATTGCCGCTTTCCCGCAGATGACCCAACCGGTGATGCCGTGGCTTACGTGTCGGTCCGCGAAGATGGCCGCGCGCAGACAATTTTTGACGGTTGGATGATGGCCTCGGCGCCGGCGCTGAATGCCGTGGATCACAGCCGCTATGACGTCTGGGTTCTCAGCTGCCGGTTGGATTGAAAAACAGGACCTGTCCAAAAGGCTAGGTCCCCTATGCTTCCCCGAAGCACTCTAACCCTGAAAATTAGGCATAATGTAATCACAACATGGTGTTGTGCTGCCCGTTTGCATGGAAGAGCTGTTGTGTTGCTCGCGATTTGCTCTGGTGCCTTCCGGGCTGTGGATCGCAGTTAAAACGTAAGGAGTTGCCGATGATGTCCTTTCTAGAGACTGCACCAGTTGGCTTGATTTTCGGGTTGGCGGTGCTGTGTTACGGAATCGTAGCCCTGACCGGGCTTTTGATCCGACGACCGTGGCGCACCACATCCGCGCGCGGCTACCGCGATCCGAGCGGCTTCATACCGGAAACCCGGGAACGGTTGGAACGGGTGACGTTGATGACGGGGCGCGGCTCTGCGGAAACGCGGCTCACGGCGGCACCGACCTTGGCCGATCATGTGCCGCGGCCGCATCACATTGCTGTGCAGCCGCCGGTTCCGATGCAGCAAACAGCTTGGCAAGATCCGGGATTGGCCTCGATCATGGCGCCTTTTGCATCCGATCCGGTGCCAGCCTATGCACCGCCGGTGCCGCAGAACCCGATGATGATGCTGATCAACCCGGTGGTTCTGCCACGCTATCAGATGACGCCGGTGATGCGCGCGCATCTAGGGCAATTGCCTGCAGGACAGGCGCAGGCGCTGGCCGGGTTGCTGGAGCATGGCACCATTCCGCCCTATCCGCCGCAGCGCGCCCCTGATGCACAGGTCTTGACAGAGCCTGCACAGCCCCAACCGGCGCGCGTCGCGGACGCGGCCCAGCCCCAGCGCGCCGACCGCCGTGTTGCCGCTGCCTCGGGCCGTGGTCTTGCCGTTGTGCCGATCGACGCCATAGCGCCCGACACACCGGCCAACAGCACGGCCGCCGTGCCGGGCATGAGCCTTGAAAGCATCCTGCGTCAGGTAGCCTGATCTGACGCAGCCCCGCCCGCGCGCAGCCGATCGATCAGATCCTGCGCGCCGGGCACATCCCAGCCCTCAAATTGTGCCCGCCTTTCCAATGCCGCATCCAGTTGCAGGTGATAGCGAGTGCGTGGCATTTCGACCCCGCCCAGCGAGGCCAGATGCGGGGTCAGAAATTGCGTGTCAAACAGTGTGAAGCCTGCCCGGATCAGCCTTTCGACAAGAAAGGCGATGGCGATCTTTGACCCATCTCGCCGGCGCGAAAACATGCTTTCACCGAAGAATGCACCGCCCAATGTGACCCCATATATGCCGCCATCCAGCGCGCCGGTCAGATCGCGCACCTCAAGCGAGTGCGCATGCCCCGCCTTTTGCAGGGCCAGATACCCCCGACGGATATCGGGGTTGATCCATGTATCCTCGCGATCCGCGCAGCCATCGACCACGCCTGCGAAATCTTCGTCGATCGTGATTGTGTAATCGCCCCGCCGCAGCGTTTTGGCCAGTGAGCGGGACAGATGAAACCCGTCCAAAGGCATCACGCCGCGCAGTTTGGGATCAACCCAGAAGACATCGTCATCGTCGCGCGTTTCCGCCATCGGAAAGATCCCGATGGAATAGGCGTGCAAAAGCAGATCGGGCGACAGGGTCATGTGCAAATCACCCCATCGCCCGGTCGCAGATCAGCTGTCGAACTGCGCGGTTTCCAGCCATTTTTCAAGCCAGTGGATATTGTAATCGCCCGTGGCGATATCCTTTTGCTGCAGAAGCTGATGAAACAGCGGCACGGTGGTGTCGACGCCATCGACGATTAATTCTCCCAACGCCCGGCCCAGCCGCGCCAGCGCTTCGGGCCGGTCGCGGCCATGCACGATCAGCTTGGCGATCAGGCTGTCGTAATAGGGAGGGATCGTGTAGCCGTCATAAAGCGCGGAATCCATCCGCACACCCAGCCCGCCGGGCGCGTGAAAGGCCGTGATCTTGCCCGGGCGCGGGGCGAAATCGGGCAGCTTTTCCGCGTTGATTCGCACTTCGATTGCATGTCCGTGGATGCTCAGATCGTCTTGGCCAAAAGACATCGGCAGACCGGCGGCGACGCGGATTTGTTCACGCACCAGATCGACGTCGAAGATCGCTTCGGTCACCGGGTGTTCGACCTGAAGGCGGGTGTTCATCTCGATGAAATAGAACTCACCGTTTTCATAGAGGAACTCGATCGTGCCCGCGCCGATATAGTTGATCTTGGCCACAGCCTCAGCACAGGTCTTGCCAATGGCGGCGCGTTCTTCGGGCGTGATGCAGGGGCCGGGGGCCTCTTCAAACACCTTTTGGTGGCGGCGTTGAAGCGAACAGTCCCGCTCCCCCAGATGCACGGCCTTGCCTTTTCCATCGCCAAAGACCTGAATTTCAATATGGCGCGGCGTGGTGAGGTATTTTTCAATATAGACCTCATCATTGCCAAAGGCGGCTTTGCCTTCGGCGCGCGCGGTCATGAAGGCCTGCTCCATATCCTCGGCGGTTTGCGCGACCTTCATGCCGCGTCCGCCACCGCCGGCGGTGGCTTTGATGATCACCGGATAGCCGATTTCTGCGCCGATGCGCTGGGCCGTGGCCAAATCCGGCACGCCGCCATCCGATCCGGGCACGCAAGGAACCCCCAGCACTTTCATCGTGTCCTTGGCGGTGATCTTGTCACCCATGATGCGGATATGCTCGGCGGTGGGGCCGATGAAGGTCAGGCCGTGATCTTCGACGATCTGCACGAAATTCGCGTTTTCCGACAGAAAGCCATAGCCGGGGTGGATCGCTTCGGCGCCTGTGACTTCGCAAGCGGCGATGATCGCGGGCATGTTGAGATAGCTTTGGGGCCCAGGCGCGGGCCCGATGCAGACGCTTTCATCAGCCATGCGCACATGCATTGCATCGGCATCGGCGGTGGAATGCACCGCCACGGTGGCTATGCCCATTTCACGCGCTGCGCGGATCACCC
Organism: Paracoccaceae bacterium; assembly: GCA_013214715.1. Classification (GTDB taxonomy): domain Bacteria; phylum Pseudomonadota; class Alphaproteobacteria; order Rhodobacterales; family Rhodobacteraceae; genus JABSSB01. The sequence continues at coordinate 11,259 of JABSSB010000141.1, read as the reverse complement.
GCAGGGCAATCTCTCCGCGGTTGGCAATCAGGATCTTGTTGAACATGGCGCTGCGCCCTTATTCGATGATCACAAGCGGGGCGCCGTATTCGACTGCGCCGCCATCTTCCACAAGGATGCGTTTGACCGTCCCGGCCCTGGGGGCGGGGATCTGGTTCATGGTTTTCATCGCCTCGACGATGACCAGCGTGTCGCCTTCGGACACCTGGCTGCCGACCGAGATGAACGAGGGCGCGCCCGGTTCGGGCTGCAGGTAGACCGTGCCCACCATCGGAGAGGTCACCGCCCCGGGATGCGAAGCCGGGTCTTCAGGCGTCTCAGCAGGTGCAGCGGGGGCCGCAGCCGGAGCCGTGGCGGTCGGGGCGGCGGCGAAGGCGGGGGCTGCTGCGACTTGCACCGGGGCGGCGGCCACAACGGCCGACGTGGTGCGGCTGACCCGAACATTCAGGGCGTCATCTTCGCCATAATCCCGCTTCACCTCGACCTCGGCCAGGTCGTTTTCGGTCAGGATATCGGCCAATGCCTTGATAAAGTCCACATCGGCGTCACGTCTGCTGTCGGTCATGCTTTCCTCGGTGCGATTGCTGGGCGGCTTTTTGACCCGCCACGTCGTTATGTTCCAGCGCTTATAGGGCAAGGTTTCCGACAATAAAAGCGTCCCGGTGACGTTGCGCAACCTGCGGCGCTGCGCAAAGCGGGGATCACTCCGGCCTGTGCAGGGGGCGCGCCGCCGCGTGCAGGCGTTTTCCCGCCTCCGGGGTGTTGTCGAAATCATCGTTGCCGACTTCTCCCACGCCGGGTTCATGGAACACGTCCAGATCCATGGTGAGCATCACCAAACCCGCACCAATCGCCACGGCGGTGGTGACAGGTAAATCGCCGGCGATGTGCCCCCCACACGCCCCATCTTGCGCATATCGCCGATCCCGGCCATGCCCGAGATCAGCGAAAGGCCCCGGCGGCACCACCAGCATCTTCAGCGCGTTGGTGAACATCGTGCCCACCATGCCAAAAAGACCAGCCATCAGCGTGTCCAGCACGGCTTGCCCAGCCCAGGACTTCAGAATCAGCCCAGCCACGGCCCCCAGAACCAGGGCTATCGCGATCTACGCTGTCAAAGACAATCTTGGAGAGGAGGGGTCGGTGGCGACGCGCATGACACTCTCACAAAAAAGCCGGCCCCTAGGGATCGGGGCCGGCCTAAACGTCACAGAGCGGTCTGCGCAGGATCAGATGGCGAGGTATTCGGACCGCAATTCGTGGTTTTCCAGAACCTCGGCTGCCGTACCGTCAAAGACGATGGAGCCTGTGTCCAGAATCACGGCCCGGTCGGCCAGTTCCAGCGCGCGCACGGCGTTCTGTTCCACGATGATCGTGGTCATGCCCTGCTCTTTGATGTGGATGAGCGTCTTTTCGATCTCGTCCACGATCACCGGCGCCAGACCTTCGTAAGGTTCGTCCAGCAGCAGCACTTTGATGTCGCGGGCCAATGCGCGGGCGATGGACAGCATCTGCTGCTCCCCGCCCGACAGGGTCACGCCTTCCTGCTTGCGGCGTTCGCCCAGACGCGGGAACAGGTCATAGAGGCGATCCAGCGACCAGCCGATCGGCGGGGCGATCTGCGCCAGTTGCAGGTTCTCTTCGACTGTCAGGCCGGGGATGATGCGGCGGTCTTCGGGCACCAGCCCAAGGCCGACAGACGCCGCCTGATGCGACGACATCTGATGCAGCGGTTGGTGGTCGAGCCAGATTTCACCATGGGTGACCTGCGGATCATCCAGCCGCGCGATCGAGCGCAGGGTCGAGGTCTTGCCCGCCCCGTTGCGGCCCAGAAGCGCGAGGATCTCGCCTTCATGGACATTAAAGTTGATGCCCTGGATGATGTAGCTTTCGCCGTAATAGCTGTGCATGTCCCAGACCGACAGAAAGGCCGGGGCCGTGGTTGCCATATTGGCGTTCTTGGAAAAGTCGGGTTTGACGTTCATTGATCTTCTCCCTTACGCGCTTTCGCCCAGATAGGCTTCGCGCACTTTCGGGTTGCCCTTGATGTTTTCCGGTGAATCTTCGACCAGCGGAGTGCCCTGCGCCAGCACGGTGATGCGCTGCGCGAGGGAGAACACAACATGCATGTCATGTTCGATGATCGCGATGGTGATGTCGCGCTCCTCGCTGATCTGCTTGAGCAGGTCGATCGTGTTGTTGGTATCGGCCCGCGCCATGCCGGCGGTGGGTTCGTCCAACAACAGCAGGCGCGGCTCCTGCGACAGGCACATGCCGATCTCAAGCCGGCGTTTGTCCCCGCGCGACAGCGAGGCCGCGTGCATGTCCCGCTTATCGGCCATATTCATCTCTTCGAGCATGTGCATGGCGCGCTCCAGGATGTCCTTTTGACTGCCGATCGAGCCATAGGCGTTGAGCTCGAAATAGCCGTCGCGCTTGGCAAAGCAGGGGATCATCATGTTTTCCATCACCGACAGATCACCAAAGATTTCCGGTGTCTGGAACACGCGGCTGATGCCCATCTGGTTGATCTCATAGGGCGCGCGACCCAGCACCGACTGCCCGTCAAACATGACCGAGCCTGTGTCAGGGATCAGCTTGCCCACAAGGCAGTTCAGCAGCGTGGACTTACCGGCCCCGTTGGGGCCGATGATGGCGTGAACGGTGTTTTCCTTGATGCTCAGGTTCACCTCGGACAGGGCTTTGAGACCACCGAAGCGCTTGTTGACGTTTTTGACTTCAAGAATTCCCATCTCTCGGTCTCCCTCTATTCAGCCGGTTCGGTGGTGGTGCCGGATGCGTCCTTGTCGGAGCCCTTGGCCTTGCGGCCGCGGAACCAGGCCGCGATGCGCTGACCGCCTTCGACAAGGCCACCGGGCAGGAAGATCACAACCAGCATGAAGATGATGCCCAGCGTCAGGTGCCAGCCTTTCCCGATGAACGGGTAGATCAGCGTGACCACCAGATCCTCAAGCCCGTCGGGCAGGAAGGCAAACCATGTGTGCAGGATGTCGGAATTGATCTTGGACAGGATGTTTTCCATGTATTTGATCGCACCCGCGCCCAGCACCGGACCAATCAGCGTGCCCGCGCCGCCAAGGATGGTCATCAGAACGACCTCGCCCGAGGCGGTCCAGAACATCCGCTCTGGCCCCACCTGCGTGTCCATCGCGACCAGCAGACCACCGGCCAGACCGGCATACATGCCCGAGATCACGAAGGCTGCCAGCGTGTAGGGCTTGGCGTTCAGACCGGTATAGTTCATGCGCTGCTGGTTCGATTTCACCGCCCGCAGCATCATCCCGAAGGGCGAGCGGAAGAGGCGGATGGCCAGATAGAAGGCCACCAGCATCACGATTGCGGCAATGTAATAGCCCACATTGAAGGTGAAGAGCCAACCGCCCACCTGCATCTCGTAGGACGAGGACATCGTCAGACCAAACAGGTTGGCCTTTGGCGTGGCGCCCTCGGCCAGCGGACCGTCAAGGATCCGCGGGTCCAAGACCTTGGGCTGAAGGCCCGTTTCGCCACCCGTGATCGGCGTCAGAACCGAATAGGCCAGTGCAAAGGACATCTGCGCAAAGGCCAGCGTCAGGATCGAGAAATAGATGCCCGAGCGCCGCAGCGAGATATATCCCACCACCAGTGCAAAGAGGCCCGCGACGATAACGCCCATGACGATCGCAGGGATAACGTTCATCGTCAGCAGCTTCATCATCCAGATCGCGGCATAGCTGCCCACACCCAGGAAGGCGGCGTGACCAAAGGACAGGTATCCGGTCAGGCCAAAGAGGATGTTGAAGCCAATGGCAAAGATCCCAAAGATCACGAAACGCTGCATCAGGTCCGGATAGCCGGCGTTGAACTGCGCCATGGCCGAGCCTTCGGGGAACGGGTTGAGGATAAAGGGTGCCAGCATCGTCAGGATCGCGACGATGATCAACAGGCGGGTGTCTTTCGCGTTCAATCCGAACATGGCTTATTCCTCCATCACGCCTTTGCGGCCCATCAGACCACGCGGGCGGGTCAGAAGGATCACGATAGCGACCAGGTAGATGATGATTTGGTTCAGGCCGGGCACGATCTCGAGCACTTCGCGCATCGAGGCAAAACTTTCCAGAATGCCCAGCAGGAAGCCCGCCAGCACAGCACCGGGCAGGGAGCCCATGCCGCCGACAACCACCACGACAAAGCTGAGAACCAGGAAGTCCATGCCCATGTGGTAATTTGGCGATGTGATTGGCGCATACATCACGCCCGCCAGTCCTGCGACCGCGGCAGCCATGCCGAACATGATGGTAAAGCGACGGTCAATATCGATGCCCAAGAGGCCAACGGTCTCGCGGTCCGCCATGCCGGCGCGCACGACCATGCCGAAGGTGGTGAATTGCAAGAAGGCAAAGACCGCGCCGATGATCACGGCAGCAAAGCAGAAATAGACCAGGCGCCAATAGGGGTAGATGATCGTATTGGGCTCAAAGCCGATCATCGCGCCAAAATCGAACGAGCCGGTAAAGGCCGCCGGGGCAGGGGTCGGGATCGGGTTCGCGCCGTAGTAATATTTGATGATTTCCTGCAGCACGATCGCCAGACCAAAGGTGACAAGGATCTGGTCGGCATGGGGGCGCTTGTAGAAATGGCGGATCAGCCCGCGCTCCATCGCGACGCCGACGCCGATCATCACCGGGATTGCAAACAGGATCGCCAGCGGCACGGACCAGTCGATAATCGCAGCGCCTGTGGCCTCGCCAAATATGTCATAGACATAGGGCACGTCGACTTTCAGCGGGTTGCCCAGAAAGTCGGTGCGGGTTTCGTCGATCACCTCATGGCTCAGCGTGAGGATACGGTTGAGGGTCACGGCACAGAAGGCGCCGATCATGAACAGCGCGCCATGGGCAAAGTTCACAACGCCCAGCGTGCCGAAAATCAGTGTCAAACCCAGCGCGATCAGCGCATAGGCCGAGCCCTTGTCGAGCCCGTTCAGGAATTGAAGGAGTAATGCGTCCATTGGTCCACCTTTGCGGTCGGCTTGTGGATTGGATCTTGAAACCTCCGGAACGGGCCGGGGTCAGATGAAAAAGGGCCGGACGGGTCTCCGTCCGGCCGCAAGGGGCTTAGGCGCCCGGGTTGCAGGCACCCAGCTCACCGCCAAAGATGGAGGCATCATAGGTCACCTGGCTCACCGGGGTGATCTCCACGATCTCCAGCAGGTCGAACTCGGAGGTCGGGTTCTCTTTGCCCTTCACAACAAGCACGTCCTTGAAGCACTGGTGGTCTGCGGCGCGATACAGCGTCGGACCATTGCCCATGCCGTCAAATTGGAAGCCTTCCAGTGCTTCGCCAACCGCACAGGGGTTGAACGACCCGGCACGTTCCACGGCATCCGCATAGAGCAGCGCCTGCACATAGCAGGTGTGCGCGGCCTGCGACGGCGGGAAGCCGTATTTGGTGCCGAAGGATTTGACGAAGGCTTGCGTGCCCGCGTCAGGCAGCGACCAGTGCCAGTTGGTGGAGCCGAAGATGCCCTTCACGTTGGCACCCGCACCACGCGCCATCAGACGCGAGTAGAGCGGAACGACGATTTCGAAGTTCTTGCCGTTCACTTCCTTATCACGCAGGCCGAACTGAACCGCGTTGGTGAGCGAGTTCACCATGTTGCCGCCATAGTGGTTCAGGACCAGAACGTCGGCACCCGACTGCAGAACCGGAGCGATATAGGACGAGAAGTCAGTCTGGGTCAGCGGGGTTTTCACCGCTGCAACAGTATCCCAGCCCAGGGCCTCGGTCGAATTCCGCACCGCTTCTTCGGTGGTGTACCCCCAGTTGTAGTCGGCGGTCAGGTGATAGGCCTTGCGGTCATTGCCATAGTTCGCCGCCAGGATCGGCGCCAGCGCAGCACCCGACATGTAGGAGTTGAAGAAATGGCGGAAGCCATTGGCCTTCTTGTCCTTGCCGGTGGTGTCGTTGGAGTGGGTCAGACCCGCCATGAAGATCACGCCAGCTTCCTGACACAGCGCCTGCACAGCCACAGCCACACCCGAGGACGAACCACCGGTGATCATGACGGCGCCGTCTTTTTCGATCATCGACTTGGCCGATGCGCGGGCTGCGTCCGATTTGGTCTGGGTGTCGCCGGTCACATATTCGACCTTCTTGCCCAGGATCCCGTTGCCCTGCAGGGCTTTGGACGAGAACGTGTTCATCATGCCGCCATCGCCGCCACCGTTCAGGTGCTCGACCGCCAGCTCATAAGCGCGCAGCTCATCTGCGCCTTCGTCGGCATAGGGGCCGGTCTGGGGCACGTTGAAGCCAAGCGTAACGCTTGAGCCGGTCGGTTCGTTGGTGAAAGCCGCTGCGGACTGCGCGGTAAAGATCGTCGGAACAGCCAGGCCAGCACCGGCAACGGCACTGGTCTTTAGGACGCCACGACGAGAGACATCAGTCTTGGACATATATTTCCTCCCAATTGCAACTGCGTTCCTGGCCTCCTCTGCCAGAAACGCGGGCACATCTGTGCAAAGCCAGTATGGGCGAGGGGTGTAAAATGGCGCAATAAACCCTTTGAATTCTTCGATTTTGCTGTAAACAACGTGACAATGCAGCGCAGGAATTTGTAAAATTCTTCATGTTGCGGTGCAGAAAGGTCTTGAAAACCGGTCTGAATCTTCAGGAGGTATGCCGTGGCACGCGATACGTTGACAGGCAGTCGCATCCGCGAAAGACGCTCGGTCGCCGGGCTGAGGCAGGCCGAGCTTGCGCGCAGGGTGGGGATTTCAGCCTCGTATCTCAACCTGATCGAGCATAACCGCCGCCGTATCGGGGGCAAGCTGTTGCTCGATATTGCCGCGGTGCTGGATGTCGAACCCTCGATGCTGACCGAAGGGGCAGAGGCCGCGTTGCTCATGGCCCTGCGCGAAGCCGCGGCCGCCACCGATGCCGCCACGCCCGAGTTGGATAAGCTCGAAGAATTTGCCGGGCGGTTTCCCGGCTGGGCTGGTCTGCTGGCCGCCGCGCAGCGGCGCGTGGGCAGTTTGCAGGAAACCGTGCAGACCCTGTCCGACCGTCTGACTCATGACCCGCATCTGGCCGCGTCCCTGCATGAAGTTCTGACCACCGCCGCCGCGATCCGGGCAACCGCCTCAATCCTGGTGGAGACGGGCGAGATCGAAGATGAGTGGCGCGACCGCTTTCACCGCAACATCAATGCCGATGCCCGTCGTCTGGCGGACAGTTCCAAAGCGCTGATGAGCTATCTCGACGACAGCGACAGCGACCGCCACGCGGTTGCCCTGCCGCAAGAAGAGGCCGAGGCCTTTCTAGCCGCGCGGGAGTTTCATTTCCCGGAATTGGAAGACGGCGACGCCACGCCCGAAGCGCTTGTCAGCAATGAACCAGATTTGAAATCGCCGCAGGGACAGGTGATCGCGCAGGTGGCGCTGGACCAGATGCGTCAGGATTCTGCGGCCTTGCCGCTGAAGCCTTTCCGACAGGCGCTGGGCGCATTCGGGCTCGACCCGACCGCGCTGGCCCGTCAGTTCGACGTGCCGCTGCAGCAGGTTTTTCGCCGACTCGCAGCGCTGCCTGACGGGATGCTGCCGGTGGCCACGGGGCTGGTGATCTGCGACGCCTCCGGCTCCATCCTGTTTCGCAAACCGGTCGAAGGCTTTGCCCTGCCGCGTTTCGGCGCGTCTTGCCCGCTTTGGCCCGTATTTTCCGCGCTGACACGGCCTTTGGTCCCGATCCGCCGGCGCGTGACACAGTTGGGCCGATCTGAACGGCAGTTCGACTGCATGGCGGTGGCCTGGCCCGAAACGCTGGCGGGGTTCAATGAAGATCCGGTCTATCGTTCGGCCATGCTGATCCTGCCGGTCACAATCGAAGACGAACAGCCCGATGCGCAAGAGGTGGGCAGCGCCTGCCGCGTGTGCCCCCGTCAGGCCTGTTCTGCGCGGCGCGAGCCCTCGATTCTCGGCGATGGGTTTTGACTTCCGACCCCAAGAAAGGCTAAACCGGCGCAAAGCGGGCAACCCGGGACACAATCGGGACCCTGCGGGAGGGTAAGACACATGGATCAAGACGTGGGGCGCGGTCACGGTCGGCGGGTTTTGCTGGTCGAAGACGAACCTAATATCATCGAAGCCATAAGGTTCCTGCTCAGCCGCGAAGGCTGGCAGGTCGAAGCCCATGCTGATGGTGCCTCGGCGATGGAGGAAATCAGCCGCCTGACGCCGGATCTTCTGATCCTCGACATGATGTTGCCCGGACGGTCCGGCATGGAAATTCTGCGCGATCTGCGCAGCCGTCCCGAATTCATGGCTTTGCCGGTGCTGATGCTCACCGCCCGTGGTCAAACGCGCGATCGCGAACTGGCTGAAAAGGCCGGGGTTAGCCGCTTCATGACGAAACCTTTTTCCAATACCGAAGTGGTCACAGCCGTGCGCGATCTTGTGGCGCAGGCCCAGGCCAATGACCCGACATCCCGGGCATGACCACCCCTCCGACCGAGCCGCGTTCTCCCGCCCGGAGCCGCGCCCGTGCGGCCGGAGCCCCCTCGATCTTCCTGCAACGCGCCTCCTATCGCCGCCGCCGGCTGGCCGATGCGGCCCGTCTTTTGCCGATCTTCGGGCTGTGCATTGTTTTTGTGCCGCTGCTTTGGTCGTCTGATACGCCTGTGTCCCTGTCGGGCGCGCTGATCTATATTTTTTCGGCCTGGGTAACCCTGATCCTCGTGGTGGCGGTGTTCGGCGCTTTGGCGCGTCGGGTCGAAGGCGATGCGCCTCTGGGTGATTTGGATGAGGACACGCGGCCATGACCGCCCTGATCCTTGTCTGTCTGGGCTATGTGGCGCTGCTTTTTGTCGTGGCCTTCGTTGCAGACCGCGCCGCGGCGACGGGGCGCGGCAGTTGGATCCGATCCCCGCTGGTCTACACGCTGTCGCTGTCGGTCTATTGCACGGCCTGGACCTTTTACGGCGCAGTGGGCTCTGCGGCGCGGTCGGGGCTGGAATTTGTGACGATCTATCTCGGTCCGACGCTGGTGATGCTGGGCTGGTGGTGGGGGCTGCGCAAGCTTGTGCGTGTGGGACGGATGCAAAAGGTCACATCCGTCGCGGACCTGATCTCGGCCCGGTTTGGCAAATCCAACTCTCTGGCGGTGGTGGTGACCCTGCTGGCTGTGCTGGGTGTGACGCCCTATATCGCGCTGCAATTGCAGTCCATCACCCTGTCGTTTTCGATCTTTGCCGCCGATGATCTGGCCGGCGCATCGCCCACGGGCAGCGAAGCCAGCGTGCTTTGGGTCGCCGCGGGGCTGGCGATATTTGCCATTCTCTTCGGCACCCGCAACCTTGATGCCAATGAACGCCACCACGGCGTCGTGACCGCCATCGCGCTTGAGGCGGTGGTGAAACTGGTCGCCCTTCTGGCGGTGGGGATCTTCGTGGTCTGGGGCATCAAAGGTGGGCTTGGCCCCGCGCTCGAAGCCATTGATACATCCGAGATTGGCAATTGGCAGGTCGATCACGCGCGCTGGGCGACGATCACATTATTGTCGGCGGCGGCCTTTGTCTGCCTGCCGCGCATGTTTCAGGTCATGGTGGTCGAAAATGAAGATGAACGCCACCTGCGCACCGCGGCCTGGGCCTTCCCGCTGTATCTGCTGTTGATGAGCCTCTTTGTCGTGCCGATCGCCGTTGTGGGCCTGAACCTGATGCCCGAAGGGTCGAACCCGGACCTGTTTGTGCTGTCGATCCCGCTGGCGCTGGGGCGCGACGGTCTGGCGATGCTCAGCTTTCTGGGTGGGTTTTCCTCGGCCACCTCGATGGTGATCGTTGCGGCGATGGCGCTGTCGACCATGGTGTCGAACCATATCGTAATGCCCATTTACCTGTCGCGCCGCGAAGGCGCGTCCGTGTCCGGCGATGTGCGCGAGGTTGCTCTGCTCGCCCGGCGCCTGTCCATCGCTGGGATCCTGGCGTTGGGCTATCTCTATTTCCGCCTCTCGGGCGGGGGGGATGCGCTGGCCTCGATCGGGTTGATCGCCTTTGCGGGTATCGCGCAGATCCTGCCCGCCATGGTCGGCGGGCTGTTCTGGCGCGGCGCGACCCGCACCGGGGCGCTGGCGGGGCTTTGCGTGGGCTTTGCGCTTTGGGTCTACACGCTGCTGCTACCCGGTGTGGGCGGCGCCTTTGCCGCGCCGGGTCTGTTGGTTGACGGGCCGTTCGGCATGGGCTGGCTGCGGCCCACGGCGCTCTTTGGCATCGACGGGCTCGACCCCATCGTGCATTCGGTCTTGTGGAGCCTGACCTTGAACACCGCCGCCTTCGCCATTGGGTCGCTCTTGACTTTCCCGGGCCCGGTGGAACGCCTGCAGGGCGCGCAATTTGTCGATGTGTTCAACCACACGACCGGGCCACGCGGCTGGTCAGGCTCGGTCGCGCAGGCCGAAGACCTGATGGTCATGGCGCAGCGCATCCTTGGCTCCGGTCAGGCGCAGCGCCTGTTTTCGGCCGAAGCCGCCCGGCAAGGCCGCCGCGATGAAATTCCTGAACCTACGCCCCTGTTTCTGCAACGGCTCGAAAGGGAGCTGGCCGGGTCTGTCGGCGCGGCCACGGCCCATGCGATGGTCGGCCAGATCGCGGGCGGATCGTCTGTGTCGGTCGAAGATCTGATGGCGGTGGCGGACGAATCCGCGCAGATTCTCGAATATTCCTCGCAGCTTGAAGCCAAATCGAACGAGCTGAGCCACACCGCGCGCAAGCTGCGTGACACCAATGACAAGCTGACCCGCATCTCGGCCCAGAAAGATGCCTTCCTGTCGCAGGTCAGTCACGAATTGCGCACGCCCATGACCTCGATCCGGGCGTTTTCGGAGCTGCTGCGCGACACGGACAGCCTGTCCGAGGATGAGGCGCAGCGCTTTGCCGGTGTGATCCATGCCGAGGCTGTGCGCCTGACCCGACTTCTGGATGACCTGCTTGACCTGTCGGTGCTGGAAAACGGGCAGGTCACGCTCAACAGGGCGTCCGGGCGGCTGAATGATGTGCTCGATCAGGCCGTGTCGGCGGCGCTGGCGGGGGCAGATCAGCCGATCACCCTGCACCGCGACCGCGCGAAAGAGGCGATGATCGTGCTGGAAACCGATCTCGACCGTCTGGCACAGGTCTTTATCAACTTGATCTCCAATGCCCGCAAATACTGCGATGCCGCGCAGCCTGAACTGACCCTGCGCGTGCAGCAAACCCGCACAGGGCTGATG
>JABSSB010000140.1 GCA_013214715.1 Paracoccaceae bacterium | reverse complement strand
CAGGGCTGATGCTGGATTTTATCGATAATGGCAGCGGCATCCCCGAAGGCGAACGCGACCTGATTTTCGAAAAATTTTCGCGTGTTGCTCCGGAGCGGGCCGGGGGCGCGGGGCTTGGTTTGGCCATCTGTCGTGAGATCATGCACAGATTGGGCGGTGAAATCAAATACTTGCCTGGTCAGGGCGGGGCGGCGTTCCGGGTATCGCTGCAGCGTGCGGAAATGGCCGCGCAATAAGCGTGGTAAGCCTCTGGTAAGGGTGGGTCTGCTAGGAACGGGGTGTTCTCGGGTCAAAGCGGAAGACAGGCCGGACATGACGGCAGACAGCGACACCATTCTGCGCCGCAAAACAGCGGCAGAGCGTGAAAACGGGCGCAACGGGCAGCGGGCCCTGTTGCGGGCCATGCGTCTGGCCATTGCGCTGGCAGGCACGGAACGGTTTGAATTGCCCATTGCCGCGATCGGCGCGAAACAGGCCCGGCTGACAACCGAAGAGATTGAGCCGATGTTGCCGCAGGATGGTATGCTCATCCTGCTCGAAGGGCCGCAGGACCGTGTCGCCGCCCTCACCATCGACCGCAGCATTGTCGAGGCGCTGATCCAGAAACAAACGGTCGGAGAGGTTCTGTCCGGCGGATCGGACGGGCGGGCTTTCACCGGCACAGATGCCGCGCTGATCGAACCTTTGGTCGAAGGGTTTCTGGATCACAGCCGTGCTCTGACCGAAGTGAATATAGACCGCCATTGCGTGCAGGGCTTTCGCTTTGCCGGGCCGGTGACGACGCCGCGCGCGCTGGCACTGGCATTGCAAGCCAATGAATACAGGGTGTTCTCTTTGCAGCTGGATATCGCCGGGGGCGAACGACAGGGCGGGCTTGTCGCGCTGCTGCCCGACGACCCGCTTCCCATGGCGCAGACCGAAGACGATGATGCGGGGCAGAAAAGCAGCCTCTCGCGCGCCTTGCCACAGGCGCGGGCGGTGCTGACAACCTCGCTCTGCCAATTGCCAATGACGCTGTCGGACCTGCGCCAGATGATGCCGGATCAACTTATTGCTCTGCCGGATGCAGGGTTTGATCGGGTGCATCTGGTGGACCGGGACGGGCAGCGTGTGACAATGGGCCGTTTGGGGCAGCTAGACGGGATGCGTGCGATCCGATTGGGCGTCGGGGCCGGGGATCAGCCCCACGAGCTTATGCCAGAAGCGATGCCGGGTCTTGGCGCCGATCTGGCCCGGTCCGACGTGCCCGTCGATCTCCCCGATCCCAGCGTGGATATACCCTCGCTCGATCCCCCGGAGGCAGAGCTGGCACTGCCGCTTGATCCCGGCGGTGACTCAGCGGATCTGTCCGACATTGATGCGGATCTGCCCTCCGCCCAGGGTTTGGACGATCTGCCTGATCTTCCTGATCTCGATATCGGCGGCGATGGGGCCGGCGCGGGCCTGCCTGCACTGCCCGATGTCGCTGCATCGGACCCGGCAGACCTGCCGCTCCCGACGTTGGATATCGACGAACTGCCGGATTTGCCGCCGCTGGATCTGTCTGGACAGGGGTAATTCACGCTGCGCTACATCTGCGCGCCTCATGACCGTTTTACCACAATTCTACAGTGTCACGCCCGGCGCGATGCGTTTTCTCTGGCGCTTTGGCTAAAAACCGATAGCTCTACTGCCAAGTAAGAAAAAGAGCAGGTTAAAGAGGTCACGGTGCGCGCTAAGAAACCAGCATTGGTCGGGATGTTTGCGGCTGGTCTGATTGCCGTTATCGGAACCGCCATGGCCCAAGACTATATCGCCCCGGAAGACGGTCCTGAAGTGCTCGACCGCGCAGAAACCCGCCGCGCAGCGATTGAAAGGGCCGCGAGGGTCACCAGCTTGAACATGTTCGGGGAGCCGGGATCCCTCGATATGCCAAATGCCCTGATGATGCGCGACGCCACCTTTGCCTTCACCGCCACGACCTTTGCCGGGCAGAACCGCTTTACCACCTATTTCCAAGGCACGCCCTGGCTGGGCTTTGGGTTTCGCTATTCCGGCCTTGAAAATACGACGCGCAACCGCGACGGGCTGTACTGGGACCGTGGCTTTGACTTCCGCTTCCGCTTGATGAGCGAAAACGCCCGGCGTCCGTCGGTTGTGCTCGGACTGCGCGATATCGGCGGCACCGGGCTCTATTCGTCGGAATATATCGTCGGGACCAAGAATTTTGCGACACCAGGCCTGAATGGCGGCAGCCCGGGCAATGTGGCGGTGACCTTGGGTCTGGGCTGGGGGCGGCTGGGCAGCTATGGCGCCATTGGCAGCACCGGCACCCGCCCGGGCGGCACATCGGGCCGCGGCGGGCAGTTGGAATTCGATGACTGGTTCCGCGGCGATTTCGCGCCTTTCGGCTCTGTGGTCTGGCGCGCCACACCGCGCACGTTCCTGACGGCGGAATATTCGTCGGACAATTATCCGCTCGAAGCGCAGCGCGGCACCGCTTTTACGCGCCGCACCCCGTTCAATTTCGGGGTTGATTACCAATGGACCAAACGCTCGCGCATCGGGGCGAGCTATATGTTCGGGGATGCGGTGGGCCTGCGTTATCAGCTGGCACTGAACCCGACCGAACCCCTGCGCGAATTCCGCGCCTTCCCGCCCGCCCGTCCGCTTGAGCGGCGCCCCAGCAGGGCCTCGAACCCGGGCGCCTATGACACGGCCTGGGCCGCCAGCCGCGAAACGCAATTGTCGCTCAAAGAAGTAATCAGCGGACGGTTGGTCGCCGAAGGGCTGCGCCTTGAAGGGTTGGCGCTGACCTCCAACACGGCCGAACTGCGCATCCGTAACATCAGAATGCAGTCTGAAGCCGGGGCCATCGGGCGCGCGGCACGTGTTCTGGCCGAAGAATTGCCGGCCTCGGTGGAAATCTTCACCATCGTGCCCACAAATTTTTCTGTCGGGCTCTCGGCCGTGACAATCGAACGCTCGGATCTGGAGACGCTGGAGTTCTCGCCGGGCAATGCCGCCAAGCTCTTGGCCCTCACCACCATCCGCGATGCCGAGCGGCCAAGCGCCGCCGATCTGGGCCCTGCGGCAGATCTTTACCCTGATTCCGGGGTGAATTTCGGCCCGTATTTCGAACCCGGCTTCTTTGATCCGTCGGTGCCGTTGCGTCTGGATGTCGGCCTCGCGCTGCGCGGGTTTTACCGGCCGTCCCCCGGCTGGCTGGCCGCGGGCTCGCTGCATTATCGTCTGGCTGGAAACATCAAACAGGGCGTGGTGCCACCAACCGAACTTGAACCGGTGCGCACCGACCAGGCGCTATATGCCGAGAATGATTTCACCATGCCGCAGCTTTACGGCGCGCGCTATTTCAAGATACGCGAAGATGTCTATGGGCGCGTAACCGCAGGTTATGTTGAACAGATGTTCGGCGGGCTCTCGACCGAGGTGCTGTGGAAACCGTCCAACCAGTTCTGGGGTCTGGGCATCGAAGCCAATTACGTTCGTAAGCGCGACTATGGCGTGGATTTCCAGTTCCTCGACTACACCGTGTTTACGGGCCACGCCTCGCTTTATGCGGATCTGCCGCTGGATTACAAATTGCAGATTGATGCGGGGCGCTATCTGGCCGGGGATGTCGGCGCGACCTTCTCGCTGGACCGCGAATTCGACAATGGCTGGCTGGTCGGCGGCTTCTTCACCCTGACCAATGTCAGCGCCGAAGAGTTCGGCGAAGGCTCCTTCGACAAAGGCATGCGCATCCGCATCCCGATCAGCTGGTTCACGGGGCTGCCGTCACGGTCTGCCGCGGGCACCACCTTGCGGGTCATCCAGCGCGATGGTGGGCAGCGACTCCAGGTGCCGGGGCGGCTGTACAGCACGGTGCGCGCCTCCCATACAGACGCGCTGGAAAGCCAGTGGTCGAGGGTTTGGCAATGACGACAACGCAGCGCAGCATCTGGACGGGCCTGTCACGCAGGATTGCGCTTGTTGCAGGGCTGGCCGCCTTAGCTGGCTGCACCACCGGCAATCAAGGCAGCAGCTATTGGACTGAGGTCGGCCAAATTCTTGCGCGCGGTGTCGATGAAATCCAGCGCGGGCGCCCCGACCGGGTGATCCCGACCCGCGCGCAGCTGAACCAGTTCTTCGGCAATGTTGAAACGATCGAGGTCGTGATCCCGTCGCGCGATCTCTATGATTTCGTCCGCCTGATCGACCGCCGCACCGACCGCAGCCCCGGAGAGTTGAAGACCTATCAGAGCTTTGACCTGGCCACCGTGACTTTCCGCAACGGGGTCCTGGTGAATACGCGATCCATTGGCGGCGATGTGCTGTCGCATTCTGTCGCCGTGACCGGCGCTGTGCCCGGCCCGATTGATGTCGGCGAACGGCGGCTTGAGATTTTCGCCCTCGACAACAAATCTGTCGGCGTTTTTCTGGATTGTCAGATCCGCTCGGAGGGCACCAAGCAGATTGTGGTCTATGAGATCACGCATACCGCCGAACACCTGATCGAGGATTGTAGCTGGGGCAGCAATACGCTCGACCGCAACGGCACGATCCAGAATGAATACTGGGTGTCCCCCAGTCAGAATGTGGTGTGGAAATCGCGCCAATGGGCGGGGCCTCTTATCGGCTATATCGAAACTCAGCAAATCACGCGGTAAGACTGCGCCGCGCAGGCTGACGCTGAGACGGCCCGGCCATGATCGCAGCGCCTTCAACAGCGCTGTAACATCCTCATCACCGAACCCGGCCTTGATCTCTTTGTCGAAGATCGATGCCAGTTGGCGTGACAGGACATCATCCAGACCTGCATCCCCGGCGTGACGGTGCACATTCTGGCCAGATCGGCCCAAAGGCCCAACGGGGCGCCGCTATGCAGGCTGCCCGTTGGGCGTTTCGGCGATGATTTCCAACCGGTCTGAGGCTCTGGGCCCATGAGTCGACATATTGGTGAACATCTCAAGGCTTGCGCTACTGCGCCGGCATAATCTGGCGGCATGGGCGGCCCCGCAAAAAGCGCAAGGCTCATCGTCAGATACCCCAGAGCCCGAGCCGCCGCGGCGGCGATGTTGTCGCCCGTTTCTGTCGCAATTGCGTCGTCCGCCGCAAGGCTGCCGGCTTTGCGCGCGGGTCTGTTCCCGACCCGCGTGTCAAACCTCGCCGCCAGCTGCGCCCACGCCAAGGCGGCCCCGATTGTCCCAAGACCCAGCATGCCGACTTTTGTGTCATCCGGATATTCCCTGTGCGGTTCCGCAACCCTTTGTTGGGCGGGCCCAAACGCATAGCGGGCAGCCCTGTCGCAAAGACCAACCGTCCCGATCCAAGTGACGCATTTCGAGTGGTCGGGCATGGTTCTGCCCTCAATTTTCGAAGCGGATGTTCGTCGTAAGTGCAGCTAAGATCTGGTTCGAGCCCTGACCTACCGAGTTTCTTCAATGCCGCGAATGTCATTCGTCGTTTTCGATTCAGCGCGCGACCGAAGAGCGCTCCCGGATGCTTGAAACCGCATCACTGACCAACTGTTCGCTCCTCGTCCAAGGGTAACCTGGCATCGTTATCAAGGAATGCATAATGCCATGTAAGGCGCAGATTAGCCCATCCGTAGCGGTTTTGACGGTGGGGTTTGCTCGGTCGAGGCCAAGAACGCTAGCGACAAGTTCAAAAAAGACGTCGTATTGCGCAATGGTCTCAGGATTGCCCACGAAGGATTGAACAGTCTCTTTTGTCACGCCGGACGTCACGAAAACGAGGTGATAGTGATCTGTGTTTTCCAGCCAATAGGTGACATAGGCCTGCGCAGCCAAGTGCAACGCGTCTCGGTGATTGGTTTGATCTTGTCTTGCTTTTGCGACGCGATCGAACGCCTGCGTCAGGATAAACGCCCAAAGTCGTGCCAGAATATCTAACTTGCTTGGGAAATAGCGATAGAGCGCCATAGGGCTGAGCTTCACCTCTTTTCCCAAGCGGCGCATGGAAACCGACGCAAATCCTTCCTCTAGGAAAAGGCGCAAGGCGACGTCGGCTATCTCATCTTTCCGCTTCGTTTTCACATCTTGGGAGAGAGCAGGGCGACCTCGCGCAGGGGCTTGGTCCGGGGTCGGAGCGTCATTTGCGCTTTCTGGTTTATCGATCATCTCAATTTTGTATACGCGTAAATATATATATTGCAAGCTCCATTTGTTTTGCGTACACGTACGCAAAAAGGAGCTGTAAACATGAAATACGGACTGCGCGTCAGCTTGTTCCTCACAGGCGCAATTGTCGTCTGGCTAGGATTGAACGTGGGCTTGGGCGGTTTTGAAACGCTCGGCTGGCAAGGCGCTAAAGAGTTTTTCGCTGTGACCGATCCCGAAACCTTTGCCGTACAAGACAATCATATCCGGTTCATTGCTGGTGTTTGGTTGAGTGTTGGGTTGATTCTGATCGCGGGCAGCATCGCACTGCACCGTCTTCGGTCCGTCCTGATAGTCTTAACCGGCATGGTTTTTGTCGGCGGTCTCATGCGGTTTTCCTCAGCGGATGGCGTACTCCTCGTCAGCAACAGCATCGCACCTTCACTGATCGCCGAACTGATTGCCTTTCCGCTCCTTGGGTTTTGGATATTCAAAGCGACGAAAAAGGATGCAGGCCAAAGCGTTCATTGAATGCAGACAGTCTTTTGCCCCATGTAAACGGCAACTCTGTCCGCATAGACGACATGCGCCTCCTTGAAACTGAATGTCCGCCCTGGCGTAGCTTGAGCCACGCCAGAGGGTCTATTGCAAACCAATAGAAAATCAAAATAATCAATCTATACAACGGCTTGTGGGGCTATTTCCTGTAGGTCTCGGTGGTATGCCCCATAGCGCGCCATGCATCACGACAAAAGATTGCGACGGCTGGTTTTGGATCATAAACCGGTTGGACGGGGCCATTGGAGGCCCGATCCGTGCACCGGATCACTGCGCGCCGAGGCTTTGCAGAAATGGCGCCATGGCCGACAGGTCATAGCCCGCATCGGCGGCGTTCTGGATGATGTCCGTCGCCGCATCACCCTGCGCCGCGCGGCCCATCGCCCAGATCATTGTCGAGCGTGTGCCCGACGCACAATAGGCCAGCACTTTGCCCTCGCTCATCGCGGCGGCATGGGCCTGCGCATTCTCTGGCGTCAGCGTCTCGCGCGTGATCGGCAGGATGGTCAGGGCAATCCCGGCTGCATCCGCTGCGGCCCGGATCGCCTCGGCCTGATGCGATGGCGGCACTTCCATATCCGGACGGTTGCAGATCACCCGGTCAAAGCCTGCGGCCTTGATTGCGGGCAGATCGGCCGCGTCAATCTGCGGGGAAACGGCGTAGCGGTCTGTAATTTGACGAATATCCATGACTGTCCCTTAGGCTGTCGTGCCCATCCTGTCCAGACGCGTGGCCGCGCCGGGCGCCAGCAGCATGCCTGTCACCATCGCGCCGACAAAGACCAGCCCCCCAGCCCGCCATGGAAGAGCGAGGCAATGGTAGGTCCCGGACACAGGCCTGTCAGCGCCCAGCCCATGCCAAACAGGGGCGAGCCGACGATCAGGCGGCGGTCAAATTCGGCCTTGGGCAGAGAGGGAAAACTGCCCCCGGCACTCGGCGTGCTCCGGCGAGATGGTCATGCTCTGCCGCCCCGACCAGCAGACCGCCCGCGATGATCACGGCCCAGTCACTGGTGATATACGTGGTGATCTGCGGGTTGAACGCCGCCGCCAGCCCCAATGGGCACAGCAAACATCGCGCCCAGACCGATCAGCAGGCCTCCAAGGAGGCCCATGATCCAACCTTGTTCCATGGTTTTCAGTCCGGATGACGGGGCCGGTCAGACCTTGTTGATCGGCAGTTTCAGAAAGACATCGCCCTGCTCATCCGCAGGCGGCATCTGCCCGGCGCGCATATTCACCTGCAAAGACGGCAGGATCAGGCGCGGCATGCCCAGCGTGGCGTCGCGCGCGTCGCGCATTTCCACGAAGTCCTCGACCGGGCGGCCCTGACCCACATGCACGTTCAGCGCCTTTTGTTCGCCCACCGTGGTTTCCCAGGCATATTCATCGCGGCCGGGCGCCTTGTAATCATGGCCCACGAAGACCCGCGTCTCATCCGGCAGCGCCAGGATTCTCTGAATCGAGTTATACAGATCCTCGGACGAGCCGCCGGGGAAGTCGCAGCGCGCCGTGCCAAAATCGGGCATGAAAAGCGTATCGCCCACAAAGGCCGCATCGCCGATCACATAGGTCAGACAGGCGGGCGTGTGGCCCGGCGTTTGCATCACCTCACCGCGCAACTGGCCGATGTGAAAGCTGTCGCCTTCGCCAAAAAGCTGGTCAAATTGCGATCCGTCGCGCTGAAACTCGGTGCCTTCATTGAAGACCTTGCCGAAAGTGTCCTGCACGATGGTGATGTTCTGGCCAATCCCGATCTTGCCGCCCAGCCGCTCTTGCAGATAGGGCGCGGCCGACAGGTGGTCGGCATGGACATGGCTTTCCAAAATCCAGTCGACCTTCAGCCCCTGTTCGGTGACATAGGCGATGATCTCATCCGCCGAGGCCGTATCCGTCCGGCCCGAGGCATGGTCGAAATCCAGCACGCTGTCGACAATTGCGCAGGCGCTGCCATTGGGGTCTTTCACGACATAGGATACCGTGTTTGTAGCGGTATCAAAGAAGGCTTTGACGTCAGGGCTCATCTGATCCTCCGTGGTTCTTGTGGCTGCATATATCAATTTTTGAATGTTCTGTAGGACCGCCGTATGACAAAAGCGTCGCATCGGGACTGCGATATGGCAAGCACGCAGAAGATCGCGCCCGCACACAGGCGCGGCGTGGGGGCGGTGTCAGGGATGGAAATAGATGTCTGGATGGGTCAGGAGAAGGCGGCGCCCAGGCCGACAAGCATCAGCCCCAGAAGCGAGAGCATCAGCGCGCCCATATTCCATGGCAGCACCTTTTGGATCACTGCACGCAGCGCCTCATCTTCCAGTTTGGCGCGCTTGGCTTTCATGACCCGCAGGATACACCAGCCCAGTCCGATTAGCCCGCCCACTGACAGGGCCGCTCCACCCCAGATCATCAGGTCATAGATCATGTGAAAGGCTCCTTCAGGTTACACCGGCGCGCAGCAGGTCATGGACATGCAGCAGCCCGATGGGATGTCCGGCCTCGTTCACGACAAACAGGGCCGAGATCTTGCGGGAATTCATCACCGACAGCGCCTCGGCCGCGAGCATCCCCGGCGCCACTGTTACCGGATCGCGCGTGGCGACATCGCCCGCGCTCTGGCTCATCAATGTGGCCATGTTGCGCCGCAAGTCACCGTCTGACACCACGCCAGACAGGCGGTCGTCGGCCAGAACGCCCGTGATGCCAAAGCCTTTGGATGTCATCTCGATCAGCGCTTCGGGCATTGCGGTGTCCTCGGCAACCAAGGGCAACGCGTCATCGCGATGCATCAGCTGCGCGACTGTGGCCAGTTCGGCCCCCAGCTTGCCGCCGGGATGGAAGACGCGGAACTCATCGGCTTTGAACTGCCGCTCGGTCATCAGCGCAACGGCCAGCGCATCGCCCAAAGCCATCGTCAACGTGGTCGAGGTCGTGGGGGCCATGCCGATGTTGCAGGCTTCCGGCGCATCGGCCAGCAACAGCCGGTAATCGGCGGCCTGCATCAAGGTGCTGTCGGCGCGCGACGAGATGGCCACCATCGGGATGCCAAAGCGTCGCGTATGCGCGACCGCATCATGCAATTCGCGGGTCTCGCCGGAATTGGAAATCAGGATCACCACATCCTGCGTGGTGATCATGCCAAGATCGCCGTGACTGGCTTCCGAGGCATGCACAAAGCTTGCCGGCGTCCCGGTCGAGGCCAGCGTCGCCGCGATCTTGCGCCCGACATGGCCTGATTTGCCGATGCCACAGACGACCACGCGGCCCTGCGTGCGCAGAATCAGCTCAACCACTTTCGGGAAATCCTCGGGCATGGACTGCGCCATCAGCCCCAGCGCATGGGCTTCGGTTTCCAGCGTCTTGCGGTATTGGGTCTGGATTTTATGCTCGGTCATGGGCGGTCCTGCGGGTCGTGTTGGGTGGCGCTAGCGCAGAAATGTGTGTCTTGGCAATACAAAGCAACCGCTCAGCCATGCGTCGGGCGGGGATCGGCCTTGCAGCCGGGCGGGGTGGCTTGTATCTCGCAGGTCTGCAACCTGACAGTACGGAGCCGCAGATGGACATCGAAGAGAACCCGGCCGACGCCACCTATAAAGTCACCGCAGGCGAGCTGCGCCAGTTCATCGAACGATTCGAACGGCTGGATCAGGAGAAGAAGGACATCGCCGATCAGCAGAAAGAGGTGATGGCCGAGGCCAAATCCCGCGGCTACGACACCAAGGTCATCCGCAAGCTGGTCGCTCTGCGCAAGCGCGACAAGGACGATATCGCCGAAGAAGAGGCGGTTCTTGAGATGTATAAAGAAGCGCTGGGCATGTCGTAACCAGCGCGCGCGACACGGTCACGGAGACTATCGCCGGGCCTCATTCTCCCCTGACTTGAACGCTCTCAGGTGGTGGGTTCAAAAAACCACCTTCTGCATTGCCGAAAAGCGCCAAAGTTTTAACGGCATTTTTTTAAGCGCCTGATATATATGAAATATATCTGAAAAAAGTTTCAAGAAGGTGGCTGATTTGCACTCTTCATTGCTTTGGATTAACCTAATTATCGCAAATTTGTTGAGACTTATGCCTATCTAAGGCATCAAGATCATTGTGGGTGTGTATTTGGGAGCGGAGGGGCAAATGGTAACCAGTTTTGTCTCTGCTTTTGTTGTTTCGCTCGGACTATGTCTGATCATCGTTGTGACAAAGCGTCTTAATATGTTTGTCAGCGCGCGTGTGACCGATGCGGTGGCCGTTCAAGCCGCGCACAAGGTGCCGACGCCGCGGATTGGTGGTCTTGCCGTGTTTGGTGCGATTGCATTGGGGCTGATGGTGGCGCCGCCCGATCAGATCGGCCCAGGCTGGCGTTACCTGTTGTCGACCTTGCCGGTCTTGCTGGTCGGTCTAGGAGAGGATATCACGCGTAAGGTATCGGCGCGGTTGCGGTATCTCGCAGCAGTTTTCTCCGGGGCGTTGGCGATCATTCTGCTGGGCATCTGGATTGATCGCATGGATGTACCGCCGCTGGGCTTTGGGATTTTCATGGTCGCGCCGGTGGGAATCCTGGTGACGCTGTTTGTCACATCCAGCTATGCCCATGCGTTCAATTTGACCGATGGGCTGAACGCGCTTGCATCGGGTCTGGCAGTGATCGCTGGACTGGCCATGTCCGTGATGGCCATGCGGGTTGGCGCGCCCGAGATGGTGATGTTTCTGGGTATCCAGGTCTCGGCTTTTCTGGGCTTCATGGCGCTGAACTTCCCGCGCGGAAAGCTGTTTCTGGGCGATGCCGGCGCCTATTCGATGGGTCATCTTCTGGCATGGTCGGCGCTTGGCGTCTATGCGGTGGCACCGGATGTGACATGCTGGTCTCTCCTGCTGGTGTTCTTCTGGCCGATGGCAGATACGCTCTTTGCCATGTATCGCCGCTTGTCCGTGGGCAAGAGCATCGATTGCGCCGACCGGATGCACTTTCATCAGGTGATCATGCGGGTGATCGAAATACATTGGCTGGGCCGCAATGCGCGGCACCGCGCCAACCCGATTGCCACGCTGGTGATCCTGCCTTTTGCAGCCCTGCCCGCCATTCTTGGTGTGCTGCTGATGTATAACTCGCTCGCCGCGTTCCTCGCCTTGATCGGCTGCGGTGCGATGTTTGTGTTGACCTATAACGTGATCCTGGCGATGGGCGCGGGCCGGTCGGTCACGGCACAGATCGGCCGTATGGTGCGCCAGCGGGCACGCCGCCTGCGGGGCAAGCGCAACGAACTGGCGCTGGCCAATATCTCAGACGGCAAACGCTGATCCGAAGCGTATGACGCCGGGCGGGTCAGCCCGGTTTGTTTGGCTCACGTGACGAAAAAGCCCCCGGTTGTGCTTGACCCGCGATACCGCTTGGCATATCCCCTGCCAACGCTGGGCGGGTATGGTGAAATGGTATCATAAGAGCCTTCCAAGCTTAAGGTGCGGGTTCGATTCCCGCTACCCGCTCCAAGCGTTCTTCCCGATCATGTTCACGCCCCGCATGACGTAACGGTATCCGGAAAACCTTACTTTGCTTGCGTCGATGAACATGCCAGATAGTTTGGGTTGAATACCTTGCTCGGTTCATCACCACTCACGGCGAATGCCGACCACCAAGACCGAGCTTACCTGACCCCGGCCATCGCGGCCGGGGTCTTTTTTTGCCGGTACCTGCGCGCTTTGGACGCTTGACCCGCCCCGAAGGCTCGGGCCATACCGCTTCGGACGCAAGACAAGGCAGAGGTGCGCATGGCGCAACAGCAGACGCAGGCGCCCGGCTCGGAAAAAGAGCGGGCAACCTCGCGCGATATGAACGCGCTCAAGGCGATTTGGCCCTTTGTGCGCCCCTATACCGGCCTGCTGACGGCGGCGGGGGCGGCTTTGGTTCTGACAGCGATGCTGTCGCTGACCCTGCCCATTGCCGTACGGCGCGTTATTGACAATTTTCGCGTCGAAGATGGAGAGCTGCTGGGCCGCTATTTCATGGCCGCTGTGGGCATTGCCGCGTTTTTGGCGCTGGGCACGGGGCTGCGCTATGCGCTGGTGACGCGGCTGGGCGAACGGGTCGTGGCCGATCTGCGCAAGGCCGTCTTTGACCGCGTCATCGGGATGAGTCCGCAATTCTATGAAACCGTGATGACGGGCGAAGTGCTTAGCCGGATCACCACGGACACCACGCTGATTCAATCGGTTCTGGGGTCGTCAGCTTCGATCGCGCTGCGCAATATCCTGATCTTTGTCGGCGGTCTGATCCTGATGCTGCTGACCTCAGCCAAGCTGACGGGGCTGGTATTGCTGCTGGTGCCAATCGTCATCGTGCCGATCCTTGTGCTGGGACGGCGGTTGCGCAAGCTGAGCCGCGAGAATCAGGATTGGATCGCGGCCAGTTCCGGCAATGCCGCTGAGGCACTGAACGCCGTGCAAACGGTGCAGGCCTTTACCCATGAAACCGCCAGCCGGGCGCAGTTTTCGGATGTGACCGAAACCTCTTATGACGTTTCGCTGCGACGCATCCGGGTTCGGGCGCTGATGACGATGATCGTGATCTTCATGGTCTTTACCGGCATTGTCGGCATCCTGTGGATGGGCGCCAATTCGGTCCGCATCGGCACCATGACCGAAGGCGCGCTGGTGCAGTTCGTGATCTATTCCGTCATGGTCGGCGGCGCGGTTGCCGCGCTCTCTGAGATCTGGGGAGAGTTGCAGCGTGCCGCAGGTGCGACCGAACGTCTGGTCGAATTGCTCCGCGCTGAAGATCGCGTCACAGATCCCGACAGCCCGGCGCCCCTGCCCGTGCCGGTCGAAGGGCGGATCAGCTTTGAAGATCTGAGCTTCACCTATCCCGCGCGCCCCGACACGGCAGCGCTGGATCAGGTCAACCTGACGATAGCGCCGGGGGAAACCGTGGCCTTTGTCGGCCCATCGGGCGCGGGCAAGACGACCATCATCCAGATGCTGTTGCGGTTCTATGATCCGTCCTCGGGGCGGGTCTGTATTGATGGTGTCGATCTGACCACATTGCGCCGTGATGTGTTCCGCCAATCCATCGCCGTGGTGCCGCAGGACCCGGTGATCTTTGCCGCTTCGGCGGCGGACAATATCCGCTTTGGCCGACCGGGCGCCTCGCAGGCCGAGGTTGAGACCGCCGCCAGAGCCGCCGCCGCGCATGAGTTCATCTCGGCCCTGCCCAAAGGCTATGACAGCCCGCTGGGCGAACGTGGCGTGATGCTGTCGGGCGGGCAACGCCAGCGCATCGCCATTGCCCGTGCGATCCTGCGCGATGCGCCGATCCTGCTGCTGGATGAAGCCACCTCTGCGCTGGATGCTGAAAGCGAACGGGCGGTTCAGGCGGCGGTTGAGCATATGGCCGAAGGCCGCACCACGCTGATCATCGCGCATCGTCTGGCGACGGTGAAACGCGCGGATCGGATCGTGGTGATGGATCAGGGCCGCATCGTGGCGCAGGGCCGCCATGATGAGCTTGTGGCCGAAGGCGGGCTTTATGCGCGTCTGGCCCGGTTGCAGTTCACCGATGGGGCTGCTGCGGCCTAGGCGGCGGCCAAAACTTCGCAACGTCACACGGTTTTGCGCCGGTTGACCTTACTTCCCTTGTCTTGCGCGGGCGGCGGGCTCACATCATGGTCGGCGCAACAGAAAAAGCGCGCCGGATGCGCCACCGCAGGGGAGGAATCACACCAATGGGCACAATTGCCAACATCGCAGATCGCAATGCCATCGAAGCCGAAGCCACGTGGGAGGGGCGCGATCTACCGCGCACCACGCATCAAGTGCTGGCCCGCACCGCCGCCGCGCATCCCGACAATGATGGTGTGACCTTTCAGCTGACCTCTGGCCCGACCGACAAGGCCGAAACGCTCAGCTGGAAAGAGGTGCTGGAGAAAACCAACCAGACCGCCAACCTGTTCCGCAATCTGGGCATCGGCGAAGATGATGTGGTCGCCTATATCCTGCCGATCTGCAACGAGGCGGTATTGAGCCTTTTGGGCGGCTCGGTTGCGGGGATCGTGAACCCGATCAACCCGCTTTTGGAGCCCGAACAGATCGCCGCCATCCTGCGCGAAACCGGCGCCAAGGTGGTCGTGACGCTGAAAGCCTTCCCCAAGACTGACATCGCGCAGAAAGTGGCCGAAGCCGTGCGCCACGCGCCGGGTGTGATGACCGTGCTTGAGGTTGACCTCAACCGCTATCTGACCCCACCCAAAAGCTGGCTGGTCCCGCTGCTGCGACCCAAAATGCCGGGCGACATGGCAGCCAGTGCGAAATATCTGAACTTCAACGCCGAAATCGCGAAGCAGCCGAAAGAGCTGCAATTTGCTGATGCATCGGGCGACCGGGTGGCGTTCTATTTCCACACCGGCGGCACGACCGGTATGCCCAAGGTCGCGCAGCATACCTATGACGGGTTCGTCTATAATGGCTGGGTGGGTAGCCTGCTGCTGGACAATAGCGATGTGGTCATGTGCCCGCTGCCCTTGTTCCATGTGATGGCCTGTCACGTGATGCTGAACGCTGCGCTCTTTACCGGGGCGCATATCGTCTTCCCCACACCCGCGGGCTATCGCGGCGATGGGGTGATGGATAATTTCTGGAAGCTGAACGAACGCTACAAGACGACCTTTATCGCCACCGTGCCCACCGCTGTGGCTGCGCTGATGCAGCGCCCGGTCGATGCCGATATCTCGACGGTGAAGAAAGCGTTTTCCGGCTCTGCGCCCATGCCGATGGAACTGTTCCGCCGGTTCGAGGAAACCTGCGGCCTGACCATCGTCGAAGGCTATGGCCTGACCGAAGCGACCTGCATCGTCTCTGCAAATCCGGTGGATGGGGAAAAGAAAATCGGCTCCATCGGGATGACCTTCCCGTATACGGATGTGAAGATCGTCAAGCAAACCCTGGAAGGGACGGTGGAATGTGCACCGGGCGAGATCGGCGAGATCTGCATTTCCAACCCCGGCGTGCGCGCGGGCGGCACCTATACCGAAACCGCCAAGAACGCGGATCTTTATCACTATGACAAATATCTGCGCACGGGTGATTTGGGCAAGATGGACGAGGACAGCTATCTGTGGATCACCGGTCGCGCCAAGGACATCATCATCCGCGGCGGCCACAATATCGACCCCGCCGAGATCGAAGAGGCGCTGCTGGGCCATCCGGCCGTGGCCTTTGCCGGGGCGATCGGCCAGCCCGATGCCCATGCCGGTGAGATCCCCTGCGCCTATGTCGAGCTGGTCGATGGTGCCAATGTGACCCCGGCCGAACTGGTCGAACATTGCAATCTGCAGGTTCATGAACGCGCTGCGCGGCCCAAGCATATCTCGATCATGCCCGAACTGCCGAAAACCGCCGTGGGCAAGATCTTCAAGCCCGATCTGCGCAAGGACGCGATTACCCGAATCTACAATGACGCGTTGGAAGACGCTGGCGTGCAGGCGCGGGTTGTCTCGGTCAGCGATGACAAATCGCGCGGGCTTGTGGCGCAGTTGGACCGTCGTGGCTCCGATGAAGGCGACGTGGCCAAGGTGCTTGGCGATTACACCCGCCCCTGGGAATGGGCGGCGTGAGCGCCGATTATTCCAGTCTGATCGACACGGAAACCTGGGCGTTTATCCGCGAAACCGACAGCTGGTATCCGCCTGATACGGCCACGAAATCCGTGGCCGAGCAGCGCGAGATATATGACCGGATGTGTCGGGCCTTCTTTCAGGGCTATCCTGATGGCGTAGCAGCCACAGACCTCAGCGCGGGCGGAGTGCCCGCGCGGCTTTATGAGGCAGGCCAACCCACCGCCACCGTGATCTATTACCATGGCGGCGGCTTTGTCGTGGGCGGGCTGGAAAGCCATGATGATGTCTGCGCCGAGATTTGCGCGCAGACCGGGTTCCGCGTGCTGGCGGTCGATTACCGGCTTGCCCCCGAACACAAGCACCCGGCGGCCTTTGCGGATGCCTTTGCGGCCACGCAATGGGCCTGTGAGGGTTTCGCAGGCGATCCGGTGGTTCTGGCAGGTGACAGCGCGGGCGGCAATCTGGCGGCGTCTGTGGCGCATCACGCGCGTGGACGGCTGACGGGGATTGTCGGGCAGGTGCTGATCTATCCGGGCCTTGGCGGGCCGCATGATCAGGGCAGCTACCTGACCCATGCCAACGCCCCGATGCTGACCGCGCAGGACATTGCCTTTTACCGCATGGTGCGTGTCGCGGGGGAGGAGCCGCAGGGCGATCCGACCTATGCGCCCCTTCATGACAGTGATTTCACTGGCCTGCCGCCCACATTGATCGTGACGGCGGAATGTGACCCGCTTTGCGATGATGGCGGTCTCTATCGTGACCAGATCGTGGCCGCCGGCGGGCAGGCGCATTGGATCACTGAGCCGGGTCTGGTTCATGGCTATCTGCGGGCGCGCAGCACCGTGACCCGTGCGCGGGACAGCTTTGCCCGGATCAAAAACGGGATCGAGGCGCTGGCGCAGGGGCTTTGGCCCTATGGGTGACTAGGGCACGATCTCGTCCTACA
>JABSSB010000014.1 GCA_013214715.1 Paracoccaceae bacterium | reverse complement strand
CGCCCCCCAACGGCATCGATGTGCCACGGTGGGTTTGTTTTAGTCCACAATTGAGGGCAGTTATGTCGGAGATTTTCACTGTTGGGCTCGATTTGACGAAGAATGTGTTTCAGGTCCACGGGGCAGAAGCAGCGGGGCAACCTGTTCTGCGCAAGAAGTTACGACGGGTTCAGGTCCTTGAGTTTTGCCCGTTTGCCACCCTGCATCGTTGCCATGGAGGCTTTTGATGGCGCGCATTTCTGGGATTTCGAGATTGGAAAGCTTGGACACGAAGTTCGGCTCATGCCGCCGGGCTACGTCAAACCCTTCGTGAAGCGCAGAAGAATGATGCGGTCGATGCCAGGGCAATTTGCGAAGCGGCGACGCGCCCGACGATGCGCTAAAGCATTTCCATTTTATGTAGAAGCATATCCGGCCTGATAAAAGTAGTTGTAACACACGTGCGGCGTGTAGCGGGAACATGAAGTAACGAGATCTGCGAGTGCCTGGGTGAAGCGAATTCCCGCAGCGCATTTCAAAAATTTGCGTCGTTTTTCACCTGACAGCAGACATGAGCTAGGTGAAAAAATTTAGGAAAAAGGGCTCAAAGCGGATTTGCGACACCGCTGCGAGCTGATCTAAGCCGCGGGTGGCTGGTCTGTGGGCCGGAGCAGGCTTTTGGCAATTGGGACAAGGCATGCTCGCAGCGTAGCGCAGTTTGATTTCGTGAAAGCTATGAACGGTCCGGTAACCAAAATAAAGAGTGCCACGTAGGCAAGTTGCGGCTGGTATCCATGGTGTGCGGATACATCAGCCGCCTTGGCAACCGAGATACCGTTTTGAAGCCGTGCCCATTCGCGCTGCCTCAGACTAGCTGCGCAGCACTCAGCCAGCAAATTGCCGCTAATGCTGAACCGGCGGTTCTTGCATGGTTCAGGCGAGTCCATCGTTGCGCGTAGTGGGGCCAATAGCCCGCGATTTCGCGCGGCTTGCCGCTCATCTCATCGAGGCGCGTATTCATCGGGACATTGCCCATACCGGTCACGGCCAAGACACCAATCAGATAGGTGCCTACCCCAACCAAAGTCAGTGTCCGTGCCACGCCTTCAAGCTGCCAAAGCGCCAAGAGACCAAGGGCCCCGGACACCGGCACCAACCCCAAAAGCAGCACCATAAAGACTGACCGATAGACTGTTCGGTTCAGCCCCACCATGCCCGCGGCCCCTTGGGACGCAGGGGCCTGTGCCAGCCCCCGCATGATGAAGTCGGAAAAGCCAAGAAACACTCCTGCAACCAGCGCCACAGCAAGTCCGGCAGGCATCAATATCCATTCCATGGCTCATGCTCCTCAGCTCGACAGGCCAACGGCCCGGCCGATATATTGGCGGTCGGACAACTGACGCGTCAGAAAGCGGGCCAATTCGCTGCGGGCAATCTTAAGATCGAGACCACGGGCCGTATTCGGGACATCCTCGATCACGGGGCGTTCGGTGGTCTTGTCGGTGAAGGCCCCGGGGCGGACAATGGTCCAGTCCAGTCCGCTTGCCTCAACCAATTGCTCCTGCAATTCGTGATCGCGGAAAACAGGGGCGAGCAGGGCGCCGAACATTACGCGCTTCCACCAAAAATTCAGCGTGGGCCAGCTATCGCGAGCACCCAAAGTGGACTGTGCAATCAGGCGGCGGACCCCGTGGGTCTGCATTGCCTTGATGATGTTCATTGTGCCTTGCGAGCGAATCTTGCTCTTGCGCGACATCCCAGCGCCAAGGGTCACGACGACAGCATCATGTCCTGCAACAGCGTCGGTCACGTCAGAGAGCCTCATCGCATCACCAGCAACAGGACGCAGCTTGGGGTCACTGAGGTTCAGATTCTGGGGCGAACGGGCAAAGGCGGTGACGGTGTGGCCAGCCTCCAGCAGGTTTTCGACAGCGAGACGTCCAACGGTCCCCGTAGCGCCAAATACGATAACTTTCATTGTTGCTCTCCTTTCGAGGTTGATACCGCAGTTTACTTGACACGGTGTAAAGTTGACATCGCATCAATAATCTCTAACTTGACACCATGTCAAGAGATTCATCTGATACCCACACCCGAATCCTCGATTGCACTTGGAACCTGTTGGAATCCGGGGATAAAAGAGTGCGCATGACTGACATCGCCAAGGCGGCCGGCATCAGCCGCCAGGCGCTGTACCTACATTTCCCAACGCGGGCAGAGTTGCTGATTGCCACGACTCGGCATATTGATTCCGTCAAAGACGTGGATGCGCGACTGGCCGACAGCAGGGCCGCCAACACTGGTCGTGATCGGTTGGCGTCATTCATCGTCGCATGGGGCGGCTACATACCGGAAATTCATGGCCTGTCGGTTGCCTTGCGGAACATGCGGGACGGTGACGCCGAGGCCGCGGCGGCATGGGACGACCGAATGCAAGCTGTCCGGCAGGGTTGTGTCTCGGCAGTTGCGGCTTTGGCAGCGGACAAGATACTCAGACCCGATCTCAATGAGAAGGTTGCAAGCGATCTCCTATGGACGCTTGTGTCGGTTGAAAATTGGGAACGGTTGGTGCGCGACTGCGGCTGGTCGCAAGCAGAGTATGAAAGCCATATCCGTTGGCTTGCCGAAGCGGCGCTTATGGCAAAAGATTGAAGGACCTTCGACCTATTCAAATCTGTGATTCAGAACAAATGCAGGCATAAAAAAGCAATTTCTGCTTAACGCTCATTTCTGTTGTCGGATGGTTTCAGCCTGCTAAGCGCCCTTATGTCAAGCTTGGTCCTGCGCGGCCACTAGCCCTGCCAAACCCGGTAAACACAGCACACCCCGGCGCGCTAACCAATCAGACCTTCGATCCATGATGAGACCATTCCATCCCAGGACGCGATGTGATCCAAATGTGTGATACCTGAGACGTATTTGTGCGGCTTTAGATCATGGTCGCCGTCGTCAAGCCAACTCATCTGGCTTGCCGGAGAATGCTCATAATCGCGGACTTCGTCCTGCGAGCCAAACTGGTCACGCGTTCCCTGACAGATCGGTGTTGGGGGGTCGCAGGTGTTTCAGGCGCTTGATGCAAAGCTTGTCGGGCTTTCCAATCGGTTGAAATGGATAACCTACGCTGAGCAATCAAGTGATGCGATCCGCTGCAAATAGTTCGTCCGCAATCATACTAGCGACACGCCCACCCATAGAGTCCCCACCTATGATCAGAGGGCCATCACCTTGCAGAGAGTCGATAGCGGTCAAATACTCAGAGTTCAGTTTCTTGGCGCGTGGCGTGGAGGGGGCGGGGCCTTCAATTGGGCGGGCAGCCATCTAGGAGAAATCAAACCGAACAAGTCTGAGGCCCTGAACGGTTCGACGGGAACCAGTCAGGGGCCGCTTTACTTGCCGCTACAGATGGAAACCGAACTCAAACGCCACAAGCTGTTCCGCTCCTTGGTCGAAAGACGCGAAACCTGATTTCGACATATCTCCGCAACGGGCAACAGGAGGTCGCAGCCAGGTAAAGCATTGCAAAGACGCCTCGCACCTCTCACTTCGAACGATTTTGGCCACATGGAACTGTTTACTCGAACGTGCGAACCGACCAAGATCATGGATCGGAGGACATAGCATGAGCCGGCAGAAGATACGCATCGGAGGCGCCAGCGGTTTCTGGGGCGAGGCGTCCTATGCCACGGCACAGCTTTTGTCAGACCCTGATCTGGATGTGTTGGTTTACGACTACCTGGCAGAAATCACGCTGTCGATCATGGCCCGCGCCCGGGCAAAAGACCCTACATCTGGCTATGCGCCTGATTTCATTTCTGATGCGATGAAGCCCAATCTGCAAAAGATTGCATCGCGCGGCATCAAAGTGCTGAGCAATGCTGGCGGAATGAACCCGCTGGCCTGTGCCGATGCGCTCAAGTCCGAGATTGCAGCGCAGGGTCTGTCTCTCAGCGTGGCGGTCGTCGAAGGGGATGACCTGCGCGGGTGTTTGGACCAGGTTGCGAAAAACCCGGAGATGTTTTCTGGAAAGCCTTACCCCGACCTCAATTCAGTTCTTTCGGTGAACGCCTATCTGGGCGCCGGACCGGTGGTCGCCGCGCTGCACGCAGGCGCGGACATCGTTCTAACCGGACGGTGCGTGGATAGTGCTCTGGCCTTGGCGGCCTGCATGCATGCTTTCGACTGGCCATTCGATGACTACGATCGGCTTGCCGCCGGATCGCTAGCCGGTCACCTTCTGGAATGCGGACCACAGGCCATGGGCGGCAATTTTACCGATTGGGAGGACGTGCCGGATCGCGCGCGGATCAGCTACCCGATTGCCCAAGTACGGGCCGATGGCAGCTGTGTGATCAGCGCTGCGCCGGATGCCGATGCGCTTGTTATACCGCTGAGCGTAGGCGAACAGATGCTTTACGAGATTGGCGACCCACAAGCTTATGACTTGCCCGATGTCAGCTGCGATTTTTCAAATGTGTCGTTGCGCGCTTTGACCGACAAGCAGGTCGAGGTTTCCGGCGCGACAGGGCGCGCACCGACCGGTCAGCTTAAGGTGTCAACAACCTCAAAGGATGGTTTTCGGGCTGGCCAAGTTGTTAATTTCAACGGGCGCGACGCGCGCGCCAAGGGCACTGTTTTTGTCCAATCAGCGCTGGACCGAGCGCGCGACAAGCTTTCAACGTGGAACGCGCCCGATTATCAGGCTGTCTCGGTAGAGATGTTTGGTGGCCGTCCCTGCGATGGGCCTTACGAAGAAATCGCCGTCACAGCCGCAGTTCAACATCAGGATGCCCGTGCGGTCGATCTGTTTCTCAAGGAATTGATTGGGGCCGCCCTTGCCGCGCCACCGGGGCTGCATTTTTTTACCGGAGCCGGACGACCGAAACCATCCCCGGTTGTGGCACTGTTTTCCAGCCTTGTGCCCGCTGATCTTCCCACGGTGTCCGTGACGCTGGAGGGCAAGCCCCTGCCTTATTCTTCGGCCGCGCCGAAGGAGGCGCCGCAGCTGCCTGTTCCGCATCCCGACCCCGAATGCCCCATCACAGGACACTCGGTCAGTTGCAGACTTGAAGATGTGGCCGTCGCTCGGTCCGGTGACAAAGGGGATATCGCCAATATCGGGGTGATTGCCCGCGCGCCAGAGTTCATGCCGTGGATTTGGGCCGCTTTGACACCCGACGCGGTGGGCACGCATTTTGCCGGACGGGTCGACGGCGCTATCACACGGTTTTTCCTGCCTGGTACCCACTCCATGAACATTGTGATGCAGAATGCACTGGGCGGCGGCGGGATCGCCAGCCTGCGCAATGACAGCCAGGGAAAGGGCTATGCACAATGTCTTTTGGCGATGCCTGTGCTGCTCCCCGCTGACATCGCACCAAAGACGCATCGGAAGAGGCTTTGATGGAATTTGTGTCTCGGATTTCGACGGACAGTTCAACCTTCGCTCAGAACCGCGCCGAGATGTTGGCCAAGGTTGATGAGCTGCGTAGATTGGAAGCCCGGCCTGCGGCGCTTTCTGAGAAACGGCGTCAAAGAATGCAAGCACGAGGCCAGTTGACACCTCGCGATCGTCTGGCGCGGCTTCTGGACCCGGGATTGCCGTTTTTGCAGCTGCATTCCATGTCAGGATATTTGGTCGACACTCAAGATCCCGAGACATCGGTGCCTGGCTCTCACGTGATCGTCGGGATCGGTTTTGTCGAAGGGGTGCGCAGCCTGATCTGGGTCGATGACAGCGGCATCAAGGCTGGAGCCTTGGGGCCGAAGTCAGCCGACGTCATCATCAGCGTGCAGGAAATTGCCCTACGTCAGAAGCTTCCTTTGATCCATCTTGTGGAAAGCGCCGGGGCCAACCTGATGGATTACAAGGTCGAACAATGGGCTTTTGGCGGGCGGGTGTTCCGTAACCTGGCCCGGATGAGCGCAGCAGGCCTGCCAACGATTGCGGTTTTGCACGGGCCTTCGACCGCGGGCGGCGCCTATATGCCCGGCATGTCGGACTATGTGATCGGAGTGAAGAAAAACGGCATGGCCGCGCTCGCTGGTGCGGCGCTGGTTCAGG
Organism: Paracoccaceae bacterium; assembly: GCA_013214715.1. Taxonomy (GTDB): domain Bacteria; phylum Pseudomonadota; class Alphaproteobacteria; order Rhodobacterales; family Rhodobacteraceae; genus JABSSB01. The sequence goes on along the minus strand of JABSSB010000014.1, from coordinate 32,282 downwards.
CCGCCACTGGAGAACAGGCCAATGACCAGGAGCTGGGCGGCTCTGAGATGCACGCCACGACCTCTGGTTTGGTGGAGTTTTTGGCCGAAGATGATAACCATGCAATTGCTCTGGCGCGCGACGTGGTGCGCAATTTGGGATGGAATGACCGANTACCGGCCGAAAGCCGGGCAGCCTTCGACCCGCCCAAATTCGCGCCTGAAGAAATCGCCGGGGTGGTGCCTGTGGATTATCGGCAGCCTTACGACGTGCATGAGATCGTCGCCCGGATCGTGGATGGCTCGGTTATTCAGGATTTCAAACCCGCCTATGGCCCCTCAACCGTCTGCATGAAAGCGCATATCTTTGGCATACCAGTTGGACTGATCGGCAATAATGGCCCGATCGACCCGGCGGGTGCGACAAAAGCCGCGCAATTCATCCAATTATGCGGCCAAGCCGATACGCCTTTGATCTTCCTTAGCAATACAACCGGCTTCCTGGTGGGAACTGCGTATGAACAAGCCGGCATGATCAAGCATGGGTCCAAGATGATCCAAGCCGTGACCAATGTAGACGTGCCGCGCATCACGCTTTATGTCGGCGCCAGTTTTGGCGCTGGCAATTATGGCATGAGCGGCTTTCCATATGATCCCGATTTCCTTTTTGCATGGCCCAATTCCATGAGCGGCGTCATGGGCGGCGATCAGGCTGCGGGGACGATGGACATGGTGGCCCGTGCCACGGCCAGACGGCAAGGCAGCGCAATCGACGAAGAGCGGCTCGCGCAACAAAGCGCAATGCTCCGCGACCTGTTCGATCGTCAGCATACCGCTTTTTATACGTCGGGCCGTTGCCTTGATCACGGCATCATCGATCCACGCGACACGCGACAAGTGCTGGGCTTTTGTCTTGAAACCTGCCGCGAAAGCCGTGCGCGACCAGTGACACCGAATTCCTATGGTGTCAGCCGATTTTGAAGGACGAAAGCATGACGGCCCAATGTCACCACACTTCGGAGCAGACCCCAAAACACAGTGCAAGTTGGTGGATGGCGGCATTTGTCCGCTTGGATCGTTTGCAAAGCCTCGTTCCGAGCCAAAAGACAGGCGCCAGTGTCACTGGCGGATGGAGGTGAACCATGGCTATGTCTTGTGTCCTTGTTGCCAATCGGGGCGAAATCGCCTGTCGGGTGATCCGCACGGCAAGGTCCGAAGGGCTACGCACCGTCGCCGTCTATTCCGAAGCCGATGCGGAGGCTCCGCACGTTGCCGTCGCCGACGAGGCAGTGCTGATTGGAGCAGGCCCGGTTGGCGATAGCTATCTGCGCAGCGACAAGATTCTGGACGCTGCCCGCAGAACGGGGGCGGATGCGATCCATCCTGGCTATGGCTTCTTGTCGGAAAACGCCGATTTCGTGCGCGAGGTGGTCGCGGCTGGCCTGATCTTTATCGGGCCCTCGGCGGAAGCCATCGAAGCGATGGGTGACAAGGCTGCCGCCAAAACCCTGATGATTGCAGCCGGCGTTCCCTGCGTGCCGGGTTATCAGGGCGACGACCAGTCCACAGACGGGCTGATCGCCAAAGCTCAAGAGATCGGGATGCCGGTCATGATCAAGGCTTCGGCGGGTGGAGGCGGGCGCGGAATGCGTTTGGTTGAACATGCGGACAACTTGGCAGATGCTATCACATTGGCACGCGCCGAAGCGCAAAACGCCTTTGGGTCCGGTGATTTGATCATCGAAAAAGCGATCCGGTATCCGCGCCATGTAGAGATCCAGATCTTTGCTGATGCGCAGGGCAATACCATTCACCTGGGAGAAAGAGACTGCTCGGTTCAGCGGCGGCATCAGAAGGTCATCGAAGAAGCGCCTTGCCCTGTCATGACACCGGATCTGCGTGCGCGCATGGGTAAAGCGGCGGTCGATGCGGCCAGGGCGGTATCCTATCAGGGTGCAGGAACGGTGGAGTTTCTGTTGGATGACAGCGGTGCGTTTTACTTTCTCGAGATGAATACCCGCCTTCAGGTTGAACATCCTGTGACTGAATTGGTCACGGGTTTGGACCTTGTGGCGTTGCAACTCTCGGTGGCAGCCGGGGACCCCTTGCCGGTCACGCAAGAGGATATTTCGCTGACCGGCCATGCCATAGAACTGCGACTTTATGCGGAAGACCCCGCCAATGATTACCTGCCCGCAACTGGGCAGATCGATTTGTGGCGCCCGGCAGACGGACCGGGCGTTCGGGTGGATGCTGGCGTATCTACCGGTCTGGAGGTGTCACCATTTTATGATGCGATGCTGGCCAAGATCATCGTCTGGGGCGACACGCGCGCGGTCGCGCATGCCCGCGCGCAGCGCGCCGTCAGGGAAACGGTTCTCCTTGGGGTGAAGACCAACACCACCTTTCTTGCCAATGTGCTTGATCTTGCTGAATTTAAAGAAGGCAAGGCAACAACGGACTTGCTTGGCGCGACCTTTCCCGGTGGATACGAAGAAGATGAAATCAACAATGCAGACCTGGCCCTTGCCGCGGCGCTGATCCTGCACATGGATCAGGAACATGCCTTCGCGCGTGCTGGCTACCTGTCACGGGACCTACTCGGCTGGTCTTCGGCTGCGCCGCCCCCTGCGATACTTACGCTGCTTGACGGAGATACAGAACATGAGGTCAGTGCGACACGGCGAGGTCCGAATTGGGATCTGATCGTTTCCGGCGACTCCATATCCGTCTTTCTGAAAATGTCCGGCCCCAACACGGTCCGTGCTACTGTATCCGGGCGAGTGGTGGAGTGCGTGTTCATCGTGTCAGGCAATCGGATCGAGCTTGGGGTCGGGGCGCGTCGCCTGAGCCTGCGCAGATCGGTGCCCGGTTCTGATAGCCAAAGCATCGCAAATAGCGGCCGTATCACAGCCGCGATGCCAGGCCTGGTCCAAAAGATTTTGGTTCGTAAAGGTCAAAGCGTGGTNAAGGATCAGCCTCTGGCCGTGTTGGAAGCCATGAAAATGCAGCATCAACTAAANGCACCTTTCGATGGGACGGTGATGTCCGTTCAAGTGTCTTCTGGTCAGCAAGTGGCGGCGGGCGACGTGCTAATCGAACTGGCGGATGCGACTGTGGACACCAAAGAGAAAGGCTAGAGCATGCAACAGGTCCATGATTTTCACGCCGAGTCCAAGGCACTTTCAGATCTATTGAAAACACTGTCGAACAAGGATTGGGCGCGGCCCACCCAGTTCAAAGGCTGGACGGTCAATGATGTTCTGGTGCATCTGCATTTCTGGAACCTGGCGGCAGATTTGTCGTTCAAAGACCCCAACGGTTTCATGGAGCTTTTGGCGCAAGCGTGGCCCGCCATTCAGCAAGAAGGAATGCGCCCATTTGAAAACGCGTATGTCCGTGAACGGGGACACGAACTCTTTGCGACCTGGAGCAAACAGGTCGAAGATATGGTCAGCCGTTGGGATGGCATTGACGAAAAACGTCGGATGAAATGGGCGGGGCCGGACATGTCGGCGCGGTCCATGATGACCGCGCGCCAAATGGAAACATGGGCGCATGGGCAGGAGGTATTTGACCTCTTTGGCCAAATTCAACCGCAAAGCGACCGGGTGCGAAACATTGTCTTTCTGGGTGTGAACACCTTTGGCTGGGCACATCAGGTGCACGGCCAATCTGTTCCAGCCTCAATGCCGGAATTGCGCCTGACCGCGCCGTCGGGGGCCCTTTGGACTTTTGGAGAGACGGGTCAGGGTGAGGTGATCGAAGGTAGCGCAGTCGAGTTTGCACAAGTTGTCACTCAGACCCGCCATATCGCGGATACAAAGCTGTCGGTCAAAGGGCCGGTGGCAAAGAATTGGATGCAAATCGCGCAATGCTTTGCCGGACCGCCCGAAACACCACCCGCACCGGGCACACGATTTCAGGCAACATGACTCCCAATGGTGGGATGCCACGACTTGAACTTTTCCAACCAAGGAATTTGACCAAACGATCCTGCCGACATTATGACCAGCATTCTGGTCATGCAAAGTGGATCTGCGCCCCAATGCAAGCAATCAAAAGGGGGACGCCGCGCGAAAGCGCAGACCCGCGCCGCCCTCAGGATGCCGAAGCCGCAATTCTTCCGAATGCAACATAAGACGCGGATGATCGCGGGCCGTGCCCTTGGCGTAAAACGGATCCCCCAGGATCGGGTGCCCAAGGGCGAGCATATGCACGCGCAATTGATGGCTTCGCCCGGTGCGGGGCATCAGCCGGACACGGCTTTCATCTTCTGCCGCGCGCAGCACACGCCAATCCGTCTGCGCAGGTTTGCCGGTTTCATGACAGACTTTCTGGCGTGGGCGGTTCGGCCAGTCCACGATCAGGGGCAGATCAACGCGTCCTGTCTTCGGCTCCAGCAGGCCTTGAACACGCGCCACATAGGTCTTTTTGACCTGCCGCTTTTCAAATTGCAGGCCCAGATGACGCTGGGCATGTGGGGTCAGCGCAAAAACCATCACGCCTGACGTGTCCCGGTCCAGCCGGTGAACCAGCAAGGCATCGGGAAACACCGCCTGCACGCGGCTTAGCAAACAATCTGCCAGATGCGCGCCCCTGCCGGGAACAGACAACAGCCCTGACGGCTTGTCGATCACCACCAGTTGGGCGTCTTCATGCAAAAGGCGCAACGGGTCTTGTGGAGGCGCATAGACATCATTCATGCGCGCGGCCTAACGCGAGTCCGCCACAGGCTCAAGCTTTTGGCGTGGAAGCGCGGCGCATGTCGCGGATCATCGGCAATGAGTAGATGACAAGCGCCACCCAGATCATTGGCAAGGCAATTTTTCGACCGGTATCAAGCGCTTCTCCAAACACGAAGACAGCAATCACAAATATCATGGTCGGAGCAATGTATTGCATGATCCCAATGGTCGACAAACGCAGCAATTTGGCACCATTGGCATACAGGATCAGCGGCACAGCTGTGACAATCCCGCAGCCCATCAACAAAGCCGGATCGGCCGAAAAATGCCCTTGTCCGGTTGATGTCAGCCACACGATATAACCCAGCGCAAAGGGCAACAGCAGCAAGACTTCCAGCAAAAAACCTTGGTTTGGCCCGATCGGCAATTGCTTTTTGGCCAAAGCATACAGCCCCCAACTGACCGTCAACCCAACAGCCGCCCAGGGCAACCCGCCTGAAAACCAGGTCAGGATGCAAACGGCCAAGGCCGCCAACACGACAGCCACCATCTGAGTCCGCTTCAAACGCTCGCCCAGCAAGACCGCGCCAAGAAAGATCGAAAACAGCGGATTGATGTAGTAACCCAGCGCCGCGTCAACCGCGTTCCCACTGGTGACTGCCCACACATAGATCAACCAGTTTACCGAGATCAGCGTGGCGGTGACGGCGCCCATCATCAGAGTGCGCGGGCTACGCAACGCTGCACGCAAATCGGCCGTGCGCCGCAGCACGATCAATAGTGCACCGGCCAGAGGCACAGACCAGATGATCCGATGCGCCACAACCTCTATCGGGCCAACATGATCCAGCAGCTTCATGTAAAGCGGCAGAAACCCCCACAAGCCATAGGCCGCCAATGCGAACGCAAATCCGCGGGGCGTATCTGTATTGTGTTGGGTGATGCTCGCAGCTTGGGTCATGGCGCGCTCCTTCAACAGGCCCGCTATCATGGCAAATGCGAAAGGGCGAGCGTGATAATGACCGCGCGCCGCGCCAGCGGCGCGCCCGGCCCAACGGGAACGACCAAAGGGAGTGAAGCGGCGGGAGTACTTCCGCCTAAATCGGACGTCCTTGCAACAATCGGGGCAAATCGCCTGTCAGCCCCGCGGCTTCTCGGATCAAACTCCGGCGCAAGCCTGGCAGAGCGTTCACAACGCCCATGCCAAGGCCTCGGGCCGCCCTGAGTAAACTATTATCATTGGAAAACAAACGGTTGAACAGATCGGTCGCCAAAGCCAGAGATGCGCGGTCAAACCGGCGCCATTGCTGATAGCGGGCCAGAACCAGCGGGCTCGCAATGTCTTCACCGCGCCGCTGCGCTTCGATCAGAACCTCGGCCAAGGCACTGACATCCCGTAGCCCGGCGTTCAGTCCCTGCCCGGCAATTGGGTGCATACCCTGCGCTGCGTCGCCAACCAGCGCCAGCCGCTCGCCGATAAAGCTTTGCGCTATTGTCAGGTTCAGCGGATAGGTAAACCGCGCCCCGGCCAACGAAACCTGTCCAAGGAAATCGCCAAATCGGGGGCGCAGCTCGGCCAGGTAGGCATCATCGGGCAACGCCTGAATGCGTGCGGCAATCTCGGCTTGCTCACTCCACACAATCGAGGATCGGTTACCCTTTAGAGGTAGGATCGCCAAGGGGCCCGAGGGAAGAAAAAACTGATGCGCAATGCCACCATGCGGTTTCTCATGCTCAACCGCGCAGACCAGCGCCGTTTGCCCATAGTCGAACCGCGTCCTCCGAATGCCCGCCCGTTCGGCGGCCCCGCTTTGCCGACCATCCGCGCCCACCAAAAGCCGCGCAAAACAGCTGCGCCCATCCGCCAGATCAACCCGCACACCCTCGCGCGTGACAGATTGATCCGTCACCGCGCAGCCATTCAAGACGGTGATCCCGGCCTCGGCTTTCACGGCCGCCATCAGGGCACGGCGCAGGTAACGGTCTTCCACCATATGGCCCATTGGGCCTTCTTCGATTTCGGCATGATCGAAATGCAGGCCGAACGGTCCTGGCCCTTCCCCCGCGCGGCCGTCTGAGACCTTGATTTCAAGCATCGGTTGGGCGGTGTCTTCCACGTTCTCCCAAAGCCCGAGCGCCTCAAGCATGCGGCAGGACGCAAGCGCCAAGGCATAGCTGCGACCGTCGAAATCATCCTCAAGGCGCGGCTTCTCCGCTTGCCCGTCGATCACCGCGACACTCAACCCCGCGCGGGCCAAGGGAAGCGCCAAGGCAGGCCCGTTCAACCCGCCACCCACGATCACGATGTCGCATCTGATATCCATGCCCTTCCATATGCCGTCTGTCACGGGATTGTCCATGCGTAGCCCTGTCGCTAGGGTCGCGACAGATAAGCGGGAGCGAGATGCATGCAGGACTGGCTGACACAAAGTGCAAGCGATCTGGGACGTGGGATCGCCCGCGGTGAGATCGATCCGGTGGCGCTTACGGCCACCTATCTTGACGCCATCGAAAGCCACCCGCACCGTGATCGCATCTATGCCCGTGTCACCGAAGACCGCGCCATGTCCGAGGCAAAGGCCGCCAAGGCCCGTGCTGAAACCGGTCGCCGCCTCTCATTGCTTGATGGCGTGCCGATCAGCTGGAAAGACCTGTTTGACAGTGCAGGCACTGCAACAGAGGCCGGGTCACTCCTGCTCAAAGACCGCGTGCCGCAGCGGGACGCTCCGGTTCTGGCGCGGGCAACGGCGGCGGGCCTAGTCTGCCTGGGCAAGACACATATGAGCGAATTGGCTTTTTCCGGTCTGGGCTATAATCCGCAAACCGCGACGCCACCTTGCGTAAATGACGATACCGCTGTGCCCGGTGGATCCTCCTCCGGTGCCGCAGCCTCTGTTGCTTTTGGACTGGCGGCGGCAGGGATCGGGTCGGACACTGGCGGATCGGTGCGTATTCCATCGGCATGGAACGATCTTGTCGGGCTGAAAACCACATCTGGCCGGTTGACGCTGGACGGCGTTGTGCCGCTTTGTCTGAAATTCGACACGATCGGGCCGCTGACCCGCTCCGTCGAAGATGCGGCGCAGCTCTTGGCGGTGATGGAGGGTCGGACATCCCCCGATCTGACCGGTGCAAGCCTTGAGGGGCGGCGCATTGCGCGCCTCAGGACGGTGGCCGAAGACGATTTGCGGGATGGTCCAGGCGCCGCTTATGAAGCCGCCTTGGACCGGATGGCCGAGGCCGGGGCAGAGATTGTGGATGTCACACATCCCGACCTTGAAGACGCCATGGCCCTGTCGGGCATCCTTTACACAACCGAAGCCTACGGGCTGTGGAAAGATGTGATCGAAGCAGATCCGGGCAAGATGTTTGGTGAAATCCTCGAACGGTTCCGGCTGGGCAAACAGTTTTCCGGACCGGATTATGTGGCCGCCTGGGCCAAGCTGGACGCGCTGCGCAAGGATTGGACCCGTGCCATGGCCGGGTTCGATGCCGTCGCCACGCCGAGCGCCGCGATCTTGCCCCCCAATCTCGACCGGCTGATCAATGACGGCGATTACTATGTCACCGAAAACCTGCTGGCCCTGCGCAACACACGCATTGGCAACCTGATGGGATCTTGCGGGCTGAGCCTGCCGACTGGGACGCCCTCCTGCGGCTTGCAGCTGCTTGGCGCCTCGATGGCCGAAGACCGTCTGGTGCGCCTTGGTGCCGCGGCCGAGGCCGCCTTGGCCTGAGAGCCACAGTTTGCAGGCTCACATACCCAACCCCTAGACGGGTGAGTCGGTGATCTGTATTCTCCCTTCAAAACGGGGCGTTATGACCCCGAGTTGAGGCAGTTTTGGTATGATCTATCCCGAGCGGTTTGCGAACCTGCCGGCCTATGCGTTTCCGCGTCTGCGCGCCCTGTTGGACGTGCATGACCCCGGAGGTGAGGCTGTGCATATGACAATTGGCGAACCCCGCCACGCCTTTCCGCCCTGGGTCACGGATGAAATCGCTGCCCATGCGCATCTTTTTGCGCGCTATCCCCAGAATGAAGGGTATCCGGAGCTTCGAGGCGCGATCACCGATTGGGTCGCGCGGCGCTATGGCGTAACGCTTGACCCAGAGCGGCAGGTCATGGTGCTCAATGGCACCCGTGAAGGGTTGTATAATGCAGCGATGGCTCTGTGCCCTGAAAGCAAGAACGGCAAATGCCCTGCGGTGCTCAGCCCCAACCCATTTTATCAGGTCTATATGGTGGCCGCGCTATCCGTGGGGGCCCATCCGATCTTTGTGCCGGCAACGGCTGAAACTGGCCACTTGCCCGATTACGCCAGCCTGCCGACGGAGATGCTGGACCGCACGGCGATTGCTTATATCTGCTCGCCTGCCAACCCGCAGGGGGCCGTGGCGGACAAAGCCTATTGGCGTGATCTGATCGCACTGGCTGAAAAGCATGATTTCCGCATCTTTGCCGATGAATGCTATTCCGAGATCTACCGCGACACGCCCCCGCCCGGTGCGTTGGAGGTGGCCGCGGAGATCGATGCCGATCCCGCCCGCGTTGTCGTGTTCCATTCGCTGTCCAAGCGGTCGAACCTTGCCGGGCTGCGATCAGGCTTTGTGGCCTGCCGCGACCCCGAAACCATCGCCGCTCTGCGTCAGTTGCGGAACTATTCCGGCGCGCCCCTGCCCGGCCCTCTGCAGATGGCCGCGGCGCGGGTTTGGTCCGATGAAGACCATGTGATCGAAAACCGCCGCCTCTATGTCGAAAAATTCGATCTGGCCGATGAGATCATGCAAGGCGTTCCGGGCTATTCCAGCCCACAGGCAGGTTTCTTCCTGTGGCTCCCCGTCCCGGATGGAGAGGCCGCCTGCCTGAAGCTTTGGCAAGAGACAGGCGTGCGCGTTCTGCCCGGCGCCTATCTGGCGCAGGGCGAAGGGGCCGACAACCCCGGACACGGCTATATTCGTGCGGCGATGGTCGCGCCCAAGGATGAATTTGGCGAAGGCCTGCGCAAGCTGCGCAATTGCCTCTATCGTGGAGCGGAGGGATAAGATGACCTATCACACAGGCGAACGTGACCCGCTTCTTGATCCGGAAACCCGCGCTTTTGTTATGCGACGACTGGCCGAGCTTGGCGGGATTGCGATGCTGATCTTTGGCCTGCTGGTGGCGGTCATGGCGCTGAGCTATTCGCCCGAAGACCCGAACTGGATGGTCACGACAGACGCACCTGTGCGCAACTGGCTGGGGTCAGCGGGCGCTCAGATCGCGGCACCTGTGTTCATGGTGATCGGCTGGGGATGCCTGTCGCTTGCCTTGCTGTTGTTGGGTTGGGGCCTGCGTTTTGTGCTGCATAGCAGGACGGATCGGTTTTTGGGCCGGATGGTGTTTGCGCCTTTCGCAATCGCGTCCATGTCTGTCTATGCCTCGACTTTGGTGCCAGATGCGGGATGGGCCGCACGGCATCACTTTGGCCTCGGCGGGCAATTTGGTGACATGGTCAGCCATGCGCTGCTGATCCTGCTGCCCATCACCTCTGCCGCGGGGATCAAGGCCGTGTCGGCCGTCGCGGCTCTGGTCATGGTCGCGCTGCATTTGTTTGTCATGGGTGTGACATGGCAGGATCTGCGCCGCGGTTGGGCGCAATTCCTGCATGGGTTGCATGTTGTGTGGCTGAGCATTCTGACACTTCTGGGCCGGTCTGCGCAGGCCGGTCACGCCCGGTGGCAGGCCCGTCAGGCCGAGCGTGAAGCCCGCCTGCGGGATCAGGAGCTTGCCGCCCGCGCTGCGCAGGAAGAGGCCGAAGACGCCCTGACGGAAGAATGGGAAGACTATGAAGATGACGACGACACGCCTGAGCCTGCCCCGCGTCTTGGGTTGCTGGCACGCGTCGCATCCGGCCTGACCCGGAAGGAGCCGGAACCACCCCTGCCAGAGCCGGAACTGATCCAGTCCGATGGTCCCGAAGGCTATGATGACATGCCGGGGGAGGAGCGTATTCAGGCCAAGATCGCCTCGGCCATTCGCGCGCGCCGCGACGCCGATACGCGCGAAGCCGACCCCATCCCTGTCCGGCGCGCCGAGCCGCCGCTTCATGCCGCGCCAGACACTGTGCAGGATGTTTCGCCCGAGCCTAATTTGGCCGAGCCCGACATTTTCGACGAAGCGCATGAAGACGATCTGGTCGATGTTCCGGCCACCGCGCGGCCTTATAAAATACCGGTTGCGCAGCCACGCGTCGCACAGGTCGACACAACGCCGCCCAAACCCACCGCACCATCACGCCGCGCCAAGGCCGAGGCCCAGCCAAGCCTTGCCTTTGAAGACGCCGATGACGGGTTTGCCCTGCCGCCGCTGTCGCTGCTGACCAATCCCATTACGATTGAGCGGCATGATCTGTCGGAAGAGGCATTGCAGGAAAACGCCCGGCTTCTGGAAAACGTTCTGGATGATTATGGCGTCAAAGGCGATATCGTCAGCGTCCGGCCCGGCCCGGTTGTCACGATGTATGAACTTGAACCGGCACCGGGCCTGAAAGCATCGCGCGTGATCGGTCTGGCCGACGATATTGCGCGGTCGATGTCGGCGCTGTCGGCGCGGGTCTCTACCGTGCCGGGTCGGTCGGTCATCGGGATCGAATTGCCGAATGTGAACCGCGAAAAGGTGGTTCTGCGTGAAATCCTGTCCTCGCGCGATTTTGGGGACAGCAACCTCGCCCTGCCGCTGGCTTTGGGCAAGGATATCGGCGGTGCGCCGATGGTCGCGAACCTCGCCAAGATGCCACATCTTCTGATCGCAGGCACCACTGGCTCGGGCAAATCCGTCGCGATCAACACGATGATCCTGTCGCTGCTTTATAAGCTGACGCCCGAAGACTGCCGCTTGATCATGATCGACCCGAAAATGCTGGAACTCAGCGTGTATGACGGCATTCCGCATCTGCTGTCACCCGTCGTCACCGACCCGAAAAAGGCGGTTGTCGCCCTGAAATGGGTCGTGGGGGAGATGGAGGACCGCTATCGCAAAATGTCCAAAATGGGCGTGCGCAATATCGGGGGCTATAACGGCCGGGTTCAGGACGCGATGGACAAGGGAGAGATGTTCTCGCGCACGGTGCAGACCGGGTTTGATGATGAAACCGGCGATCCGATCTTTGAAACCGAAGAGTTTGAGCCTGAAAAGCTGCCCTATATCGTCGTGATCGTCGATGAAATGGCCGACCTGATGATGGTTGCAGGCAAGGAGATCGAAGCCTGCATCCAGCGCCTTGCGCAGATGGCGCGTGCTTCGGGCATCCACCTGATCATGGCCACGCAGCGCCCGTCGGTCGATGTGATTACCGGCACGATCAAGGCCAATTTCCCAACCCGGATTTCGTTCCAGGTCACATCCAAAGTCGACAGCCGCACCATCCTTGGCGAAATGGGGGCCGAACAGCTTCTGGGCATGGGTGACATGCTTTACATGGCGGGCGGCGCCAAGATCACCCGCTGCCATGGGCCGTTTGTGTCCGATGAAGAGGTCGAAGAGATCGTAAATCACCTTAAGGCCTACGGCCCGCCGGATTACATCTCGACCGTGGTGGAAGGCCCCGATGATGATCGTCAGAGCGAGCTGGATCTGGTTCTGGGTCTGGGCGGCAACACCAATGGGGAAGACGCGCTTTATGATCAGGCGGTGGCGATTGTGGCGAAAGACCGCAAGTGTTCGACCTCTTACATCCAGCGGAAACTGGGTATCGGCTATAACAAGGCGGCGCGCCTTGTTGAGCAGATGGAGGACGAAGGCCTCGTCACACCGGCCAACCATGTCGGCAAGCGCGAAATCCTCGTCCCGGAAGCCAGCTGAGCGGCGCGGTCTTTTCATCGCGCCTGCGCGGGCTTATCTGGAAGGCATGACCAGATTTTTGATGACCTGCGCCCTGCTTATGACCGCTGCGACACAAGCGCAGGCGCAAAAGCTGTCCCTAAGCGAAATCTCACAATATTTCGCAGCGCTGCGGCTGGCTGAGGCGCGGTTCACGCAAGTCACCGATGATGGCTATATGAGCACCGGACAGCTATGGATCAGCCGACCGGGTAAAATGCGGTTTGACTATGATCCGCCCGAAGATGCCTTTGTGGTGGCGACGCAAGGCGCGGTTTTTATTGTCGATGGGCGGTCGAATGTGGGCCCCGAAACCTATCCGTTGAAACGCACACCTTTGAACCTGCTTCTGGCACGCAATGTGGATCTGTCTCAGGCGGGTATGGTCGTTGGCCATAGCTTTGACGGCACCGCCACGATTGTTACCGCGCAAGACCCCAAAAACCCCGAACTTGGGCAGATCGAAATGCACTTTACCTCTGAGCCAGTGAGCCTGCGCAAATGGGTCACGACGGACGGGTCAGGTCAGCGCACCACGGTCATTCTGGGCCCGCTGATAGAAGGCAAACGCCAGTCGCCCGAGCTTTACCGCGAACCGCGCGCCAGCCGGAACTAGCGTGCGCAGGTCTGCAACTGCGCCTGATAAGTATTGGCCCGCCTTTGCACGCTGTCAGCAACACGCACCAGCCACGCTTTGCGGTTATGGCTGCCACGGGCATAGCCGGTATGACCTTCGTGATAGGCCAGATACTGGTTGCGCGCATCATAAAGCGGGATGCCATTGCGACGCTGGGTTTCATTCATGTACCAGCCCATGAAATCCGTCGCGTCGCGGATATTGGTCCGCTTTGCCCCACGGCGCCCCGGTCCTTTCTTGTAGTCATCCCAGGTGCCATCCAGCGCTTGCGCGTAGCCGTAAGCGCTCGATTGGCGACCCATCGGGATCACGCCCAGTTTCCACTGATAGGGCGTGCGCGCGTTTCCGTCGAATTTGCTTTCCTGATAGATCGTGGCCATCTGCACATGCACCGGCACACCCCATTTTCTTTGAGTGTTCTGAAACGCCCTGAGATAGCTGGGTCGCTGTTTCAGGATGCTGCACGCGTTATCAAGATTGCGCGGCGAGGTGTTGTACCCACCGCCACAGGCTGCCAGCATCGCCAGCGCCATAACTGCGAAGATTGCTCTGCTCATTTGCCTACTGCCTTTTGGTTTGACTCTACCGAATCCGGGCACACAGGGAAACGAGAATTGCAGGTCAAAACCGAGAGAGGGCCAAGATGTGATCGAGCACCACCATCTTTGCCCGGGATCAGGCTTGAACTCTGCCCGAAAATCGGTCACGCGGTAGGGCCGGAGCAAATATATTGTCAATATGATGGCACCGCAGAGTTTCCCGCCAGCTATGGCAAAGCTTTGGACAGACCGTGCTGCGACAGCTAAGATTAGAGGCCTGGGACATATGATGCAGTATCGCAACGCGAAATATCACCTCGGCCAGATCGTGCGCCACCGAAAGCACCCGTTCCGTGGCGTGATCTTTGATGTCGACCCAGTGTTTTCCAATACCGATGAGTGGTACGAGGCCATCCCCGAGGACAGCCGCCCCGCGAAAGAGCAGCCGTATTACCATCTCCTCGCTGAAAACGCGCAAAGCTATTACGTGGCCTATGTATCCGAACAAAACCTGGTCGAAGATATGTCGGGGGAGCCGGTCGATCATCCCGACATCCCCGAAATGTTCGGACCTTTGGAAAACGGGCAATACCCGCTTCATTTCCAACTGAACTGAAGCGGGCCGCCGGATCGATCAGTAGCCCAAGGCACACCCATCCTTGCGCGGGTCTGACGCGCCTTCCAGAACGCCATCCGGGCGAAGTCTGATCGCTTGCGCGCCACCAATGGCTGTGTCGGGGATCACCACATTGTGCCCACGCTCGGCCAGATCTTGGCGCACCGCGTCGGAATAGCCACGCTCCACCCGCATTTCGCCTTCGGTGGTGAAGGCGCGTGGCGCGTCAATGGCAGCCTGCGGGTCCATGCCGAAATCCTTCAGATTGGACAGGAAGCGCGCATGACCGTTGGGCTGATAGGCACCGCCCATCACACCAAATGGCATTAGACCTTCTTCGTCGCGGACCATGCCGGGAATGATCGTGTGCATCGGGCGTTTACCTGGCATCAGCTCATTCGCGTGGCCTGGTTCCAGCGTGAACCCTGAGCCTCTGTTCTGAAAGAGAATGCCGAATTTTTCGGTGGCGATACCGGACCCAAACCCATTGAAAATGGAATAGATCAGCGACACAGCCATTCGGTCCTTGTCCACAACAGTAATGTAAATCGTGTCCTTATGCACGTTTTCGACCAGAGGCGGCTGAGCGGGCATCGCGCGTTTTGGGTCGATCAATGCCGCGAGTTGTACAGCCGTGTCTATCGACAACATGTGATCAAGCCGCGTCATGTGGTCGGGATCGGCCAGAAACCGGTTGCGCGTGTCATAGGCCAGCTTGGCGGCTTCGGCTTCGATGTGCGCGCGGTCGGCGCCAAGCGGATCCATTGCTGCAATGTCGAATTGTGCAAGAATGTTCAGCATCAGGATAGCGGTCGCACCTTGACCGTTGGGCGGATGCTCGATCAGTTCGGCGCCCTTGTAATATCCCGCAACTGGTGTTGTTGCGTCACATCGCGCCGCTGCGAAATCGCTAGCCTGATGAGCGCCACCGGCGGCCGCAAGCGCAGAGAGCATATCGTCAAGCACTTCACCGTCATAGAACCCGGCACGGCCGTCCCGCGCGATGCGGCGCAGCACTTCGGCCTGCCCCGGCGCGGCAAAAATCTGCCCGGGGTTGGGGCAACGGCCGTTAATAAGATAGTGACGCTTGCCAGCCTCGTTCAGGACGTCGGCATCCCGTTCCCAGTCGAACGCGACGCGTGGGGCGACCGGCACACCGGTTTCGGCATAATGGATGGCCGGGGCCAGAATGGCATCCAGCCCAAGTTTGCCTTCGGTCTCAGACAGATGACAAAATGCATCAACCGCGCCTGGAATTGTCACCGATTGCACATTTTGCACCGGTACCGCCTGGTGCCCTTTTGCACGCAGCACCTCTGCATCGGCCCTGGCCGGTGCACGGCCTGATCCGTTCAGCGCTCGCACCTCTGTTTCGCCCGGGCGGGTATACAGCACAAAACAGTCGCCCCCGATACCGGTCATCTGTGGCTCGCAAATGCCAAGCAAGACGGCGGCGCCGATCGCCGCATCCATCGCGTTTCCACCGCGCTTGAGGATGTCGATCGCCGCCTGTGATGCCAGCGGGTGGGATGTCGCACACATCCCTGATGTTGCCAGAACCTGTGACCGGCCTGGCATGTGAAAATCTCTCATTGTCACTTGCTCCCTCGCTCTGCGGCGGCAAATTAGACCGCTGCGGGGGAAATGCCAATTTGTGAAGACAAAGATCCCCGATCCCGGACATCTGGTGGGGGCTCGACATCCGGGATCGAGGGGAAGCTTTGCAGCTACAATGACAGAACTCGCGCGGGATTCCGGCGTCGGTGCGGAGGAAATACGGCGAATCCGGGGACCGTGTTCTCGAATTCAATTCAATTTGTCATCTTTCCGCCTTTTGTCGCCAAATCTGCGCCACTCTCCGCACCGCCGGCAAAAGATCGCCGACCCTGGTTTGGGTCTGTCGCCACAGACTCCAAACTTGCTGTGACGGTCAGGCTGGGACGGCACCCAGTTGAAACGCGATTTCGAGCCTGTTGACCCCCAATCTGCGACGATAGCCAACCGAACTGGCCAGCGATTGAATCAGTGGCCATCCGAACCCGCCTTCCGGGAGATTGCTGGTGTCCACCTCAAGTTCGGGCATGTCAGCCCCCGGCAGACCTTTGACAAGTGCGCCGCCTCCACCGTCCAAAATCGACAGCACCAACCGGTCCTCGCAGGCCCGGCACCGCAGTCTGATCCAGCCTGCAGTCCCGTCGCGATATGCATGTTCGACGACATTGGTCAAAGCCTCTGCCAAAACGATTTCGACCTCATCGGCAACATCGACGGACGGCCATGATCGCAACTCCGACACGACGGCTTGTACGGTTTGGCTGGCATCTTCCATCGTTGCCGAGCAGGCCGTTGAGAATTTTTGATGTTCCAAATCAGGCATCATGTCTTTCACAATAGCGCCCGCCTACGCAGGGGTCGCGCTCTGTGCGCTTGGCAGATCGGGAAAAATCCGGAAGACGCTGTCCATCCGTGTCAGGCGAAACACTTTTTCAACCACCGGGCTCAACCCAGCGATATCCATCTTTGCCGCGTCCCCCAAGGCTTTCATCGATGCCACGATCGCACCCAGGCCGCTGGAATCCACGAAATCCACCTTTGTCAGGTCAAGGATCACACGCCCTTGCGTCCCCCGCGTTGCGTTGAACATTTCGTCTTTGAAGGCAATCGCACTGGCGGAGTCGATCCGAGTGCTTTCCACAGATAAAACCAGCGTGTCGCCGTTCTTGTTTGCAACCAGGCTCATCTCATGCCTCCTCTTGCCATTGTTGAAACTCTGGCGAAGGCTAGACGGCAATCCTTTCCGTTTAGTAAGCAAATCATTGAAAATGGAGGATATGGACATGAAGGACGTGGTCATCGCCGGGGCTGCACGAACACCATTGGGCGGATTCCAGGGTGTTTTTTCATCAGTAACCGCAGCAGAACTGGGCGGCGTGGCGATTGCGGGCGCGCTGCAGGCGGCGGGCGCGTTGACCGCAGATGAGATCCTTTTGGGCTGTGTGCTTCCGGCCGGGCAGGGGCAGGCACCCGCGCGGCAAGCGGGGTTTGCAGCAGGGCTGGATGAAGATGTGCCCGCGACGACGCTGAACAAGATGTGCGGCTCAGGGATGAAGGCTGCGATGATTGGATTTGATCAGATCGCGCTGGGCCAGTCGGACATCCTCGTGGCCGGTGGGATGGAAAGCATGACAAACGCGCCTTACCTCCTCGACAAGATGCGCAGCGGCGCCCGCCTTGGGCATGGTCAGGTGATTGACCACATGTTTCTGGATGGTCTGGAAGACGCCTATGACAAAGGGCGTCTGATGGGCACGTTTGCCGAAGACTGTGCCGAACGCTTCCAATTCTCGCGGCAGGCGCAGGATGACTATGCGCTGGCCTCGCTGGAAAATGCTCTGACCGCTCAGAAAAACGGACATGTGACGCGCGAGATTGCCCCTGTTGCCATAAAGACCCGCACCGGCAATCAGGTTGTCGAGTGGGACGATCAGCCTCAATCAGCACGCCCGGAAAAGATCCCGCATCTCAAACCTGCCTTCCGCAAGGACGGCACTGTCACAGCCGCCAATTCCAGTTCCATTTCAGATGGCGCGGCTGCATTGGTTCTGGCCTCTCGAGAAAGCGCCGATGCGCGCGGCCTGAACATCCGAGCGCGTATTCTGGGCCATGCATCGCATGCGCAGGCGCCCGGCTGGTTCACCACGGCACCGGTGCCGGCCGCCCGCAAACTGCTCGACAAAATCGGTTGGTCCGTCGCCGATGTCGACCTGTGGGAAGTGAATGAGGCCTTCGCGGTCGTGCCTATGGCTTTCATGCAAGAAATGGGTCTGCCGCGCGACAAGATGAACATCCACGGCGGTGCCTGTGCTTTGGGTCACCCCATCGGCGCCTCGGGTGCTCGGATCATCGTTACACTGCTTAACGCCTTAGAAACTCATGATCTGAAACGCGGTGTCGCCGCCATTTGCATCGGTGGCGGTGAAGGCACTGCCATCGCGATTGAGCGTATTTGACCTTTCTCCGCTTTAAAAATACCCCTCGGGGGTGAATTGGCCCCGGCACGGGGCCAAGAGGGGGCAGACAGCTCCCTGACCGACAAAGGATGCAGACCATGCGGGCCAACTATGCCGATTTGTCCAAAACCATTGCCGCATTGACCGAGGGCGAAACCGACCCCGTTGCATTGATGGCCACCGTGGCCTGTGAATTGCACCATTCTGATGACCGGTTTGACTGGACAGGTTTCTATCGCGTGACCGGGCCTGACATGCTCAAGATCGGTCCTTATCAGGGTGGGCATGGCTGCCTCGTGATCCCCTTTTCCCGCGGTGTATGCGGCGCAGCAGCACGCAGCGGAGAGGTACAGCTGGTCGATGATGTCGATGCCTTTCCCGGCCATATCGCCTGCGCCAGTTCAACCCGATCGGAAATCGTTCTGCCTGTCTGGAACGGCGCCGGAACCCTGTTGGGCGTGCTGGATATCGACAGCGATCAACCCGCTGCTTTTACGGCCGAGGACGCCGGAGCCCTTGCAATGATCCTGCACGACACCTTTGCCAAGGCAAATTAATCATCATGCCCCATGAAAAAATGCTTTGAGATTTCACGCGACTCAGGCACGGTGAAATTTGTTGGGAAAATTTCACCGTGATGCTATGGCGCAATTGCTTCATCTTTCAGCCGGGTTTGGGGCCGATCTGCGCAGCCTGCGCAAGGCGCGTGGCCTGACGCTGACGGATCTGGCAGACCAACTGCACCGATCCGTTGGGTGGCTCAGCCAGGTGGAACGTGGACTGTCGACCCCATCACTCGCAGACATGAGGCACATGGCCGGGCTGCTGGATGTTCCTGTGTCCATGCTGGTGGGACCTGATCCGGCCAATGCGGGCGAGGCCGGGACCATCGTCCGCAAGGGCCATCACAGGGACATTGGGCGCGAGATATCAGGTCTGGCCGAAACGCTTCTTTCGCCCGACCTGACAGATGATTTCGAAATGGTTCGGTCCGTATTCGAGCCGGGATCCTCGATCTCCGAACCGGTGCAGCGCGACACGCAGGAAGTGGCCGTGATGCTGTCAGGCGGTCTGGACCTGACCATCGGCGCCCGCGCCTTTACCGTCGGTCCGGGTGACAGTTTCCGCATCAAGAGCGCGCCGTTCACCTGGGCCAACCCCTATGACACGCCTGCCGAAGCGATCTGGGTGATCGCTCCGCCAGTTTATTGACGATGTGGGCATGAGTTTCGAGGCATGGACCATATTCGCGCTGTTCTGGGTGGTTTTCGTGACCTCTCCCGGTCCGAATGCGGTCAACTGCATTTCGAACGGAATGGCGCTTGGATTTTGGCGCGCAACGCCCGGAATCCTGGCGATCCTAACGCAATCAATCCTGTTCATGCTGCTCTCGGCGGCGGGAATTACGGCATTGATCACAGCCTCACCCACGGGTTTCTTCGTGGCCAAGCTGGTCGGGGCGGGCTTTCTGGTCTGGATGGGCATACGGGGCTGGTTGCGATCCGCAGACCCGCCGCCTGCTGCAGCCCGGCCTGCCACCCATATCTATCTGCACGCCTTTGCGGTCGCCACGATCAACCCAAAAAGCGTGGCGGGATACCTTGCCGCCTTTTCACAATTCGTGCAGCCCGGCGTGCCGATCTGGCAGCAGATCAGTGTGATCATGCCCACAGCATTGCTCATCACTACGCTCTCCTACTCCGGCTACACGTTGATCGGCGCCGTAATGGGACGCGCCGCGCTCAATGCGGTGTTCAATACCTGGGTTCGTCGTGTGCTGGCGGGATGCTTCATACTCTATGGTCTTTTGCTGGGCTTAAGCGGCACGCCCGCTGCGGGAGGGGCGCGATGATCACCGGCCAGTGCGACTGTGGAGGGGTTCATTTCACCATTGCGCAGATGCGTGAAACGGTGACCTATTGCCATTGCAGCCAGTGCCGGAAAATGTCCGGCCATGTTCTGGCTCTGACCCGGGCACAGTCCAAAGACATCACGTTTCAATCAGATGACACCCTACGCTGGTATCGCTCCTCGGACGAGGCGCGACGGGGGTTCTGTGGGGCCTGTGGATCAACGCTGTTTTTCCAGCCCATCGGGGCAGATCACTACGGCATTGCTGCCGGATGCCTTGAGGCCCCGACCGGACTGACGCCGGGCAAGCACATCTTCATCGACAGCAAAGGCGACTATTACCCGCTGCCAACGGATGCAGTGCTGTTTGACGGGTATGACACGCCACATCATCAGGGAGACTGACATGACCGAGTTCAAGAATACGGCCCGTGTGGTCATCATCGGCGGCGGCGCTGTCGGCGCCTCGAGCCTCTTTCACCTTGCCAAGGCCGGCTGGACCGATTGTGTGCTTTTGGAAAAGAACGAACTGACCGCAGGATCGACCTGGCACGCTGCAGGCAATGTCCCCACCTTCTCGACATCTTGGTCGGTGATGAACATGCAGCGCTATTCGACGGAATTGTATCGCGGCCTCGGCGCGGCGGTTGATTACCCGATGAACTACCATGTCACAGGTTCGATCCGGCTGGCCCATTCGAAAGAGCGGATGCAGGAGTTTGAGCGCGCCAAAGGCATGGGCCTTTATCAGGGCATGGATATCGACATTATGGCCACCAGCGATATCAAGGACCGCTACCCGTTTATTGAAACCCATGATCTGGCGGGCGCGCTATACGATCCGAATGATGGCGATATCGACCCCGCACAGCTTACGCAGGCGCTGGCCAAAGGCGCGCGGGATATGGGCGCGCGGATCGAAAGGTTCTGTCCCGCGACCGGCATCCGCCGCGAAAACGGCGAATGGATCGTTGAAACGCATAAGGGCGACATTCGCTGCGAATACGTGGTCAACGCTGCCGGCTATTACGCCCAGCGCGTGGGTGAATGGTTCAAGCCCTTCGGCGGACGCACCGTGCCAATGATGGTGATGAGCCATCAGTATATGCTCACCGACGAAATCCCCGAACTTGAGGCATGGTCAGCTGAAAATGGCGGCAAGCTACCCCTGCTGCGCGACGTCGATAGCTCGTATTACCTGCGGCAGGAAAAGCACGGTCTGAACCTCGGCCCTTATGAACGCAACTGCAAAGCCCATTGGGTCACTCCAAGCGACCCGATGCCAGAAGATTTCTCGTTCCAGCTTTACCCAGACGATCTGGAGCGGCTGGAATGGTATCTGGAAGATGCAATGGCCCGCGTGCCTTTGCTGGCAACAGCCGGGGTCAACAAGGTCATCAACGGCCCAATTCCTTATGCGCCTGATGGGTTGCCGCTGATCGGCCCAATGCCAGGCGTGCCCAATGCATTCGAGGCCTGTGTGTTTACCTTCGGCATCGCGCAATCGGGTGGCGCAGGCAAAGTGCTCGCCGAATGGATCACCGAAGGCCAGACCGAATGGGACATGTGGTCCTGCGATCCGCGCCGCTATACCGACTACACGGACGAAGACTATTGTGTGGCCAAGGGTATGGAAATCTATGGCCATGAATACGCCATGCACTTCCCCTGGCACGCATGGCCCGCAGGGCGTGACAAGAAACTGTCGCCCGTGCATGACCAGGTCACGGCCCAAGGCGGCGTGATGGGCGCCTATAACGGGTGGGAACGGGCCAACTGGTTCGCCAAACCCGGCGACGACACCAGCGAAGAGGCAACACAAACCTGGGACCGCGCCGGCCCATGGGAGCCGCGCATCCGCGAAGAATGCGAAGCGGTGCGCGATGCCTGCGGCGTGCTGGATCTGCCGGGCTTTTCCCGCTTCCTGCTGAGTGGCGAGGGCGCAGCCGAAGCTTTGCGCGGTCTGATCACGGGCGCCCTGCCCAAGATCGGACGCATGAACCTTGTCTATATCTCGGACGGGCGCGGGCGCATCCTGACGGAAATGTCCTGCATTCGAATGGGCGAGGATGATTTCATGATGATCACCGCCGCCACTGCGCAATGGCATGACCGCGATATCCTTCTGGCGGCCATGCCGGATGGCGTCACGGTCGAAGATGTCACCACCACCCGCGACACATTGATCGTCACCGGCCCAACGTCTCGCGATGTTCTGTCCGGCCTGACCGATGCCGATCTGAGCATGGGCTGGCTGACCCATCAAAGCGCCACAGTGGCAGGCAAACCCGCTCATCTGATCCGCGTCAGCTTTGCGGGCGAGTTGGGCTGGGAAGTGCACGCCCTGAACGAAGACATGCCCACCATCTACGAGGCGATCATCGCAGCAGGCGCCAAGCCATTTGGTATGTGGGCGCTGAATTCACTGCGGATGGAGAAAGGCTATCGCACTTGGAAGGGCGATCTGTCGACCGATTACAGCCTGTTCGAAGGCGGGTTGGACCGGTTTGTAAAACTCGACAAACCGCAGGAATTCCCGGGCAAGGCGGCGCTGCTAAACGAGAAGCAGCAAGGCTCCAAGAAACGCTTTGTCACCCTGACAGTGGCCGCCGGGGATACGGATGCGCCTTACATGTCGACGCTATGGCATGGCGGGCAGATCGTGGGCGAAACGACCTCAGGCGCTTGGGGCTACCGTGTCGAAAAATCGATTGCACTGGGTATGATCCGCAGCGATCTGGCCCAACCCGGCACCGAGATCGAGGTCGAGATCTACGGTCAGCGCGTGTCGGCCACGGTCCAGCCGGACCAGCCGCTTTGGGACCCGTCCAATGAAAGGCTGCGCGCGTGAGCCTTGAGGCATATCTGCTCTATCTTAGTGTGTTGGCGGCGTTCTTTGCGGCGCCGCCGGATACCAGCCAGCTGCTGATCATGACCCACAGCCTGCGCCACGGGCTGCGCAAATCTTTGGCCACAGTGGCAGAAGATCTAACAGCCAATACCCTGCAAATCCTGTTGGCCGGGTTCGGCCTGACGATTGTGATTGCAGCCCATGCGCAAGCCCTTTCTGTCATCAAATGGGCCGGCGTGGCTTATCTATGTTGGCTGGGGTTGCGATTGTTCATCCGAAAGGATCGCGCCGCTACCCCGGTCGAGGCTGCGCCGGGCCGGTTGTTTCGACAAGGTTTCTTCACGTCTTCTGCCAACCCTTACGCAGTCGTGTTTTTTGCGGCCCTGTTTCCGCAATTCATCGATGCGACCTTGCCGATCTGGCCGCAGCTTCTGATCCTTGGTGGAACCTATCTGGTCGTCGACGGGGCGCTATTGATCCTGTGGGGCTTGAACGCGCAGCGCAGGTTGAGGCGTATCCAATCACTTCAAGGGCGCTGGTTGAACCGCTTTTCAGGCGGCCTGATGATCGCCGGGGCCGCCTTGCTGGCCAGCAAGGATATTGAAGGCGCGACAGCCCAATGACCCTGCCAACCACCATGACCGGCATTTACCTGACCCGCCACGGCGGGCCAGATGCGTTGGAACTGCGCCATGACATCCCCGTGCCAATCCCCGGCAAGGGTGAGGTGCTGGTCGAGGTCATGGCGGCGGGCGTGAATAACACCGATATCAACACCCGGATCGGCTGGTATTCATCAGATGTCACGGGTGCCACGGAAGATGTCGCCACAGACGCAGGGATCGAGTCTGGCGGCCACGCAGGCGCCCTGCACTTCCCGCGCATCCAAGGCGGCGACCTGTGCGGTCGCATCGTTGCGCTTGGCCCGGATGTCGAAGGTTGGAGCTTGGGCCAGCGCGTGACAGGCCCGATCAACCTGCCGCGCCCGACGGACGGATCGCCCATGCACTATATCGCGCTTGGGTCCGAAGTGGATGGAGCATTTGCGCAATATTGCCTTGTTCAGGCGGTGGACATTTACGACGTCACTTCGTCACCCTTGTCGGATGAGGAAATCGCCGCCATCCCCTGCGCCTTTGGCACGGCTGAAAACCTGCTGAACCGCGCCGGGTTGTGCGATGGCCAGTCGGTCCTGATCACCGGCGCGTCAGGCGGCGTGGGACTTGCGGCCGTGCAACTCGCAGCCATTCGGGGCGCGCGGGTCACGGCCATGACAGCCCCTACCAAAGCCGATGCGGTGCGCCAGGCCGGAGCCTCTGAGACAATTGCCCGCGATGCCTCGCTGCCGTTGGATCATTTCGACGTGGTGATCGACGTGGTCGCGGGCCCGATCTGGCCTGCCCTGATTGACGCCCTGAAACCCGGCGGACATTACGCAACGTCCGGCGCAATTGCAGGCCCAAATGTGGACATGGACCTGCGCCGGATCTATCTGCGCGACATCACTATCCACGGCGCGACCTATCAATCCCCCGAGGTTTTCGCCCGGCTGGTGTCACTCATGAAGGCGGGCACCCTGCGCCCGCTGATTTCGAAAACCTATCCGCTGGAGCAGATTGCCGACGCCCAGGCCGAGTTTGAACGCAAACGCCTACCCGGCAAGCTGGTCCTGATACCGCCAAAGGCCACGTTATGACTGATATTCTCCTCCTCGATGGCTCGATGGGCCAGGAGCTTGTGAAACGCCTGGGCAAGCCGCCCACCCCGCTTTGGTCCACCGCCGTCATGCTGGAACGGCCCGATCTGGTGCGCGAGGTGCACGACGCCTATTTCGCCGCGGGCGCCACGATCGCCACCACCAACAGCTATGCTTTGCACCGTAATCGGCTGGAACGGGCTGGCATCGCGGACCAGCTTGATGGTCTGGTTGAGATCTCGATGGATCAGGCGCAGGCGTCGCGGGATGCCCATGGCTATGGGCTGATCGCCGGGTCCATGGGCCCCTATCTGGCTTCCTACCGGCCAGATCTGAACCCCGATATCGACGAGGCCGCGCAACGCTACGCGACGCTTGGCGCGCAGCTTGCGCAACGATGCGACCTGCTGTTGGCCGAAACCGTCTGTTCGCTGGCCGAGGCAGAAGGTATTTTGAAAGGCGTCGCAGATATCAAGACGCCCCTTTGGATTGCATTTTCCACAGCAGATGATGACGGGACCAAACTACGCTCGGGCGAAGATCTCGCTGCTCTTGCGCCCTTGCTGAACCGTTATGACCCTGATGCTGTGCTGATCAATTGCACCCGGCCTGAGGAAGTCGCCAAAGGTCTTGATATCCTTGCCCCGATGGGCCGCCCTATTGGTGCCTATGCAAACGGCTTTACGCGCATTTCTGACGGGTTCCTGCAAACCGCACCCACGGTCGACACGCTGACCGCACGCCGCGATCTGACCCCGGACGCCTATGCCGAAATTGCGCTGAGCTGGATTGATCATGGCGCCACCATCCTCGGCGGCTGCTGCGAAGTTGGCCCCGACCACATCGCCGAACTGGCCCGCCAATTGCGCGCCAAAGGACACCGCATCACCTGAGTTCTTCTCTTTCAAAATACCCCGGGGGGCCGCGCCGCAGGCGTGGCGGGGGCAGAGCCCCCTCCCCACCCAATCAAACGGAGTGACCTATGACCGATCTTCCCACCCAAGCCCGCGTCGTCATTATCGGTGGCGGTGTTGTCGGATGCTCTGTCGCCTATCATCTAGCCAAGCTTGGGTGGACGGATGTGGTTTTGCTGGAACGCAAGCAGCTCACCTCGGGCACAACATGGCATGCGGCGGGGTTGATCGGTCAGTTGCGCGCCAGCTCCAACATGACCAAATTGGCGCGCTATTCGGCCGAACTTTACATGAACCTCGAAGCGGAAACCGGCGTGGCCACGGGGATGCGGCAGGTGGGTTCGGTCTCGGCAGCACTGACGGATGAGCGGCTCGAAGAACTTTACCGCAACGCCGCCATGGCCCGCGCCTTTGGCGTCCCGGTTGAGGAACTTTCAGCGACCGAAGTCAAAACCCGCTACGAGCATATCAACATCGACGGCGTGAAAGGTGGCGTATGGCTGCCCACCGACGGACAGGCCGATCCAGCCAATATTGCGCTGGCTCTGGCCAAGGGTGCGCGACAGAACGGTGCCACCGTGGCCGAGCGGATCAAGGTGACAAGCATTGCAAAATCGGGGCGCCGCGTCACCGGCGTTGACTGGGCCAGCGATGATGGCAGCGCTCAGGGACACATCGCCTGCGACATGATCGTGAATTGCGCGGGTATGTGGGGGCATGAGGTCGGGCGCATGGCGGGCACCAATATTCCGCTGCATGCCTGCGAGCATTTCTACATCGTCTCAGAGCCGATCGACGGCCTGAGCCAGATGCCGGTTCTGCGCGTTCCCGATGAATGTGCCTATTACAAGGAAGACGCGGGCAAGATGATGCTGGGGGCGTTTGAGCCCAACGCCAAGCCTTGGGGCATGAATGGCATCCCCGACAGTTTCGAATTCGACCAGTTGCCGGAAGATTTCGATCATTTCGAACCCATCTTGGAAGCTGCAGTCAACCGGATGCCAATGCTCGCCAGCGCGGGGATTCATACTTTCTTCAACGGGCCGGAAAGCTTCACGCCGGATGACGCCTATCACCTTGGGCTTACGCCCGAGATGGACAATGTCTGGGTCGCCTGCGGGTTCAACTCCATCGGCATCCAATCAGCTGGCGGTGCGGGTCATGCGCTGGCGCAATGGATGGACGATGGCGAAAAGCCCTTTGATCTGGGCGATGTCGATGTCTCGCGGATGCAACCGTTTCAGGGCAACAAATCCTATCTATTCGAACGTTCCAAAGAAACGCTCGGCCTGCTTTATGCCGATCACTTCCCCTATCGCCAAAAGGCCACGGCCCGCGGCATCCGGCGCACGCCGTTTCATGAACGTCTGGCCGCCAATGGCGCAGTTTTCGGTGAACTGGCCGGATGGGAACGCGCGAATTGGTATGCCGATGACGGGCAGGAGCGCGACTATCACTATAGCTGGAAACGCCAGAACTGGTTTGAAAACTCGGCGCGAGAGCACAAAGCCGTGCGGGAAAATGTCGGGCTTTATGACATGTCGAGCTTTGGCAAGCTGCGCGTCGAAGGGCCGGATGCGGAAAGCTTCCTGAACCGTGTCTGCGGGGCGCAGATGGCCGTGCCGGTGGGCAAGATTGTCTACACGCAATTCCTGAATTCGCGCGGCGGGATCGAAGCCGACGTGACCGTCACCCGACTATCGGAAACCGCCTATCTTGTCGTGACGCCCGCTGCCACACGGCTGGCTGATCAGATATGGATGCAGCGCCATGTCGGAGAAGCGCGCGTTGTCATCACCGATGTCACAGCGGGCGAGGCCGTTCTGGCCGTCATGGGCCCGAACGCACGCAAATTGTTGCAGGCGGTATCGCCCGCTGATTTCTCGAACGATGTGAACCCTTTTGGCACAGCGCAAGACATCGAACTGGGTATGGGCCTCGCCCGGGTGCACCGCGTGTCCTATGTCGGCGAATTGGGGTGGGAGGTCTACGTCTCCTCGGACATGGCCACCCATGTGTTTGATACACTGTGGGAGGCTGGTCAGGACTTGGGCGCGCGGCTCTGCGGGATGCACATGATGGACAGTTGCCGGATCGAAAAGGGTTTCCGCCATTTCGGGCACGACATCACGTCCGAGGACAACGTGATCGACGCAGGGCTTGGCTTTGCCGTGGACATCGGGAAAGAGGCCTTCAATGGCCGCGATGCGGTGCTGGCACGCAAACAATCCGGGCCACAAGCGCGCATGATGCAGTTCCTTCTGACCGACCCTGAACCGCTGCTTTATCACAATGAACCCCTTCTGCGAGACGGGGAGATTATCGGCTATGTTAGCTCGGGCAATTATGGCCATCACCTCGGCGGGGCGGTTGGCATGGGCTATGTGCCCTGCGCCGGGGAAAGTGCGGTGGATGTTCTGGCGTCAAGCTATGAGATCGACGTGATGGGCACGCGGGTGAAGGCAACGGCGTCGCTCAAACCGCTCTATGATCCCAAAAGCGAACGCGTGCGAGCCTGAGGGGCCACTTCCCTGACCCGCTGATCCATGCCAAGACTGACGGCATGACCAGCAAACTGACCACACGCAACGGGACATCCGTGTCGCGATTTGCCTTTGGCGCCATGCAATTTGGCGGCAAGGCTGATGAGGCGTCTGCGCGCGCGATGTTTGAGGCCTGCCGCGCGGCAGGGATCAATCATTTCGACACGGCGCATGGCTACACCGAAGGCCGGTCCGAAACCATGCTGGGCCGTTTTCTTGCGGCGGAGCGCGATGATGTTTTTCTTGCGACCAAGGCAGGATATACCGGCGGGGCGGGCGCCGAAAACATACGGGCGCAGTTTGACCTGTCGCGCCAACGGCTGCAGCAGGATGCGGTGGATCTGCTGTATTTGCACCGCTTTGACCCCAACACGGATCTGCGCGAGACGATGGGATGCTTTGCAGAGATGCACGACGCGGGTCTGATCCGATATGTCGGACTGTCGAATTTCGCAGCATGGCAGGTGATGAAGGCCATTGCTATCGGGGCCGAATTTGGGACCGGCGTCCATGCATTGCAACCGATGTATAACCTCGTCAAACGACAGGTTGAGGTCGAGTTGCTGCCCATGTGCGATGACCAAGGCATCCATGTCGCGGCCTATTCGCCACTGGGCGGTGGTTTGTTGACAGGGAAATATGACGATGGAGGCGAAGGGCGGCTGACGCAGGACAGTCGCTATGCCACACGATATGGCTTGCCCTATATGCACGATGCTGCGCGAGGGCTGGGCGCGATTGCCGCCCGAGAAGGTATGGCGCCTGCCACGCTCGCCGTGGCGTGGGCTGCTCAGGGTCCCTTTGCTGTGTCGCCCATCATTTCCGCCAGCACCCCAGAGCAGTTGAACCCGTCTTTGGCCGCGATTG
This sequence comes from Paracoccaceae bacterium, assembly GCA_013214715.1. Lineage (GTDB taxonomy): Bacteria > Pseudomonadota > Alphaproteobacteria > Rhodobacterales > Rhodobacteraceae > JABSSB01. The sequence continues at coordinate 3,234 of JABSSB010000014.1, read as the reverse complement.
AGATCACCTTGTCTTCGGACCTTTACAATGAACTCAGCGCACTAGCCCCGTCGCCGCCCCCCGCCACAGATCGGATCGAAGAAAAAGCATGACCGATATCCTCATCATCGGCGCGGGCATTGCCGGGCTTAGCCTTGCGGCACGGCTGGCCCCAAAGGCATCTGTTACGGTGCTGGAGGCTGAGACCGCCCCCGGCTATCACGCATCGGGACGGTCGGCGGCCCTGTACGAGGCGAATTATGGCCTGCCGTCAACTGTGGCGCTCAACAAAGCGAGCGGTGAGTTCTTTCGAGAAGGTGGATATCTCAGCCCGCGTGGTCTGATGCTGGTTGGAACGGCAGATGAAGGGGACGGGTTTGCTGCCGATTGTAACACGTTGGGACTTGATCCCATGACGCTGGATGATGCGTTGGAAATGGTGCCGATCCTTGATCCGGCCAAAGTTACGCGCGCCGCGCATCATGGAGCTGCTTGGGATATCGACACAGATCGGTTGTTGCAGGATCACGTCAAAACACTGCGGGCATATGGTGGCACGCTGCACACGCAAACGCGTGCAGACGATATCACGCGGACAGGTGGCGTTTGGCAGGTCACGGCCGGAACACAGGTTTGGTCTGCGCCGATCCTTGTCAATGCTGCCGGAGCTTGGGCCGACGAGGTCGCCGGGCTGGCGGGGGTCGCGCGCATTGGGCTTACGCCATTGCGCCGGTCGATGGCACGGATCGCGGCACCCGGCGGCCATGACCTGCGGCGCTGGCCGATGCTGATGGGCGTTGGCGAAACCTGGTATGCCAAACCGGATGCAGGCGCTCTGATCGTCTCCCCGTCCGAAGAAGACCCAAGCCACCCACATGACGCTTGGGCCGATGATCTGGTATTGGCCGAAGGCATGGCCCGCTATCAGGAGGTCGTCACCGAAGACGTCACGCGCCCGCTGGCCACATGGGCCGGGCTACGCAGCTTTGCGCCCGACCGGGCGCTGGTTCTGGGCCGCGCTGCCGCGCAGCCTGATTTCGTCTGGTGCGCAGGTCAGGGTGGATACGGGTTTCAGACCTCGCCAGCAGCCTCGCAGCTTTTGGCCGATGTGATCCTTGGCGCTCAATCCGGCTTGCCAGAGTCGTTGATTTGGGCCTTGTCGCCGGAAAGGTTCGACTGATGCCAGAGCGTGGGAAGCCTTCGGAATTTGTCAGCGTGGCAAACGCGACCGAGGGAGCCAAACTCTCGGCCCCATCGGCGCTGCGCAATCGTGACGATGTGGCGGCCATGCTGTCCAAGGTTGCTCCGTCAACCGGACAAGCCCTGGAGATCGCCTCGGGCACGGGGGAGCATGTGGTTGTCTTTGCCTCTGTTTTGCCCGGCCTGACATGGCAACCCACCGAGATTGATCAGGACCGCCGTGCGTCTATCGATGCCCATGCCGCCGAAACCGGCCTATCGAACATCTTGCCGACGATCGCGTTGGACGCGCTATCGCCCGGATGGGGCGATGAACATCACGCAGATCTCATTCATCTGGGCAACCTTTTGCACCTGATTTCCATGCCAGAAGCCACAACGCTGGTCTCTGAAGCCGCAAAAGCGCTGAAGCCAGGCGGTGTTCTCAGCCTCTACGGCCCCTTTATGCGCGGCGGGGTACTTACCAGCGATGGCGACGCCAGTTTCCATGCAAAGCTGCAGGCACAGGACCCGGCCATAGGCTACAAAGATGATTTCGACGTAATCGACTGTTTGCAGCATGCTGGGCTGGACATGGTCGACATCATCGAGATGCCCGCAAATAATCTGAGCTTGATCTCGCGCAAGGCGCATGGCGGCCTTGCATCCTAATACATTCAAGAAATGATATTCGTTTCTGTCTATGTGTCAGGACAGGTGGAGATCGCGATCATGTCGACCAAAGAAAAACTGAGCACCCTGCGCCAGGGCCTGCGCAATCTGAACGGCGCCACGCGTGAAGAGGTCGCAGATGTGCTGGCCATGAGCATTCAGATGGGCGGCGGATCATCCATGTTGTATGCGGCCAAGGCGATGGATGCTTATGATGACCTGAAAGCCCAAATGGGCTGATCATCTTCGCGGAATGCTGCGCCCCGATCCAAAGGATGCTTTGTCACTTTGGTGGATCTGACTGGGTTTGCCGGGTCAAACCCGGTGATATGGGCTGCCCGCCTGAATGGTGGCGGCCCTGTAAAGCTGTTCGGCCAGCATCACGCGGGCCAGCATGTGGGGCCACACCATCTTACCAAAAGAGATGGAAAAATCCGCTTCGGCTCGGAGCGACGGGTCGATCCCATCCGCGCCGCCAATCAGGAATACGACATCAGACCGGCCTTCGTCGCGCCATGCGCCAAGTTTGGCCGACAATTCGGGCGAACTCAGCAGTTTGCCTCGTTCATCAAGAGTGACCAGAGTGGCGCCACGCACCAGTGCCCGACGTAGCAAGTCTGCCTCGCGCGCCATCCCCTGACCGGATTTGTCTTCGACTTCGGTCATCTGCACAGGCCCCAAACCATGCGCGCGACCAGTTCGGTCAAAGCGTTTCAAGTAGTCGTCAATAAGCTGTTTTTCCGGTCCGCCGCGCATCCGACCAACCGCGAGGATATGCACACGCATCGCCATAGGCTGCCCCAAGGGCAGCACCCCTTGCTTTCAAGCCTGTCAGAGGCTCAGTTCGCCGCGCCCTGGGGCTGCCACATCTTCTCCAACTGATAGAACTCTCGCACTTCCGGGCGGAAAAGATGCACGACCACATCGCCCGTATCGATCAGGACCCAATCGCCGGTGTCCTTGCCTTCGATCCGAACAGACATGCTAAACGCAGATTTCAGACGGTTTGCCAGTTTTTCGGCCATCGCGGCAACCTGGCGTGTCGACCGTCCAGAGGCCACAACCATGTAATCGCCGAACGCCGAGCGCCCGCGCAGATCAATCTGCACGATGTCTTCGCCTTTGTCGTCGTCAAGTGAGGAAAGAATGCTTGCCAGCAGCGTTTCGCTGTCGGGCAGGGTCTGGGCGGCCATCATGCCGGCCCGGTCATCAGCGGCCAAAACCGCTTCAGCTTGGGGTGTCAGGTTCACGTCCTCCTGCAAAACGGGGCTGCACCGTGCAGCGCCCTGCCGGGGAAACTTAGCAAGTGCCGTGCAACAATTCAATGAAGCAGGCTCACACCCGCAAAGGTCACGCGACGTGGTGCCGGGGGGATGGCCCGAAGGATCAGCCACAGCACCGGCA
>JABSSB010000139.1:7660-17358 GCA_013214715.1 Paracoccaceae bacterium | reverse complement strand
GCCGAGATCATCCGGGTCAGTGCCACGGTCCAGGCGTAATGCTCCATATTCTTGGAATTGATGAACACCTCAAACGGGCGTCGATGCCCACCGATGATAATGTCATTGATCGTCAGATAAATGGCGTGTTCGCTATCGGGCCATTTCAGCTTGTAGGTCTGCCCTTCCAAAGCCTGCGGGCGGTCCAGCGGTTCGGACATGTAAATGACCTCGCCTTCGCTGGCCACGGTGGGGGTCTCCTCGCTGGCTTCCGACACCGACAGGACCGAGCCGGTCACATCATTGGGCCGATAGGTCGTGCAGCCTTTGCAACCGGTCGCCCAGGCCTGCAGATAGACATCCTTGAAATCATCAAACGAGATATCCTCAGGGCAGTTGATCGTCTTGGAAATCGACGAATCCACCCATTTCTGCGCCGCCGCTTGCATCTTCACATGATCCAATGGCGCCAGAGTTTGCGCGTTCACGAAATACTCCGGAAGCGGCGCGTCACCCTTCAGGTCACGCCACATCTGCACCGCGTAATCCACGACCTCTTCTTCCGTGCGCGATCCGTCCTTTTGCAGCACCTTTCGCGTATAGGCATAGGCAAAGACTGGCTCGATCCCCGAGGACACGTTGCCCGCATAAAGCGAAATCGTCCCCGTCGGCGCAATGGAGGTCAGAAGCGCATTTCGAATGCCATGCGCGCGGATCGCCTCGCGCACGTCGTCGTCCATCGCCTGCATACTGCCGGAATTCAGGAAAGGCTCTGCCTCAAATAGCGGGAATGCCCCTTTTTCCTTCGCCAACTCCACCGACGCCAGATAGGCGGCGCGGGCGATCGCGTGCAACCAGTGCTCGGTCTGACGCGCCGCCTCATCCGAGCCATAGCGCAGCCCAAGCATCAAAAGCGCATCTGCCAACCCGGTCACACCCAACCCGATGCGGCGCTTGGCCTGGGCCTCCGCCGCCTGTTCGGGCAGCGGGAAATTCGACACATCGACCACATTATCCATCATCCGCACCGCGGTGGCGACAAGGTCGGACAAAGCGGCGTCGTCCAGCATGGCATCGGCTTCAAACGGGTTTGTCACCAGCCGGGCGAGGTTGATCGACCCTAACAAACAGGCGCCATAGGGCGGCAAAGGCTGCTCGCCGCAGGGGTTCGTCGCGGCGATGGTTTCGACATAGTTCAGGTTATTGGCCTGATTAATCCGGTCGATGAAAATCACCCCCGGTTCGGCATAATCATAGGTCGAGCGCATGATCTTGTTCCACAGATCCCGCGCCTGCACGGTGCGATAGACCTTGCCATCAAAGACCAGATCCCAGGACGCGTCCGCTTCGACCGCCTGCATAAAATCATCGGTGACCAGCACCGACAGGTTGAACATGCGCAGCCGCGCGGCGTCGGATTTGGCCGAGATGAAGTCTTCCACATCGGGGTGATCGCAGCGCATCGTCGCCATCATCGCGCCCCGGCGCGAGCCCGCCGACATGATCGTGCGGCACATCGCATCCCAGACATCCATGAAAGACAGCGGCCCCGACGCATCCGCCGCCACGCCTTTGACATCCGCGCCCTTGGGCCGGATGGTCGAGAAATCATAGCCGATCCCGCCGCCCTGCTGCATGGTCAGCGCAGCCTCTTTCAGCATGTCGAAAATGCCGCCCATGCTGTCGGGGATCGTGCCCATGACAAAACAGTTGAACAGCGTCACCTTGCGCGCCGTGCCCGCCCCGGCCGTGATCCGGCCGGCAGGCAGATATTTGAAATCCTCCAGCGCGGCATAGAAGCGCTCTTCCCAAACCTCCGGCTCCGCCTCACAGGCGGCGGTGGCGCGGGCGATCCGGCGCCAGCTGTCTTCCACACTGTGGTCGATGGCTGTGCCATCGGCCTGTTTGAAACGGTATTTCATATCCCAGATCTGTTCGGCAATCGGGGCGGCAAAACGGCTCATTTGTCGATCCTTTGGCATCTGGCGCAGCGGAAATTGGCTTTCAGGGCACAATTTGTTGCATGTCCCCAACCAGAGACTACCATATAGCTAAGATTCTCGCGGGGGCCAAATGAGCAGTACCATAAACCTCGTCAAATTATGCGTGGGCGCGGATGCGATCGAAGATCTCGCCGACTGGCAGGCCAGCCGCAAGCTGCTGGACCCGGCCTATCGCCCGCGCCATGTGACGCGGATGTGGCCCAAACGGCGCGATGAAATCCTTAACGGCGGCTCGCTCTACTGGGTGTTCAAAGGCGTGATCCTCGCCCGCCAGCGGATCATAGACCTTGAAGAAGTGCCGGGCGAAGACGGCATCCTGCGCTGCGGCATCGTCTTTGATCCGCAGATCATCCGCACCCGCGCTGCCCCGCGCCGCCCGTTTCAGGGCTGGCGCTATCTCAAACCCGAAGACGCGCCCGCCGACCTGCCACCGGGGCGCAGCGCCGACACCGCCCTGCCACCCGAACTGGACCGCGCGCTGGCCGAGATTGGCGTGCTCTGACCGCGCTTGCATTCCGCCGCGCGACGATGCGTTATGCGGCCATGACCGATCTTGCCGACCCCGCCGCCTTTCTGCGTGACCTCTTTGATACGGCCGTGGCCGTGTCCGACCCGATGCAGGTTGTGCCCGCCCAGCTTGGCCCACGCCCCGATGGCCGCGTTGTCGTGATCGGCGCGGGCAAGGCGTCCGCGCGCATGGCCGAAGCGCTGGAAACAGCTTGGGGGCCGTGTGACGGGCTGGTGATCACGCGCTATGGCTATGCCCGCCCCTGTCAGGGGATCGAGATTGTCGAAGCCGCCCACCCCGTCCCCGACGCCGCCGGGGTCGCGGCCACACAACGGCTCTTGGAACTGGTCACCAGTCTGGGCAAAGACTGCACCGTGATCGCCCTGATCTCTGGCGGGGGTTCGGCGCTGCTTTGTGCGCCCAAGGCGCCCATGACGTTAGAAGACAAGCGCGCCGTGCATCAGGCGCTGCTGGCCTCGGGCGCGCCGATTGATGCGATGAACACGCTGCGCAAGCATCTCAGCGCCGTGAAGGGCGGGCAACTCGCCGCCGCCGTGCATCCCGCGCGTCTGATCACGCTGATGATCTCGGACGTGCCGGGCGATGATCCGTCCGATATCGCCTCTGGTCCCACAGTGGCCGAGACCAGCACCACCGCCGACGCGCAAGCGATTGTGACCCGCTATGACCTGACCCTGCCAGAGGCCGCTTATCAGGCGCTGGCGGCATCGTCAGTTGTACCAACGGGCGATCCGCGCCTGTCGCGCGCCGAAACCCGCATTGTCGCTGCGCCGTCTCAGGCGCTGGCCGCCGCCGCCGAGCAAGCCCGCGCTGCTGGTTGTCAGGTGGACATTATTGGCGACGCTCTGGAAGGCGAAGCCGCTGAACTGGGTGCCGCCCATGCCCGCATGGCCTTGGCGCGGCAGGCGGTTCTGGCGCCCGGCGATGCGCCGCTCTTGCTGCTGTCGGGTGGGGAATGCACCGTCACCGGGCGTGGCGATGGGGTCGGCGGGCCAAATGCCGAATATGCGCTAGCGGCGGCCATGCATTTGCAAGAGGCACCGGGCATTCACCTCATCGCCTGTGACACCGATGGCGTCGATGGTGCGGCGGAAGTCGCGGGCGCCATCGTCACGCCCGACACGCTGGCCCAAGCCGCCGAACAGGGGCTGACCCCCGCTGTTGCGCTGGCTCGCCATGACAGCCACGGCTTTTTCGACCAGATCGGCGCCCAGGTCGTCACCGGCCCGACCCTGACCAATGTGAATGATTTCCGCGCAATTCTGATCCACCCGGCCTAAACCCTGCGCGACCTCACACATCCTGGGCAAACTCACGGAATTATATGCACATCCGCACAAGGCTAGACCGATCTCCACGATGAAGCAGATCAGCCATGCTGGACAGTGCAAGCATCGAACATATCGGCATCCGCATCAGCGACCGGGATGTGTCTGTCACATTTTGCGAAACGCTTGGCTTCTGCTTTGTCGCCGGAGCGGCCTATGATCAAGGCCATCCGATCGTGATGCGACATCCCTCGGGCCTTGTCGTGAACCTGCTGGGGCCCGCGAATGTCATGCAGGGTGAAAACATCCTGATGGACCGGCCCGACAAATATCCGGGCATCACCCATGTCGCGCTGAAGATGAAGGACATCGCCGGGACCGAAAAAGCATTGTCAAAGGCTGGCATCCTGATCCCGGACCGGCGGCATTTCATGGGCGTATCGACGATTTTCATCCGCGACCCCGACCGCAATCTGCTGGAACTCGTGGGCGAAGGGCCGGATGTCGCGACCCTGATCACCACGTTTGAGGCGCAGGCCTAACCCCGCGCCACCAACCCGCGCAGCACGGCATCACGATCCAGCTGGCCGATCATTTCGTCACCCGCTTGCACCCCCAGCGGGCCGGAGCCTGCCAGCAGCTGATCCAGCCCGTCACGCACCAGGAGGTCGGCCTCTATGGCATGGTCGAGCTTGGCCCCGTCAAGCGGGGTCATCAGATCGCGTGCCCGCAGCACGCCCAGCGGGTTCATGTGGCGGACGAATTCGGCCACGTAATCATTGGCCGGGTTTGACAGGATATCCTGCGGCGTGCCCGCCTGTGAAATCCGCCCGCCTTCCATAATCGCGATCTTGTTGCCCAGCTTGAACGCCTCGTCCAGATCATGGCTGACAAACAGGATCGTGCGTTTCAGGCGGGATTGCAGCTCAAGCAATTCATCCTGCAGCTTGGTGCGGATCAACGGATCAAGCGCGGAAAACGGCTCATCCATCAACAGGATCGGCGCCTCGGTCGCAAAGGCGCGGGCCAAGCCGACACGCTGCTGCATCCCGCCCGACAGCTCCGACACTTTGCGATCTGCCCAATCGGCCAGACCGACCAAGTCCAGCTGCGCATCCACACGCTCGCGCATCTCGGGCACGCGCATCCCGTCCAGTTCCAGGCCCAGCCCAACATTGTCGCGCACGCTGCGCCAGGGCAGCAGGGCGAATTGCTGAAACACCATCGCAACATGCCGCCGCCGGATGCGGCGCAATGTGGCAGCGTCGGCATGGGTCACATCCACCATCTGCGTGCCGTCATTGACCCGCACCTGCCCGCGCACCACCGGGTTCAGCCCGTTCACCGCCCGCAACAGCGTGGATTTGCCGGACCCCGACAGGCCCATCAACACCAGAATCTCGGTGCTCTCGACACTCAGTTTGCAATCATGCACGCCCAGCACCTGCCCGGTGGCCGCCTGAATTTCGGCTCGGCTTTGGCCCTGATCCATCAGCGGCAGGGCCGTGTCCGGCTCCGCCCCGAACACGATGGAGACATTGTCGATCTCAACCGCGACGCTCATGATTTGATCTTTCTCTGCAAGGCGCGGTCCAGCATGATCGCCAGCACCACGATTACGAACCCGGACTCAAAACCCAGCGCCGTATTCACTTGGTTCAGCGCCCGCACCACCGGCACGCCCAGCCCATCGGCCCCCACCAACGCAGCGATTACCACCATCGACAGTGACAGCATGATCGTCTGGTTCAGCCCGGTCATGATCTGCGGCACGGCATAGGGCAGTTCGACCTTGTAAAGCACCTGCCGGTTCGTCGCGCCAAAGGCCCGCGCGGCCTCCAGCAAGGGCTGCGGCGTGGCCGAGACACCCAGATAGGTCAGCCGGATCGGCGCGGGCAGCACAAAGACCACCGTGGCGATCAGGCCGGGCACCATACCGATGCCGAAAAACACGATGGCCGGGATCAGATAGACAAAGGTTGGCAGGGTCTGCATCAGATCCAGAACCGGGCGCAAAACGGCATAGAGCCGCGGCCGATGCGCCGCCGCGATGCCGATGGGCACGCCCAGCCCCATGCACACGATGCAAGCCGTCATCACCAGCGTCAGGCTTTCGGTGGTTTCTTCCCAATAGCCTTGATTGACGATGAACAGAAAGCCCACCGCGATGAAGGCGGCAATCTTCCAGCTGCGCTGCATCCAAAAGGTCAAACCGGCCATCACCGCGATCACCAGCAAGGGCGGCGGGCTTTGCAACACCCACAGGATCGCGTCAATCATTGTCTCAAGCCCCAGCGCCAGCCCGTCAAAGAACCAGCCACCATGGGTCTGCAACCAGTCAAAGACCGACGCGGCCCATTTGCCCACCGGGATCTTGGCATCTGTCAGCCAGTCCATCCGGTCCCCTCCTGTCAAAAAACATGCCGCCGGGATTTGCGCCCGGCGGCATCATTGGTCGGTCTGGCTTTAATTGGCCAGGGCCGCCGACACAGCCGTCGCTGCGTCGCCACCATCCTTGGTGGTCACACCATCAAGCCACCCCATCACCATATCCGTGTTCGCCGCCATCCAGGCTGTTGCGGCATCATCGGGGTCTTCACCATCATTCAGGATCGCGCCCATGATCTCGTTTTCCATGGCCAGTGAGAATTTCAGGTTGGTCAGCAGCGCGCCGACATTGGGGCAGTCCTCGACATAGCCCGCGCGCGTGTTGGTATAGACAGTGGCGCCGCCCAGATCGGGCCCAAACCAGTCATCGCCGCCGCTGAGATAGGACATCTCGAAATTCGCGTTCATCGGATGCGGCTCCCAACCGAGGAAGACAATCGGCTCCTCCCGGCGATTGGCCCGCGCCACCTGCGCCAGCATCCCCTGCTCCGAGCTTTCGGCCACTTCGAACCCTTCAAGCCCAAACGCATTGGCCGCGATCATGTCCATGATCAGGCGGTTGCCGTCATTGCCCGGCTCGATCCCGTAAATCTTGCCGTCCAGCGCATCAGCCTGCGCGGCGATATCGCCAAAATCGGCAATGCCCAGCGCCGCAGCGGCCGCATTCACGGCCAGAGTGTATTTCGCACCTTCCAGATTTTCGCGCACGGTGTCGACCGTCCCGGCCTCACGATAGGGGGCGATGTCGGCTTCCATCGTGGGCATCCAGTTGCCCAGGAAAATGTCGATATCGCCTTCGGCCATCGACGTATAGGTCACCGGCACGGACAGAACCTTGATATCGGTCTCATAGCCCAGCGCCTCCAGCACGACGCTGGTCGCGGCAGTCGTGGCGGTGATATCAGTCCAGCCCACATCCGAAAATGTCACAGTGCCGCAATCGGCCTGCGCCATGCTGGCGGCGGCGGTCAGTGCAAGCGCGGATACCATAAGCCTTGAAGTCATGGGGTGTCCCTCTCCCTTGGTCTGAATTGCTGATTGACTGGTCAAACAATGGCCGACTAGACCGGAAGTGCAAGGATTTTTGAAGGGGCATCCGCAATGGGAGCCGAAATACAGCGAAAGCAACAGCTGATCAACGCCACGATCCAGGCGATCGGAGAAACCGGATCACTTGACGTGACCGTCGGCAAGATCGCCAAGATCGCAGGCGTGTCTTCGGCTTTGGCGTTTCACTATTTCGGCGACAAGGAAGCGCTGTTTCTCGCGGCTATGCGCGACATTCTGCAACGCTATAGCCGCGATGTGAGCGCTGCGCTGGCCGTGGCGGACACGCCGGAACAGCGACTCGACGCGCTCATCCGGGCCAATTTTGGCACCAGCCATTTTGACCGGGGCGTGATCGCGGCATGGATGAATTTCTATGTTCTGGCGCAACGCTCCGACGCGGCGCGGCGGCTTTTGCGCATCTATCACGCGCGGCTGCTGTCCAACCTCGCTCACGCGCTGCGCCCTTTGACAGGCGATCAGGCCCGCTCGATTGCCCTGCGCCTCTCGGCCCAGATCGATGGCATCTATCTGCGCGCGGCTTTGAACCCGGCCGGGGCCTCTCCGGAAGAGGCCGCCGCACAGGTTCTCGCAACGCTCAAGCGTGAGCTGGCCTTCTGATCAGATCGCCGCCTTGCGGCTTTCGTCCAGATAGATCTCGCGCAGGCGCGGCGCGACCTTGCCCGGCACCCCATCGCCCAGCGCCACACCGTCAATCTCAACCACTGGCATCACAAAGGTCGAGGCCGAGGTGATGAACGCCTCATCCGCTTCTTTCGCCTCGTCGATGGTGAACAGGCGCTCCTCAACTTCCATCTGCGCTTCTTCGGCAAACCGCAAAACGGCGGCGCGGGTGATCCCGTGCAGAATATCGTTCGAGCGCGGGCGCGTGATGATCTTATTGCCCTTCACGATATAGGCATTGTTGGATGTGCCTTCGGTCACATGCCCGTCCTGAATCATCCAGGCATCATCAGCCCCGGCCTTCTTGGCCATCATCTTGCCCATCGACGGATAAAGCAGCTGCACCGTCTTGATGTCGCGACGGCCCCAACGGATATCCTCGATCGAAATGACCTTCATGCCCTTCTGCGCCGCCGGGCTGGCCGCCAGTCCGGGCTTGTTCTGCGTGAACAACACGATGGAGGACGGAACCTCATCCGGGTCCGGGAAGGCAAAATCCCGATCCGCCGGAGCGCCGCGCGTGATCTGCAGATAAACGAGCCCCTCTACGATCCCGTTCTTTTCAACCAGGTCACGATGAATGGCCAAAAGATCTTCGTCGCTGACCGGCGACGCCATGTCCAACTCGTCCAAAGACCGCTTCAGCCGCACGGCATGGCCGTCAAAGTCGATCAGCTTGCCATCCAGAACCGAGGTCACCTCATAAACCCCGTCCGCCATCAGAAACCCCCGATCAAAGATCGAGATCTTGGCCTCATCCTCGGGCAGATACTCGCCATTCACATATACTGTGCGCATCTTCATGTCTCCATCAGCCCCACAGGGCAGGTTCGGGCGGGTGAACACCCTTGTCGTCAAATAGCAGCGGGTGGTCCCGGTCTTCGGCCAGCAGAAGCGGCCCGTCAAGGTCCGTTACCATCGCACCCTGCGCCAGTAACGTCGCAGGCGCCATCGCCAGCGATGACCCGACCATGCAGCCCACGAACACCTTGAACCCGTCCGCCAAGGCCGCCTCGCGCAGTGCAAGCGCTTCGGTCAGCCCGCCGGTTTTGTCTAGCTTGATGTTCACCACATCATACTTGCCCTTCAGATCCGGCAGGGAGGCGCGGTCATGGCAGCTTTCATCGGCACAGACCGGCAAGGGCCGCGCCATGCCCAGCAGCGCCTCATCCTCACCCGCGGGCAAGGGCTGCTCGACCAGTTCCACCCCCAGCCGAACCAGATGCGGTGCCAGATCGGCGTAAATCTCTGCCGACCAGCCTTCATTGGCATCAATGATGATCCGCGACTGCGGCGCCCCGGCCCGGACGGCCTCCAAACGCGGCATATCATCCGGCGTGCCCAGCTTGATCTTCAACAAAGGCCGATGCGCATTCTCTGCCGCCTGCTTTCGCATGGCCTCCGGCTCGGCCAGTGACAGGGTATATGCTGTGATCTCCGGCCCCGGCACGCGCAACCCGGCCAGCTCCCAGGCACGCTTGCCCGCAGCCTTGCACTCCAGATCCCACAGCGCACAATCCACCGCATTGCGCGCGGCCCCGCCCGGCAGCAGGTCTTGCAGCGCGGCCCGCGTGACATCGCCCGGCAGGCTCTCAATCTCGGCGGTGACTGACTCCAAAGTCTCGCCATAGCGCGCATAGGGCACACATTCGCCCCACCCCACATGACCACCCCGCGTGATTTTGACCGTCAGCACCTTGGCCTCGGTCCGCGACCCGCGCGAGATGGTGAAAACCTGCGCCAACCGGAACACATCGCGCGTGACCTCAATGCCCATGACCAACCCCCATCTTTCTTCTC
>JABSSB010000139.1:0-7650 GCA_013214715.1 Paracoccaceae bacterium | reverse complement strand
CCGGGGGAGTCGCCGCAGGCGACGGGGGCAGCGCCCCCGCCTCTTCGCTTACACCGCCTCCAACGCTTCGACGAGACGCCCAGCGCCATGCCGGAACGGATCAACTGTCGGAAGACCCATGCGGTCTTCGACCTCCTGAAGATAGGCCACCGCCTCATCTTCACTCAGATGCTGGGTGTTCACCGAAATCCCCACGACCTGCACGCCCGGGTTGGCCACCTTGGCCAGTTGCAGCGCCAGATCGCGCAGATCTTCCAGCGAGGGCAGATCATAATCCGGCAGGCCTCGCATATGCGGACGGGTCGGTTCGTGACACAGGATCAACGCGTCGGGCTGACCGCCATGGATCAACGCCATCGTCACCCCGGAATAGGACACATGGAACAGCGATCCCTGCCCTTCGATCAGATCCCAGTGATCCTCGTCATTGTCCGGGGTCAGCCATTCCACGGACCCGGCCATGAAATCCGCGATCACCGCATCTAGCGGCACGCCGTCACCGGTGATCAGGATTCCGGTCTGTCCGGTGGCGCGGAAGGTGGATTTCATCCCCCGCTTGCGCATCTCGATATCCATCGCCAGCGCCGTATACATTTTGCCCACCGAACAATCGGTGCCCACGGCAAGGCATCGTTTGCCCTTGCGCGTCTTGCCATTGGCAATCGGATACTCCACCGCGGGAACGCGCACGTCATGCAGGGCGCGCCCTGTCGCCTTGGCCACCGCCACCAGGTCTGGCTCGTCGCGCAGCAGGTTATGCAGGCCCGAGGCCAGATCAAACCCTTCCTCCAGCGCGGTGACCAGAACCTTTTTCCATTCCTGGCTGATCACACCGCCGCGATTGGCCACGCCGATCACCAGCGTCTTGGCGCCTGCGGCCTTGGCCGCGGCCAGATCCATATCCGTCAGGCCCAGATCCGCACCACAGCCCGGCAGGCGGAACTGCCCCACGGCGTTGTCCGGGCGCCAATCCTTGATGCCCTGCGCCACTTTCGCCGCAAGCTGATCCGGCGCGTCGCCCAGAAACAGCAGATAAGGTGTTTCAATCATGCTCATCACACGGACTCCATTCTGATTCTGCGCGACTTTACTCATAGCATGGGGGCAGAGTTTCCCATTCAGCCACATCTGCCGCAGCGGATCGGGAAAGGATTTCGCGTCAAAGCGTCAAATGGCGCAATAAACTTCGATTGCCTGCAAATTAAGCAGACAATTCTTCTCTCTCGGCACAGGATGACCCCGCTTTGCTGCGCGCGCGATGCTGCAGGCGCAAAAAAGCCCTTGCACCGGCTTGGGTCATTTCATACCAAAACGCGACCTCGAAACGAAACATCCTTGCTTGAAATCGGAGCATCCCATGAGCTTTCGCACCCAGCCGCCCGCCCCTGCCCGTCCCAATCGCTGCCAGCTTTTTGGCCCCGGCTCGCGACCGGCGATCTTTGAGAAAATGGCAGGCTCGGCGGCGGATGTGATCAATCTCGATCTCGAAGATTCGGTGGCACCGTCGGACAAGGACAGCGCCCGCGCCAATGTGATCGAGGCGATCTCAGGCGTGGATTGGGGCAACAAGACCCTGTCGGTGCGGATCAACGGGCTGGACACGCCCTATTGGTATCGCGACGTGGTGGATCTGCTGGAACTGGGCGGTGAGCGTCTGGACCAGATCATGATCCCGAAAGTGGGCTGTGCCGGGGACCTTTACGCCGTGGATGCGCTCGTCACCGCGATTGAAGCCGCCAAAGGCCGCACAAAGCGCATCAGCTTTGAGGTCATCATCGAATCCGCCGCCGGTATCGCGCATGTCGAAGAGATCGCCGCCGCCTCGGACCGGTTGGAAGCCATGTCGCTGGGCGCGGCGGATTTCGCGGCCTCGATGGGGATGCAGACCACCGGGATCGGCGGGACGCAGGAAAACTATTATATGATGCATGAGGGCCAAAAGCATTGGTCCGACCCATGGCACTGGGCGCAGGCGGCGATTGTCGCGGCCTGCCGGACGCATGGCGTTTTGCCCGTGGATGGACCCTTTGGCGATTTCTCGGATGACGAGGGCTTCCGCGCACAGGCGCTGCGCTCGGCCACGTTGGGCATGGTGGGCAAATGGGCCATCCACCCCAAACAGGTCGCGCTGGCCAATGAGGTTTTCACCCCCTCGGAGGCAGCCGTGACCGAGGCGCGCGAAATCCTGCAAGCCATGGAAGACGCCAAAGCCCGCGGCGAAGGCGCGACGGTCTATAAAGGGCGTCTGGTGGATATCGCGTCGATCAAACAGGCCGAGGTGATCGTGAAACAAGCCGAGATGATCACAGGTTGAGACTGATCAGGGGGCTCTGCCCCCGCCACCTGCGGCGGCTCCCCCGGGGTATTTGGGCAAGGAAAATGACGGAGGCCAAAGATGTGGGTGTCATCTGTGGTCTTCGGCATCATAAAGCGATGGTTCAGCCAGTTGTTTGAGTGCCCGTCGCTGTTTTTCAGATCATCGCAAGCAATGGCAACCACGCACGATCAGGCATTCTAAATCGGATGTAGGATGGTCCGCTATGCGGACAAAACAGACCTTCCGGTTTGTCACCAGAAGGTCCGCTTCCGAATGTCCGCGCTTCAACGGCTTCCCTAGCTGAACTGTCTCGTCATGAATCCTAGCAATTGTTCAGGATGCAGATTGAAGTACTGATACCCGTCAAACCGCATTCCCGTACCAAACGCGTTGGGATGTTCCGGGCCAATCCAGATGACCTCATTTTCGGTTGTTGCCGCGTCGATGATCTCTTGAATGTCGTTCTGACCCGTTTCCGTATTGAAGGTGTACTCGTCCTTCTCAACCTGCGCGAACAGGATTGGCACCGTGACACTTGGAACTGCTTCCAGGGCATTGGCAAAGCCAAACCCGTACTTCTCTCGTTGGATTTCGAGGACGCGATCCACGAGGTCCAGACCGGTCTTGGCCCGGATGAACCGGTCGGTCATGTTGTAGGACAGGGTCGGCTGGTTCGCGACAAGCCCCTTGATTTGTGGGTTGGCGAAGAGTTCAGGCGCGTTCTGCCAGGCGAGGAAGGTAGCATTTGCCCCCATGCACTGGGACATGAAAAGGATCTCATTATCCCCAAAATCTGACATGTTTAAGCGATGCCACTACGTCCTGCCACTCGGTTACGCCTGCACCCACAGGCGCCTCGGCCCCCTTGGCGCTTTTGCCAAGTCCGCCGTCGCTGTCACCCTGACCGCGATGGTCGTACATCACGACATTGTAGCCTGCATCGTGCATGTGCTTGACCATGGGCAGGAACTCGGCTGAGACGCCATCAAGCCCCGCCTCTGATCCGTAGCGGGTTGTGGTCAAAGGATGGTTGAGAATAACGGTCCGATCCGACTGGACCGCAGCTGGTATCTCCCAGGCACTGAGCCGCACATTGTCATCGGTTATGATGTCCACGTCGTTATAGGCCATCCCGTAGTCACCCGGAGTCTTTGGATTGCCCAGACGGGCGGGCGCGACCCTCATCTTGACGATTTGGTTTGCCAGGGCCGTATCCCGCAGTCCCATCGGGTTCGTGAACCAGAAGGCTGCGGCCAGAACCACCAACCCGACAACAGTTCCAAGTGCGTACACTAGCATCTTTTTCATCTCAGCTCCTATATGTGCAATGCATATTTACATTGCGCATATTCCTATCTGCGCCCTTGCGCGGGTGTCAAGAAAAAGTTTACACTGCACACATGAAGACGAAAGCCAAAGACACGAAGCCATATCATCACGGCAATCTCAGAGACGCCTTGTTGACCGCAGCGCGCAGGTTGCTGGAGACCGAGGGGCACAGCGATCTGTCATTGCGAAAATGCGCCACAGCGGTTGGCGTGAGTGCGACCGCGCCGCAAAATCACTTTGCTAACAAGGCCGCGCTTCTCACGGCACTTGCCGCACAAGGCTACGCCGAATTGGAAGCCTATATGCGCCGCAATTCAAACGAGGCGGCGGATCGCAACGTGCGCAGACAGGCTGCACTTCAAGGCTACGTTGCCTTTGCGCAGGATCATCCGGCACTCTATGAGTTGATGTTTGCGCGCGACAGGGTGTCTTCGAACGATGCCGACTTGATGCGCCAAGTCGGTGCGTGCTTTGTCATCTTGGCGGACATATCGAAAGACTTCGGACAGTTTGAGGGCGACCCGGCCAGTGTGGATGCGAAACGACAGATGTTCTTGTGGAGCCTGGTCCACGGCTATGCGCAGTTGCTGACGGCCAACCGATTCAAGAAAGATGCCATGCTTGGAGCAGGTATTTTGGACATTATCCCCGATATGCTGATTGAAAGCGGACGTTAGTTGCGAGACAGAAATTCGGTAAATTGGGCTCCGAACCGCCATTCGCAGCTCGGTCGAAGACGTGCCGCTGACGATGGTCGACACATCACGATGCCAATTGGCATGTGCCGCGTTGGGCGGGTCACGTCAGCGCTTTAACACCGCCTTTATCCTCACCGAAACGCGTCCTTGGGCGAGCCCATCACCACATAGGACGTGATCGCACTGACATGGGGCACGGTGCCCAATACTTCGGTGTGGAAGGTTTTATAGGCTTTCAGATCGGCCACTTCGACCCGCAGCAGATATTCGATGGTTCCGGTGATATTGTGGCATTCCACCACCTCGGGCGCAGCCTGCATCGCGCGTTCAAAGCCTTCCTGAGAGTCTTTGGAGTGATGGTTCAGCCCGACACCGATATAGGCGATGAACCCGATGCCCATCGCCTGCGGCGACAGCACCGCGCGATAGCCCGAGATCGCACCGGCGCGTTCGAGATCCTGCACGCGGCGCAGACAAGCCGAGGGCGACAGGCCCACGCGATCGGCGAGGTCGAGATTGCTGATCCGACCGTCGCGCGTCAGTTCTTGCAATATCTTGCGGTTTATTTGGTCTATTTTCGCCATTAATTGTGTATTTTGACCCAAGCCGCCGCAAAACGCAATTTCATTCGGAGTCGGGCGGTGAAGGATGCGATGCATGACGTATGATCTTTTTGCGGCGCTGGTCCTTTTTGCCTTCGTGACCTCGATCACGCCGGGGCCGAACAACATGATGCTGATGGCCTCGGGCGCCAATTTTGGCATTCGCCGCACCGTGCCGCATATGCTGGGCGTGGCCTTGGGGTTCGTGATCATGGCGCTGGTGGTGGGGGCCGGGCTGGTGCAGGTGTTTGACGCCTATCCTGTCAGCTACACGGTGCTGAAAGTGGTGAGTGTGACCTATCTGTTGTGGCTGGCCTGGAAGATCGCGACGGCGGCGGGGATCGATGGACGCAAGACGGGCGCCAAACCGATGACCTTTCTGCAGGCGGTGGCGTTTCAATGGGTGAACCCCAAGGCCTGGACCATGGCCGTGGGGGCGATCACCGCCTATGCGCCCAGCCAGACAATGGGGTCGATTGCGGCGGTGGCGGTGATCTTTGGCATGGTCAATCTGCCGACCGTCGGGTCATGGACGGTGATCGGCCAGCAGATGGCGCGCTTTCTCAATACGCCCGGCCGGATGGTTCTGTTCAACCGCGTGATGGCCGGGCTCTTGGTCGCGTCGCTGGTGCCGGTTATCTGGTCCTAGCCTTTCAGCGCATACAGATTTCGGTCAATAGGTCTTCGGGCGCGGTGTTGCGCGGGTCGTTGAGATAGGTCTCGAAAGACGGCACATCTGCCGGCTCTTCACCGGATTGCGTCACCCAGCGGCCATAGAAATCCTGATAGGCGGCAGGCAGTCCGGCATAATGACCTTTAAAGGTCAAAACCGCCATGCACCCTGCCGGTACATCATGGCAAGTCAGCCCTTCGGGTGTGTCGCCCCGGGTCGGCATCGCCCCCGCCAGCGCGCGCAGCTTGTCCACAGGCACGGTTTCGGGATTGTCATAGAACACAGCCGTCATTGGCCCCATTTGCCGGCCACAGATTGCGCGCCCCACACAGGATCGCAAATTTTTGATAGGCTTGCCCGATCTCGGGATAGGCGCCCTGATGGGGCAGACCCACGATCTTGCGGGCCGCGTCGGTGCGGATGGTGACATCATGCATTGGCGTTTCTCCTGCCAGAGTGAAGTTGGGTTGCGGCAAAACCCGGCCTGCCTTGCGAAAGGCCATGGGTCTTTGCCCATAGCTGTGAGAGAACGCGCGGGAAAACGCCGCCAGATCGGGATAGCCGACCTAAGCCGCGATCTGCGCCACCGGTTTGACCGTGCTCACCAGATCGATGGCGGCAATGTGCAAGCGCGTGCGCCGCACGGCCTGGGCACAGGTCTCTCCGGTCATGGCGCGGAACACGCGATGCCAGTGAAACCGGGACATGGCCGCGACATCGGCCAGCCGGTCCAGCGACAGATTTCCGGCGGGGTTGTCATGGATATAGGCCAGCACGCGTAGCACGCGGGTTTCAAGATGATTGGGCATTGCAGTCCCCCCTTTGCGTCTCACCCTATCCGTGCCATAGGCGGTCTTTGCAAATCTTGCCGAGTTGCATCCCCTTGGGTCAGGCGTCATATAGCGTGAAACACCACTCCATGCGGGACGCGCTGATGACGCAATATCTGGAATTCGAAAAACCGCTCGCCGAGATCGAAGGCAAGGCCGAAGAATTGCGGGCCTTGGCGCGGGCGAATGAAGAGATGGACGTGTCCGAAGAGGCCGCAGCGCTGGACGACAAGGCGCAGGAGCTGCTGCAGGAGCTGTACAAATCGCTGACGCCCTGGCGCAAATGTCAGGTCGCGCGCCATCCTGAGCGGCCACATTGCAAGGATTATATTGACGCGCTCTTTGACGAATACACGCCGCTGGCCGGGGACCGGAATTTTGCCGACGATCATGCAGTGATGGGCGGGCTGGCGCGGTTCCGGGGCCGTCCGGTGATGGTGATCGGCCATGAAAAGGGCAATGACACCAAAAGCCGGATCGAACGCAATTTCGGCATGGCGCGGCCAGAAGGCTATCGCAAGGCAATCCGTCTGATGGATATGGCCGACCGGTTCAATCTGCCGATCATCACTCTGGTCGACACACCCGGCGCGTATCCCGGCAAAGGCGCCGAGGAGCGCGGCCAGTCCGAGGCAATTGCGCGGTCAACCGAAGCCTGCCTGAAGGTTGGCGTGCCGATGATCTCGATCATCATCGGTGAAGGCGGGTCCGGCGGGGCGGTGGCCTTTGCCACGGCCAATACGGTCGCGATGCTGGAGCATTCGGTCTATTCCGTAATCTCACCCGAAGGCTGCGCGTCGATCCTGTGGAAAGACGCCGAAAAGATGCGCGAAGCCGCCGAGGCGCTGCGCCTGACCGCGCAGGATCTGGAACGATTGGGCGTGGTCGACAAGGTCATTCCCGAGCCCATGGGCGGCGCGCACCGCGACAGCACAGCCACGCTTGAGGCCGTGGGGGATATGATCGAAGCCACACTGACCGATTTCGAAAACCGCGACCGTGATGCGCTAATCAAAGGGCGGCGTCAGAAATACCTGGCCATCGGCTCTAAAGGGCTGTGACGCGCCGCGCGCGGGTCCAGCCTAGGGCGGGGTTTACCCCGCCGCCCGCTTGGATCGCACAGGCATAGGTGGCGGAGCGCAGCATCACCGCGCCCCGCCGGGAAACCCCGGTCGCTGCAAATGGTCCCAGCCGGTGATCG
>JABSSB010000138.1 GCA_013214715.1 Paracoccaceae bacterium | reverse complement strand
CCGACGGTTTCGCCCAGAACCAGCGCTGCGCCCATCACCACGACCAACGGCGCCGATTGCAGAACCGCCGAGACCAGCGCCAAAGGCGCCAGCGCCAGCGCCGAGACAAAGCCGATCACCCCGATCAATTCGCCCAGATTGCGCGCCAGCAATACAGGTGACAGCATTTCACGCGGAAACAGCGTCTGACGTGCCATCACCACCAGCACGCCAAAAATCGCACCACCGCCCAGCCCAAGAACGACCAGAATCTGCCAGACCGGCAGGGTCTGCGCCAACAGCTTGATGATCATGTCTTCGACGGCAAAGCCCAGCATGGCCAGCACCATCAGGCCCGCCCCGCGCAGATTTTCCATGTGTGAAATCCTCTCTGTCCGCAGCCGTGACGCAAAGCGGCGGCAGGTGCAAGAGGCTTAGTCCTTGGATTTCAGCGGCACGCCATACAGCTCAAGCCGATGCCCGCGCAGCTCATAGCCCAGCTTGGCGGCGATGCGGTCCTGCAAGTCTTCGATCTCGGCATCGACGAATTCGATCACCTGCCCGGTGTTGAGATCAATCAGATGATCATGATGATCGCGTTCGGCATCTTCATAACGCGCGCGCCCATCCTGAAATTCGACCCGATCGATGATTCCCGCCTCTTCGAACAGTTTTACCGTGCGATAGACCGTGGCCAGAGAAATCGCCGAATCCCTGGCGCTGGCGCGGGCGTAAAGCTCCTCCACATCGGGGTGGTCGGTGCTGTCTTGCAGAACCTGCGCGATGATGCGGCGCTGGTCGGTCATGCGTAGCCCGCGGGCTTCGCAACGGTCGATGATCGTGTCGGTCATGGTGGTCTCTGGTCGGTCGGGCCTCAGCCATAGCTGATCTTGGCCCGGGTCGGAACCCGTTTTGCGCAGAGCCGGCCGACGTGGGGCTCAGGTCAGGTGAAGATCGGCCCAGATCGGCAGATGGTCCGAGGCCATGCGCGCCGGCTGTGCGGTGATCACCCCGTGATCCAGTGCCTCGATCCCGCCGCGCAGCGCGATCCGGTCCAGCGCACCCAGCGGATGGGCCGCCGGGAAGCTGGGGCGCGGCGGCAGAAACCGCATGTCGGGCGCGTTGTGATCCAGCACCGTGCCGCGCGCCCATTCGTTGAAATCCCCCGCCCAGACCAGTGGCAGATCGGGCAGATCATCAAGATGACGCATCAAAGCCTGCATCTGTTCCCGTCGCGAGGTGGCAACCAGCCCCAGATGCAAGCCGATCACGACGAAATCCCCCTGCGGCCCGCTGACCTGCGCCCAAACGGCCCCGCGCGGCTCCAGCCCCGGCAAGGGCAGATGGCCTTTGTCGCGCCATGTCGCGCGGCCTTGGCGCAGGAGAATCGCATTGCCATGCCAGCCCAGCGAATCCGCGCCGCCAAGATCCAGCGCCTCCCAACCGGCCTGATCCAGCAGTTCCACTGGCAGGGCCGACGGGCGCGGCGGCAGGCGGCGGTCAGCCTCTTGCAGCACGGCGATATCGGCCTCGCTGCCGTCCAGCACGCGCAGAATGCGTTCGGGCCGACGCCGCATGTCGAGACCAAGGCATTTGCGGATGTTATAGCTGATCAGGCGCAGGCCGGACTCTGGCGGGGCGGGCAATGTCATGTGCTGTACTTTGCGAAGCAGCGCGCAGGGATGCAAGCAGCGCTTGACCTTGGCGCGGCCTTGGGGCGTGGTGCGCCGCATGGATGCCAAAAGACCCATCGATGCCGCCGGAGCCGCCGGACTGATCGTATTTTCGACAACGCTGGCGCTGAACCAGGTGGTGGTCAAACTCACAAATGATGGATTCGCGCCTGTGTTTCAGGCCGGGCTGCGGTCAGTTCTGGCGCTGGGGATCATCGGCGGGTGGATCTTGTGGCAGCGCCTGTCGCTCGACCTGACACGCAGCCAGGTGCAGTGGGGTGTGATATCCGGTGTGCTTTTTGCCGCCGAGTTCGTGTTCCTGTTCAACGCGCTCGATCTGACATCTGTGGCGCGGGCCTCGGTCATCTTTTATTCCATGCCGGTCTGGCTCGGGATCGCGGCGCATATTCTTTTGCCCGGCGAACGGCTAAGCGCGGGCAAGATCGCGGGCATGGCGCTGGCCTTTGGCGGGGTGGTGCTGGCGCTGGCGGAACGCGGTGGCGATGCCTCCTTGCTGGGGGATGCGCTGGCGCTCTTGGCCAGTTTCGGCTGGGCGGCGATTGCTCTGACGGTGCGGGCCACGCCTTTGGCCAGCGTGCGACCAGAAATTCAGCTGGGGTTTCAACTCGCGGTCTCGGGGCCTGTGCTGCTGGTGCTCGCGCCCGCCTTTGGCCCGCTTTTGCGCGATCTGCAGCCTTTGCATCTTTGGGGGCTGGCGTTTCAGGTCATCTGCGTCGCCTCTTTGGGATTTTTGTTCTGGTTTCACCTGATGAAGATCTACCGCGCCTCGGGCGTGGCGTCCTTCAGTTTCCTGTCACCGGTTCTGGCGGTGATTTTCGGCTGGCTCATTCTGGGAGAAGAGATCGGCGTGCAGGTCTGGGGGGCCTTGGCGCTGGTGGCGGTTGGGCTCATCCTGATCAACAGGAAATAAGCCCACTGCCGTGGAACGGGGGGCTGTCTGCCCCCCGCGGGGCCTGCGCCACCTCCCCCCGAGGGGTATTTTTCAAGAGAAGAAAGATCAGGTCCCGCAGAAGGTGGCCGGAACGATTTCGGCTTCGGTCGGCGGGCGCGAGAGCGGCTCCCAGTCTGCACGATCCTCGAAAGGCTGGGCCAGCGCTGCCATGAGCGTTGTGAAAGGTGCCATATCGCCTTGCGTGGCGGCAGTGATCATCTCTTCCATGCGGTGATTTCGGGGGATGCGTGCGGGGTTGGTCGTTGCAAGCCGGGCGGTGACGTCTTTGTCGCGCGCGATGCGGGCCTGCCATGTTGCGGCCCAGCTATCGAAAGCGGCGGGGTCGGTGAACTGGTCACGGGCGTTATCTGTGCCCAGCGCGCGGAACGTGTTGGTGAAATCGGCCTGATTGGCCGCCATGCGGGCCAGCAGATCGGAGATCAGGGCAAGATCGCCCTCCTCCTGCGTGGCCAGTCCGATCTTGGCACGGAAGCGGGTCAGCCAGTTGTCCTGCATCATGGCGGGCATGGCATGCACGATCTCGGTCGCTGCCTCGGCGGCGGCCTGTTTGTCGTCACATTGCTGGATCAGGGCGGTGGCGAATTGGGCCATGTTCCAGACCACGATATCGGGCTGGTTGCCATAGGCATAGCGGCCCATCTGATCGATGGAGCTGAACACCATGTCGGGGTGATAGGCATCGAGAAAGGCACAAGGCCCGTAATCGATGGTTTCGCCTGAGATCGCGCAATTATCCGTGTTCATCACACCATGGATGAAGCCGACCGACATCCAGGCCGGGATCAGCGCCGCCTGCGCCGCCACCACCGCGCGCAGCAGGCCCATCGGTCCTTCGGCGTCCGGATAATGGCGCGCAATGGCATAATTGGTCAGACGTTTGAGATCATCGATCTGGCCGCGCGCGGCGAAAATCTGAAAGCTGCCCACGCGCAGATGGCTGGCCGCCACCCGCGTCAGCACCGCCCCCGGAAGCGGTGTCTCGCGCAGCACCGGATCGCCCGTGGCCACTGCCGCCAGCGCCCGTGTTGTCGGGATGCCCAGCGCATGCATCGCCTCGGACACGACATATTCGCGCAGCACCGGCCCAAGCCAGGCCCGTCCGTCACCTCCGCGGGAATAGGGCGTGCGGCCCGACCCTTTCAGCTGGATGTCCCGGCGCAGCCCGTCGCTGCCCAGGACTTCGCCAAGCAGCAGCGCCCTTCCATCGCCCAGCTGCGGGTTCCAATTACCAAACTGGTGGCCAGCATAAAGCTGCGCCAAAGGCTCAGCCCCGTCAGGGATGTGATTGCCGGCGAAAATCTCGGCCATCTCCTGCAGCTCGCCGGGCGTGATGCCCATGATATCGGCCAGGTCATGGTTGAAGGCCAGCAGATGCGGCGCCGAGACAGGTTGCGGATCAAGCCGGGTGAAAAACACATCCGGCAGGCGGGCGAAAGAGTTGTCGAAAGGGATCGAGAGCGTCATGCTGAGCCAGATAAGCCGGTTTCAGCAAAACACCAGAGGGCGCGCGCCATGACGGCCAAAGAGATCATAGAATTGCTGGGGCTCGCCCCCCATCCCGAAGGCGGTCATTACCGCCAGACATGGGCTGCCGAAGGGGACGGGCGGCCTGTGGGCACGGCGATCTATTTCCTGCTGGCCGCCGGAGAACGCAGCCAATGGCACAAGGTCGACGCGACCGAGATCTGGCATTTTCATGCAGGCGCGCCTTTGGAGCTTTCGCTCAGCCCGGATGAGAGCGGCCCCGCCACGCGGCATATCCTGACCGGCAATCTCTCGGTCGGCTTGCCGCAAGTCATCGTGCCGCCGCATCATTGGCAGGCCGCGCGCAGTCTGGGCGACTGGACGCTTGTGGGCTGCACGGTCTCACCCGGCTTTCAGTTTGACGGCTTCACCCTCGCACCCGAGGGGTTCGACATTCCATGAGCCAAGACCACAGATCGGTGCTCGCAGCCCTGCCCGAAGAGCGGCGCAGCGCGCTGCAAGACCGCTCGGACCGCGCCGGTCTGTTGCATCTGGCCAGCCATTTCGGCGCCATCGCCCTAAGCTCGGCCTATATCGCGCTGCAAGGGCCGTTTTGGGGGCTATTGCTACCGGTGCAGGGCGTATTGATCGTCTTTCTGTTCACGCTCAGCCATGAATGCACCCATGCCACACCCTTTCGTACGCCTTGGCTGAATGATCTGGTGGGGCATCTGGTGGCGCTGCCGCTGATGCTGCCCTTCACATGGTTTCGCTATTTCCATTTTGCGCATCACCGCTTCACCAATGATCCAGAGCGTGACCCCGAACTGGCCGAAGGGCCGCGGCCCGAAACCCCCGTTGCGCTGGCGCTTTATCTGACGGGATGGGGCTATTGGCGCGGCATGACGCAGGTGCTCTGGGCCAATGCCTTTGGCGTGATCGACGCGCCCTATCTGCCCGAACGCCGCCATCGCGCAATGCGGCTGGAGGCGCGGGTGATGCTCGGGCTCTATGCGCTTGTGGTCCTGAGCCTGTTTGCCAGCCCTTTGGCGTTTTGGCTGTGGATCATACCCGTTCTGATCGGCCAGCCGGTCCTGCGGCTCTATCTGCTGGCCGAACATGGGTGCTGCCCGCCGGTCGCAAACATGCTGGAGAATTCGCGCACGACCTTCACAAACCGGCTGGTGCGCTGGCTGGCCTGGAACATGCCCTATCATGCCGAGCATCACAGCTTTCCCAATGTGCCGTTTCACCAATTGCCCGCGCTGCATCGCGAGATTGCTACGCATCTGAAAACCACATCGCCCAGCTATCGCGCCTTTGCCCGTGACTATGTGAAAAACTTTTAGGGGTGGCTGACGCGCCCACCGGTCATCGCGACCGGCACGCCGGTTGTCATCGGCGCGGATAGGGGCAAGCCCAGATGCACGCGCATCGCCAGATAGGCAAAGGCCTGCGCCTCCAGCATATCGCCATCAAGACCCACAGCGTCGATCGGGTCCACCGCGACCCCGCAAGAGGCCGAAAGCTGCGCCATCAGCACCGGGTTCAGCCGCCCGCCCCCTGTGACCAGCAGATGTTCGGGCCGTGTTGGGCACAGGGCCAGGCCCGCCGCGACGGCACCCGCGCTCATCGCCAACAGGGTCGCGGCGGCATCGGCATCGGGCAGATGCGCCACGCGGGTGGGCAGATCAGCGAAACTGTCGCGATCGAGCGATTTGGGCGCAGGCTCTGCAAAATAGGGATGGGTCAGAAATGCGGCCACCGCACCCGCATCCACCTGCCCCTGCGCGGCCAAGGCCCCGTCACGGTCAAAACCCACACCGCACCGCAGCAGCATCAGATCATTCAACGGGGCATTGGCCGGGCCGGTGTCGAAGGCCAGCAATGCGCCAGGCGTTTCGGGCGCGTCGGCCATTGGATCCACCCAAGTCAGATTGCCCACACCACCCATATTCAGAAAAGCCAAAGGCGCCTGCGCCCCGATCTTTTGCGCGCAGGCAAAATGATAAAACGGCGCCAGCGGTGCGCCCTGCCCGCCCGCCGCCACATCGCCAGACCGGAAATCCCACGCCACAGGCGCGCCCAATGCCCGCGCCAAAGCTGCCCCATCACCCACCTGCAAGGTGCCGCGCCCGCCCGGATCATGCGCCAATGTCTGTCCGTGAAAGCCCATCAGATCGACCGGACCGGCCTCTGACAACGCCTCAACATGCGCCCGTGTCACCAGATCGGCGGCGGCTGTGACCTCTGGCCCATCCCATTGGCCAAGGGCTGCGCGCAGCAGCGCCTGCTCGTCTGTGGAATAGGCGCGATAGCCCGAAGGGCCAAAGCCGGTGATCGCCTTGCCATTGGTTTCGATCACCGCCCAATCCACCCCGTCCAGCGATGTGCCCGACATCGCCCCCAGCACGCGCATCCGCGTATTCATGCTCTTTTCCTTCGCCGCTGCCTCGCCTATACCCTGCCGCGCAGATCAACCCCGAGGCAAGACATGACCTATCACCCCAAATCGGATTTCATCGCTGTGATGATGGAGCGCGGCTTTCTCGCCGATTGCACCGATTATCAGGGCCTGGACGAGGCGCTGATCGCAGGGGTGGTTCCGGGCTATATCGGTTTTGATGCGACAGCGACCTCGCTGCATGTGGGATCGCTGATTCAGATCATGACGCTGCGCTGGCTGCAAAAGACCGGACACAAGCCGATCACGCTGATGGGCGGTGGCACGACCAAGGTGGGCGATCCGTCCTTTCGCGCGGATGAACGCCCACTTCTGGGGCCCGAACAGATCGACGCCAATATCGCAGGCATCAAACAGGTCTTTGCCAAATACCTGTCTTATGATGACGGCCCGACCGGCGCGCTGATGCTCAACAATGCCGAATGGCTGGATGAGCTGAATTACCTCGATTTCCTGCGCGACATTGGCCGGCATTTCTCGGTCAACCGGATGCTGAGCTTTGAGAGCGTGAAATCGCGGCTGGATCGCGAACAATCGCTCTCATTCCTCGAATTCAACTACATGATCCTGCAGGCCTATGACTTCCTTGAGCTGAACCGCCGCTATGGCTGTCTGGTGCAGTTCGGCGGGTCGGACCAATGGGGCAATATCGTCAACGGGATCGACCTGACGCGCCGCGTGCTGGATCACGAGATTTACGGGCTGACCACGCCGCTTCTGACCACCTCGGATGGCAAGAAGATGGGCAAATCCGCCGATGGCGCGGTCTGGCTGAATGCCGAAATGCGCGCGCCCTATGAATTCTGGCAGTTCTGGCGCAACACGACCGATGCCGATGTGGGCCGGTTCCTGAAGCTCTACACCGAATTGCCGGTCGAGGAATGCGAGCGACTGGGCGCGCTGGCAGGGTCCGAGATCAACGCGGCCAAGATCATCCTCGCCAATGAGGTCACAACGCTTTGCCATGGGGCAGAGGCTGCCGCCGCGGCCGAAGCCACGGCCCGCGAAGTCTTTGAAAAAGGCGGTGTGGGTGATGACCTGCCCACGCTGACCCTGTCGGCAGCGGAGCTTGGCGATGGCATCTCCATCGTGCAGTTGATCGTGAAATCGGGACTGGCGAAATCCGGCAAGGAAGCCAAGCGCCTGATCGCCGAAAACGGCGCAAAGATTGACGATGCGCCGCTGACAGATGCGGGCCTGATGATCGATGCAGGCGCGCTTTCGGCGCCGATCAAAATCAGCGCGGGCAAAAAGCGTCACGCGCTGGTGCAGCTGGACGGCTGAGGCAAAACAACCTTGCCCGGATCGGTGACCCTTGTATCGTGGCACTGATCCGGGAAAGGTCTGCCCCATGTTTGAACGTCTGACACTGCCCCTGCTGGCCGCCTTGCTGCTCTGGCCAGCCACCGCACAAGCGCAATCCGTGCCCGCGCCTGTGACGTCGCAACTGATCTATGTGCCTGCCTATGTCAGCGTGCTGACCCAGGCCGACCGCAGCGAGCCTTTGGCCGCCACGCTGGTCGTGCATAACGTCGATCCTGAGCAGAATATCTCGGTTACGCAGATCGATTTTCACGACAATCTGGGCGTCAAACTCTCCAGCCACCTGCCCGCCCCGGTGATCCTGCGTCCCTTTGCCTCCACCAGCGCGCTGATTCCGCTGCGCAGCGATGGCGGCGTGGGCGCGAATTTTCTGGTATCCTGGAACTCCTCTGACCCCGCCCTGCCCCCGGTGGTCGAGGCGATCATGGTCGGCGGCAACGGCACGCAAGGCATATCCTTCAAGACCTCAGGTCAGGTTATCCGCGAAACCCCCTGAGCCATATGGACAGCCCGCCCACGGCATGATCATCTGCGCCCAAATGAAGGACGCAAAGGGGGGAGCCTATGCAATTGTCAAACACCGCCGCCGTGATCACCGGCGGCGCATCCGGCCTGGGAGAGGCCACAGCCCGCCATTTCGCCAGCCAGGGTGCGCAGGTCACGCTCTTTGATCGCAATGCCGAGCGTGGCGAAGCCGTCGCCACTGAGATCGGCGGCACCTTCATCGACACGGATGTCACGGATGAGGCCTCAACCCAAGCCGCCATCGACGCCGCGCGCGCCCAAATGGGCCGCATCACCGCCTGTGTGAACTGCGCGGGCATTGCTGTAGGCATCAAAACTACCGGCCGCGACGGCCCGCACCCCCTGCCAGCGTTCCAGAAAACCATCGACGTCAATCTCGTGGGCAGCTTCAACGTCGCGCGTCTGGCCGCCACGGCCATGGCCACCAACGAACCCGAACCCGATGGCGCGCGCGGGGTGATCATCAACACCGCCTCCATCGCTGCCTTTGACGGTCAGAAAGGCCAGGCCGCCTATGCCGCGTCGAAAGGTGGTGTGGTGGGCATGACCCTGCCCATGGCGCGCGATCTGGCCTCGGTCGGGGTGCGGGTCATGGCGATTGCGCCGGGGCTGTTCCTGACGCCCATGCTGCAGGGCCTGCCGCAAGAGGTGCAGGATCAACTCGCCGCCGATGTGCCCAACCCCGCCCGGTTGGGTGATCCGTCAGAATATGCCCGGCTTGCGGGGTTCATCGTTGAATCCGGCTATTTGAACGGCGAGACCATTCGCATCGACGGCGCCCTGCGGATGCGCTAATGCCGCGCCAAAACCGCGTCCTGCCCACCGGAGAGATCGTAGCCCATCCGGCCCACGGCCTCTTCATGGGCAATCGCGGCGTGCTGCATGATGCGTCCGGCGAGCTCACCGCCAAACGCTGGGCGCATCAAAACTGGGTCTGCTGCCTAACCGCCTTCAAAAACCGCAAACGTCCCCTGATGCAGCCAAACCGCTATACCGAGCTGTTTTTCCTTGACGAAGCCGTAGCCTTCGCTGCCGGGCACCGCCCCTGCGCCGAATGTCGCCGCGCCGATTACACCGCCTTTCGCGCCGCTCTGGACCAGCCCGGCAAGGCGGCTGATCTTGACCGCCACCTGCACGCCGCCCGCGCGATTCCGCGCCGCGCGCAACTGCGTCGACATGAAGCCGAAGCCCAGGACCTGCCCACAGGCGCGATGATCCTCGATGCCGACGGCAGGCCATTACTGCTGACCGAAAACGCGGCCCGGCCCTGTGCGCCCGACGGCTATGGCCCGCCACACCCGCGCCCCTCAGGCCGCGTGACCTTGCTGACCCCGCCGCCTTATCTTGAGGCGTTTCGGAACGGCTATTCCCCGCGCCTGCATCCCAGCGCGCAGATCGGCTAAGCCCGCTCAGGGCGAATACCAATAGCGCTCGCGCTGCTCCCAGATCTTCTCGCCAATCAGGCAATCATACTCGACCGGCGGCGCGTATTGCACCGGAACGATCTGCGCAGGCGGCGGGACGGTGGCAATCTCCAACACCAGCTTTCGGCGCACGGCCTGTGCAAAATCCTGCCAGTCCAGCACCGGGATCACAAAAGCCCCCGGCCCGCCGATCACGCAAGCTTTGTAATACAGATCCAGATCATCCAGATGCCATTGCGTGCCCATGCCTTCTCGCGTCATCAGCGGCAACCCGTTGATGGTGATGCCTTCGGCCACAACAGTATCCCGCGCCCGCAGCACCGGACGGCCCAGATTGTTCGGCCCATCGCCCGACACATCAATCACCCGGCGCAGGCCCTCAAACACATTGTTTTCGATGCGTCGCCAGCCAAAAATCAGCGCCTCCGAGATCGAGGTGCGCCGCAGACTCGGATCAAAGCGCGCGGTCAGCGTGACCGCGAAATCCTCCAGATCATCGCGGGTTTCCAGCAAACGCCAGTCGACAATCACATCCTGACTGTTGGACCATTCGACATAGGTCATGGCCACACGCTGCAACAAGCCCGACTGGATCGCGGCAAACACCTCGTCCGAGCGCAGCGCAGCGGCGTAGCCCTGCCGCTGGATCTCCAATTCCCGCTGCGTCATCGACCGGGACACATCGACCAGCAATACCAGTTCCAGATCGACTTCTGTCGCCGCAGCAGGGGATGGCGTTCGGAAGATGAACAGACAGGCCATGAAGATCAGACAGACTACGCGCAACATCCTGCGATGCTTTGCGACGGCCGGTCATGGGTCAAGTCACAAAAGGCTGATCCGTCCTTGACTACCCGGCGAAATTCCAACGTTGCAGCACATCCCTCGCCTTGGGCCTATTCAACGCCTTGGCAACATGCTGCTTCAGCCTGGCTTGGGTCTGCGCATCCACCACGATCGCCTCGGTAAAACCGCAAGACCCACAGCTGATCTGCTCAGCCGTGAGAGCAGTGTCGGACGCTCCGCATTCCGGACATTTGGCCAAGATATCATCGTTGAACATCGCATTACCCTTCTCAGTGCAAAGGGACATAGCCCGATCATGACAGTGGTCATGCTTTATGACGGCCGCGCAGAGGACCGCGGGCTCAGCCCGCCGTCCTGGGCGCAGCAGGGCTGCTATGCCTCGGCCTCGGCCTTTTCTTCCAGATCCAGCCATTCCTCTTCCGACGCGGCCAGTTTTTCCTGCCGCTCCACAAGGGCTTCGCTGGCTTTCTTGAATTTCAGCGGCTCGCGGGTGAACAGTTCCGGATCGGCCATGAACTCTTCGAGCTTGGCAATCTCTGCCTCCAGCCGGGCGATCTCGTCGGGCAGCGCCTCCAAGCGGTGCTTTTCGGTAAAGCTCAAACCAGTTTTGGGCTTGGCCTCAGCCTTGGGCTTGTCCCTGGCGGCTTTGGGTTTGGCGGCGGCGGCCTCGGGCGCGTCCTCGGCGCGTTGCGCACGATAATCGGACCAGCCCCCGGCATAAACGATGGCCCGCCCATCCCCCTCCATCGCGATGGTCGTGGTCGCTACGCGGTCCAGAAAATCGCGATCATGGCTCACCAGCAGAACGGTGCCGTCAAACTCGTCCAGCAATTCCTGCAACAGATCGAGCGTTTCAACATCCAGATCATTGGTCGGTTCATCTAGCACCAGCAGGTTGGACGGCTTGGCCATCAGCTTGGCCAGCAACAGCCGCGCCTTTTCCCCGCCCGAGAGCGATTTGACAGCCGCCCGCGCCTGCCGTTCGTCAAACAGGAAATCTTTCAGATAGGCCACCACATGCTTTGGCTGGCCGCGCACCATGACCTGATCGGCCTTGCCCGAAACGCGCATTTCGGGATCGCCGGTCAGACTGTCCCACAGGCTCATCTCTGGGTCCAGCTGCGCGCGGGCCTGATCGAAAACGGCGATCTCCAGATTGGTGCCATGGCTGACGCCGCCTGTATCCGGCGCCTCCTGCCCCAGCAGCATCTTCAAAACCGTGGTCTTGCCCACGCCATTTGGCCCGACAAAGGCCACACGGTCCCCGCGCATCACCCGCAGCGAGAAGTCTTTGACAATGGGCTTGTCGTCAAACCGCTTGGACAGCCCCTCAGCCTCGATCACACGGCGGCCCGATTTCGGCCCCGCCGCCAGATCCATCGCCGCCGTGCCCTGCCGCTTGATTTGTGCCGCGCGATCGGCGCGCAGCCCCTGCAAGGCCCGCACCCGGCCCATATTGCGTTTGCGCCTTGCACTGATGCCCTCCACGGCCCAGCGCGCCTCGGATTTGATTTTGCGATCCAGCTTATGCCGGGCGAGGTCTTCTTCTTCCCAGATCTTGTCGCGCCAGGCTTCGAAATCGGCAAACCCCTTTTCCTGCCGCCGCACCTGCCCGCGATCGATCCACAAAGTTGCGCGGGTCAGCGCACGCAAGAAGGCTCGGTCATGGCTGATCAGAACAAAACCTGCCCGCGTCGCGGCCAATTCGCGCTCGAGCCAGCCAATCGCCTCGATATCAAGATGGTTCGTCGGCTCATCCAGCAGCATCAATTCGGGTGCCTGCGCCATCAGCGCCGCCAGCGCCGCGCGCCGCCGTTCACCACCGCTGGCGATCTCGACCGGCTTGGCCGGATCGAATTTCAACCCTTCACCCGCGCGCTCCACCTTGTAAAGCTCTCCGGGTTCCAACCCCGCGCTGGCAAAATCGCCCAGCGTGGCAAAGCCCGTCATCTGCGGGTCTTGCTCCATATATCCAACCGAGACACCCGGCCCCGGCACGACCTCGCCCCGGTCCGGCTCCACCAGCCCGCCCATGACCTTCATCAGCGTCGACTTGCCCGACCCGTTACGCCCCACCAGCGCCACCCGGTCACCGGGCTGCACCACCAGATCAAGATCGGCAAAGACAGGCTCCCCCCCGAAGGTCAGGGAGATGTCGGAGAGCTGAAGAAGAGGGATACGTGCCATGCCCGCCAGCTAAACCGCGCGGCCTGTGGGGTCAATCTATCGGGGCGGATAATCGCTCCGTCGCCATCACCCGGCCACGGCCCGCAACAGACGTTTGCGCGCGGGCGGGATGGCGCCGATCTCAAGCCCGGTGAAGACATGCAGCGTATTCATATGCCGATCCACCACGGCATGATCGCTGACCCAGCCGCCCATCAGCAGATAGGTTTTCAACAAAGGCGGCATCCGCCGCATCGCCTTTTTCGCATCCGGTTTTCGCCGCAGCCGCGCGGCATATTTGAAGACATGCGGCGCTTTGACCCGCGGCAGCCAGCGGCTGGGAGCAAGATGACGATGCTTCAACATCGCGAACGCATCCAGATACTCGTCCGTTTCGGTCCCGGCAAAAGACGAACAACCAAAGAGCATCTCCACCCCCGTTTCGTCGACAAACTGCGTCATCGCCCCCCAGGCCATGCGCAGAATGTCGGGATCAACCACTTCGGGATGGATGCAGAACCGGCCCATTTCGACCATCCGGCCTTCGAACCCTTCCAGCGCCTCCAGCCCGTAGAACTGCGCCGAATAGCAACGCGGCAAATCGGCCCCGCCCTCCAACACCAGCATCCGGAAACAACAGACCAACTGGCCCGAGGAAACATCTTCCACCAGAACATGCTCGCAAAGCGGGTCGAAATCATCGACATCCGGCCCCAAAGTCGCGAAAGACAAGCTGCGCAGTGCCTGCGCCGCCGCCAGATCATCCGGGCCAGCCGCCAACCGCGCGTGATAGCGGCCGCGCGCCAGCATGATTGGCAAAGTGGTTGCTGTTTCCATCCCCATGACACACCTCTTCGGCACCGGGCTTGCCGGGGCCTAACATGGTCACTGTGACAGCCAGATGACGGTTTTACAAAGCTTTTCCCGGGATCAAAGCGGCGTCAAAGCTGGTTGCCCCCCGTCGCCGGGCTAAAGCGGCCGACACCGCTCAGAAGCTGGCGCAGGAAGGTGTTGTTGTTCACCGTCGGGTCGGTCACGCGTGTCTCGAACGCGATGACATTGCCATCCTCAAGGCTCAACTGTGCAATGTTGCGCACCACGCCCGCATCCGTGAAGGTGACCGCCACAATATCGCGCGAAATCACGCGCGAGCGGGTCATGCCCGAGGTGCGAAAGCGGGATCGGACATAGTAGAAATTTCCATCATCCAGCACCCCGCCCGAGGATGGCGCGCCCAGCGTTTCTTCCACGCTCAGCCGCGTATCGACGCCGACATCGACACTGGCAAGGTCTTCGGTCGTCGGCACCCAGCCATGATTGCGATAGATCGGGCTGCAGCCCATCGTCACGAAAACAGCCCCCAGAACGGCCACGCGACATAGGCGCGCTGCCGATTTGCTGATCTGTGCGGACCGTGTTTTCATGCCTGTGCCCCTTGTCTTGCCCATGAAGGGCTTTTAATCGGATTATAGAAAGCCTTGGACCTGTTCAAGAAACGAAAGCCTCCGAAATGACACCGAAGACCGCGCTGCGGGTGGTGGATCTGTCGCAAACCGCCCCAACCCGTTTTGACCTGCGCCCCGACGCCGCAACCATGACTGCCCTGGCGCAGGAGCTGGACCTGTCCGGCCTGCGCAAGCTGCGCTTTGAAGGTGAGATCACCGCTCAGGGCAAACGCGACTGGCGTCTGCGCGCCCATCTTGGCGCCACCGTGACCCAGCCCTGCGTGGTCACCCTTGAGCCGGTCACAACGCGGATCGAAACCGACATCGCACGGCTGTATCTGGCCCGCTATGAAGACCCTGACGGGGAAGAGGCCGAAATGCCTGAAGATGACACGGTAGAGCCGGTGCCGGACACGCTCGATCTTGAGGCATTGATGACGGAATCACTGGCGCTGGCCCTTCCCGATTATCCGCGCAAGGATGGCGCCCATCTGGGAGAGGCGATCTATTCCGCCCCCGGCATTGACCCGATGCGTGACGAAGATGCACGCCCCTTTGCAGGTCTGGCGGGGCTGCGCGATGCGCTTAAAAATGATGATGATCCGGCCTGAGAGCGGGCCGGAAAAAACCGCTTGCCAAGCCGCGGATTCTCCGTATTTTCGCGCGCTCATCGGATTTTTGGTTGGACATCGTCCGGGCAGCGCCCTAAACGCTCGTCAAGCCGCACGATGCCAGCTTACGTAAACCGCCGCGCGGCGCTGCCCGCGGCCCCATCAAAGAATAGGTTGAGACAATGGCTGTCCAACAGAACAAAGTATCCAAGTCGCGCCGCAACAACCGCCGCGCTCATGACGCTCTGGTTGCTGCCAACCCGAACGAATGCCCCAACTGTGGTGAGCTGAAGCGCCCGCATCACGTCTGCGCCTCCTGCGGCTATTACGACGATCGTGAAGTCGTGGCCCAGGCTGACGAGATTGATCTGGAAGACGACGCCGCCTAAGCGACGCGCCGATCTCCGGCTCCGAACAGATGACTGCCCAAGGCGATCACATCACGTCCCGGTCTGACCGGGTGATTATTTCGGTCGATGCCATGGGTGGCGATGCCGGACCGGCTGCCGTTGTGGCGGGGATTTCGACCTCCGCCACCAAGAACCCCGAGATCGGGTTCATCCTGCACGGACCGTCAGACGAACTGACCCGCCTTGTCGCCCGCCGCAAGAATTTGCGCGGGCGCGTTGAGATCAGGCATGCCGAAGATGTTGTCACGATGGAGGATAAACCCTCCCATGTGATGCGTCATGGCAAGGGCAGCTCGATGTGGTCGGCGCTGGACGCCGTGCGCGCGGGTGAGGCCGAGGCCGCCGTCTCCTGCGGCAATACCGGGGCGCTGATGGCACTGTCTATGATGCGCCTGCGCAAACTGCCGGGCGTGAACCGCCCTGCGATCGCCGTGCTCTGGCCCTCGCGAAATCCACAAGGCTTCAACGTGATGCTCGATGTCGGCGCCGATATCCGCGCCGATGCTGATGATCTGCTGCGCTTTGCGCTGATGGGCGCCTCCTATGCGCGCAACGGGCTCGATCTGCCGCGCCCGCGCATTGGCTTGTTGAATGTCGGCACCGAAGAGCACAAGGGCCGGCCCGAGCTGAAAGAGGCGCACGCGCTGATCACCGCCGCTGCAGAACAGTCGAAATTCGATTTCGTGGGCTTTGTCGAAGGCGGTGATATTCCCGGCGATATCTGCGATGTGATCGTCACGGATGGATTTACCGGCAATGTCGCGATCAAGACCGGTGAAGGCACCGCCTCGCTGATCGGCGACCTGCTCCGCGCCGCATTTCGCTACACGATCCTGTCGCGGCTGGCCTCGGTCATGGCCGTTACGTCGCTGCGGAGGCTGAAGAAACGAATCGACCCGCGCCGGGTCAATGGCGGGGTCTTCCTGGGGCTGAATGGCACGGTCGTGAAATCCCACGGATCGGCCGATGCGACCGGGGTCTCCGCCGCAGTCAAACTGGCATTCCAACTGGCGCAACAAGGATTTACCGAAAAACTCAAAGCGCGGGTTGCATCTGGCGCGGCACTTACCCAAGGTGACGCTACGTCCGCCTCGGCGGAGGCCAACGAAAACTAAAAACGCAAGGAAACTGGCATGGCAATTCGCGCTGTGGTGAAGGGTGTGGGCCACTACCTGCCCGATCGCGTGGTCGAAAACCACGAGTTCGAAAAAACCCTCGACACCACGGATGAATGGATCCGCCAGCGCACCGGGATCGAACGGCGCCATTTCGCCGCCGAGGGCGAAAACACATCCGATCTGGCGATCAAAGCGGCACAAGCCGCGCTGGCCGATGCCGGGCTTGAGGCTGATGATATCGACGCCATCGTTCTAGCAACCTCCACAGCTGATCTCACGTTCCCATCCGCCGCCACAATGGTGCAAGCCGGGCTGGGCATGACCCGCGGCTATGCCTTTGATGTGCAGGCGGTCTGCGCGGGCTTTGTCTATGCGTTGGCCAATGCCAATGCGCTGGTCTGCTCTGGTCAGGCCAAACGCGCGCTGGTCATCGGCGCAGAGACATTTTCGCGCATCCTCGACTGGAATGATCGCGGCACCTGTGTCCTCTTTGGCGATGGCGCGGGCGCGCTGATCCTCGAGGCGCAGCACGGCGACGGCACCCCTGCCGATCGCGGCATCCTGTCGACCGATCTGAACTCTGACGGGCGGTTCAAGGATCTGCTTTACGTGGATGGCGGCGTCAGCAATCGCAGCACAGGCTATCTGCGCATGCAGGGCAACCAGGTCTTCCGCCATGCGGTGGACAAGCTGACCTCGACCGCCGAAACCGCGTTGGACCGGGCCGGGCTGGGCCATGGGGATGTCGACTGGATCGTGCCGCATCAGGCCAATATCCGAATCATTCAGGGCACCGCCAAGAAAATGGGCATCCCGATGGACAAGGTCGTGGTCACCGTTCAGGACCATGGCAATACCTCGGCCGCGTCGATCCCGCTGGCCATGTCCGTGGGACGCCAATCGGGTAAAATCAAATCGGGCGACGTGGTCGTGACCGAAGCCATCGGTGGCGGTCTGGCCTGGGGGGCGGCGGTTCTTCGCTTTTAAAGTCAGCGCATAGCCGCTTTTGCCAATCGACTGATATTGACAGAGAAAATCGCTTCGCCCTATGCTCGTTACAGGTTTGGAGGGTAGCATGGGCGAAAAGACTTTAACGCGTATGGACTTGAGCGAGGCAGTATTCCGCGAAGTGGGTCTCTCGCGCAATGAAAGCGCGCAGCTCGTTGAAAGCATTCTGAACCATATGTCAGACGCCTTGGCCAGCGGCGAGCAGGTCAAAATCTCGTCCTTCGGTACATTTTCGGTGCGTGACAAATCGGCCCGCGTAGGGCGCAATCCCAAGA
>JABSSB010000137.1 GCA_013214715.1 Paracoccaceae bacterium | reverse complement strand
CCATGCCAAACGGCCTGGCCGATCTTTCAGGATTTGGGCGCGACCGCGATGTGGGAATGCTGGGGGGATGACGTGCCAGAGGGCGACGTAACGTCTTTTCCTATGGCGGTGAAAGCCGGGGAAGACGAAACCCTGGTCCTGTCCTTCACAGTCTGGCCTGACAAACCCACACGAGAGACCGCCTTGGCCAAGATGATGTCCTATCTCGCCATGGCCGAGGCGATGGGGGACATGCCCTTTGACGGGAAGCGGATGATCTTCGGCGGGTTTGATCCGATGCTGATGGCGGCCGCATCCGGCCCATCCTGACACCAATCATCTTCCGACCACCGGCGCAGGGCAGCGCCCGACGCGAGAATACGAAATAGTCGCGCTTGTGAGTGCCGATTGATCCATGGGCTCGGTCAGATGCAGCTTGGATAAAACAGTCCAGGCGCCGCCCCTGGCCTTTGGGCTTCTGGTCGACAAAAAATTGTACGCCAAGGCTGCAAGAAATGGCGTCCGCACCAGACAAGGGTCAAGCCGGGCAGCCAGCGTTCGCTCGCAGGGTAAAAGTCAGCTACGACTGGAGTAGTGCCAACCGGTTCCGGAAGGACGGAGCGCCTCACCCTAGGCACAGGTCAGCGCATCCCGCCCGAGTTTGCAGCGCGGCGATTTCGAACAAAAAACGCCCCAGGTCTCACCGGGGCGTTTGTCTATTCACTGATCAAAAGAGGCTCAGTCGCGCTCTTCGACGATCTCGACCAGATGCGGGATCTTGCGGATCATGCCGCGGACCGAAGGGGTGTCCTCCAACTCGCGGGTTTTGTGCATCTTGTTCAGGCCCAGGCCCACCAGGGTTGCGCGCTGGTCGGCGGGGCGGCGGATCGGAGAGCCGATCTGCTTGACGACGATGGTCTTGGCCATGCTCAAATCTCCTTACGCGTCCGCGGTTTCTTCAACCGGGGCTTCATCGCGCTTGGGCAGAATGTCAGAGACTTTCTTGCCACGACGTGCTGCGATCGAGCGCGGCGATGCCTCTTTCTGCAGACCGTCAATGGTGGCGCGGATCATGTTATAGGGGTTCTGCGAGCCGATCGACTTCGACACAACGTCCTTGATGCCCAGCATTTCGAACACGGCACGCATCGGACCACCGGCGATGATCCCGGTCCCTTCCGGCGCGGTGCGCATAACGACTTTACCGGCGCCGTGACGGCCTTCGATGTCGTGGTGCAGCGTGCGGCCTTCGCGCAGCGGCACGCGGATCATCTGGCGCTTGGCTTGCTCGGTGGCTTTGCGGATGGCTTCGGGCACTTCTTTCGCCTTACCCTTGCCAAAGCCCACGCGGCCTTTCTGGTCGCCGACAACCACAAGCGCGGCAAAGCCAAAACGCTTACCACCTTTCACGGTTTTCGACACACGGTTGATCGCAACCAGGCGATCTGCAAATTCCGGAGCGTCTTCTTCGCGGTTGCGACCACGACCCCGGCGGTTTTCACGTTCAGCCATTTCGGCATCCCTTTTTTATCATTGGCCCGTGGGGGCCGTTTGCTTCAATCCTGGTGAGCCGCCCCTTGCGGCACGGCCCCCGGATCATCGGGAGGGCGGCTTGCGCCCTCCTCAGGTCTTAGATCTTCAGACCACCTTCACGCGCGGCGTCGGCCAGGGCCTTCACCTTGCCGTGGAACAGGAACCCGCCGCGGTCGAAATAGGCTTCGTCCACACCGGCTGCCTTGGCGCGCTCTGCGATCAGAGTGCCCACCTTGGAGGCCGCTTCGACGTTGTTCTTGCCCATCAGACCCAGCTCTTTTTCCATGGTCGAGGCGGCCGCGAGGGTCACGCCACGCACATCGTCGATGAGCTGGACAGAGATGTTCTTGTTCGAACGGTGAACGCTCAGGCGCGGACGCCCGGCATTGACCTTGCGAAGTTTGTTCCGAACGCGCAGGCGACGCTTCAGAAACAGGGTGCGTTTGCTGTTTGCCATGTCTAGCGTCCTTACTTCTTCTTGCCTTCCTTGCGGAAGATGAACTCGCCCTTGTAGCGGATGCCTTTGCCTTTGTAGGGCTCGGGCGCGCGCCATTTGCGAATTTCAGCAGCGACTTGGCCAACGGCCTGTTCGTCGATGCCTTCCACAACGATTTCGGTCTGCTTCGGTGCGGTCACGGTCACGCCTTCAGGCGCAACATAGTCCACATCGTGGCTATAGCCGAGGTTCAGCTTGAGCGTGTTGCCTTGCACAGCGGCACGGTAACCGACACCCTGAATTTCAAGCTCTTTCTTGAACCCCTGGGTCACGCCCTGAACAAGGTTCGCCACCATCGTGCGGGACATGCCCCACTGCTGGCGCGCCCGCTTGGACTTGCCGCGCGGCTCGACAACAACCTTGTTGTCTTCCAAGCTCAGCGTCACGTCATCTGTGGCCGAGAAGGAGCGGGTGCCCTTGGGGCCCTTCACTTCGATGGTCTGACCCGACACAGCGGCGGTGACACCGCTGGGCAGCTCGACCGGTTTTTTACCAATTCGAGACATCAGGCCCTCCTTAGAACACGGTGCAAAGCACTTCGCCGCCAACATTCTGGCTGCGAGCGTTTGCGTCCGACATCACGCCACGCGGGGTGGACACGATCGAAACGCCCAAGCCCTGACGGACCGACGGGATTTCGTTCACGCCCATATACACGCGACGACCGGGTTTCGAGACACGCTTGAGCTCACGGATCACAGGCTCGCCTTCATAGTATTTCAGCGAGATTTCGATCGTGGCGTGGCCCGCCTCGTTGGTGCCGCTTTCATAGCCGCGGATGTAGCCTTCGTCGGCCAGAACATCCAAAACCCAGCCGCGCAGTTTCGACGCAGGCGTCGAGACGGTGGATTTACGGCGCATCTGAGCGTTGCGAATACGGGTGAGCATATCGCCGATAGGATCGTTCATAATCTATGCCCTCCTTACCAGCTCGATTTCACCAGACCGGGGATCTGGCCGTTGGAGCCCAGGTCCCGCAGTGCGATCCGCGACACTTTCAGCTTACGATAGTAAGCGTGCGGACGGCCGGTCAGCTGGCAGCGGTTGTGCAGCCGGGTGGCCGAGCTGTTGCGCGGCAGTTTTGCCAGCTTCAGGCGCGCTTTGAAGCGCTCTTCCATTGGCAGGCTCTCGTCATTCGCGATCTCTTTGAGCTCGGCACGCTTGGCTGCGTATTTGGCAACCAGGCGTTCGCGCTTCTTTTCGCGTTCGATCATGCTTTTCTTAGCCATGTCTATTCCTCTCCGTCGCCTCAGTTCGCGAAGGGCATGTTGAAAGCTTTCAACAGCGCCTTGGCTTCGGCGTCGGTTTTCGCCGTGGTTGCAAACACGATGTCCAGGCCCCAGGGCTCGTCCACCTTGTCAAAGTCGATCTCGGGGAACACGATGTGTTCCTTGATGCCCATGGCATAGTTACCGCGGCCATCGAACGACGTGCCCGGAATGCCGCGGAAGTCGCGGATACGGGGCATGGCGATGGTGATCAGGCGATCCAGGAATTCGTACATCCGGTCACCGCGCAGGGTCACCTTGGCGCCCATCGGCATGCCTTCGCGAACGCGGAAGCCGGCGATGGAGTTCTTGGCCACGGTGGTCACAGCCTTCTGGCCCGCAATCGCGGTCAGGTCAGCCTGAGCGGATTTGGCTTTTTTGCTGTCTTTGACAGCTGCGCGGCCACAACCGATGTTCAGAACGATCTTTTCCAGCTTTGGGATCATCATCTCGTTCTTGTAGCCGAACTCTTCTTTCAGAGCGGCCCGGATGCTGTCCTTATACGCTATTTTCAGACGCGGGGTGTAGGTTGCGGTATCAAGCATCGATCACGTCCCCCGTGGTCTTGGCGAAACGCACCTTCTTGTCACCTTCCATGCGGAAGCCAACGCGGGTCGGTTTGCCATTGGCGTCGAGCAGCGCGAGGTTGCTCAGCTGGATCGGCAGCGCCTTGGGCAGGCGGCCACCTTGCGAAGTCTGCGACTGGCGAGTGTGACGGATGGCCATGTTGATGCCATCGACAACAGCTTTGCCGGCTTTGGGGTCAACGGAAGAAATGGTGCCTTCCTTGCCCTTGTCCTTGCCGGCCAGCACGACAACCTTGTCGCCTTTTTTCAGTTTGGCAGCCATCTTACAGCACCTCCGGCGCGAGCGAGATGATCTTCATGAAGTTCTTCGCGCGCAGCTCACGAACCACCGGCCCGAAGATACGGGTGCCGACGGGCTCGTTATTGTTGTTCAGAATGACGGCAGCGTTGCGGTCAAACCGAATGGCGGTGCCGTCTTCACGGCGGACTTCTTTGGCGGTGCGCACGACGACGGCCTTACGGACGTCCCCTTTTTTCACGCGGCCGCGCGGGATGGCTTCCTTCACCGAGACGACAATGATGTCGCCAACGGAGGCGTATTTACGCTTGGAACCACCCAGAACCTTGATGCACTGAACTCGGCGTGCGCCGGAGTTGTCAGCAACATCCAGATTGGTCTGCATCTGGATCATGTGGTTTCTCCCGACCTTTGGGGGGCCGATGCGTGGCCTGATCCCCAGGGTTTC
This sequence comes from Paracoccaceae bacterium, assembly GCA_013214715.1. Lineage (GTDB taxonomy): Bacteria > Pseudomonadota > Alphaproteobacteria > Rhodobacterales > Rhodobacteraceae > JABSSB01. The sequence goes on along the minus strand of JABSSB010000137.1, from coordinate 13,595 downwards.
GACAAATAGGAATTTGTCCGGGAAGCCTTAAAACTTAGGCTTCCAGAACTTCCCAACGCTTGGTCTTGGATTTCGGTGCACATTCGATGATGCGCACGGTGTCGCCGACCTTGAAGGCGTTCTTTTCATCGTGAGCCCGATACTTCTTGGACTTACGAATGGTCTTTTTCAGAACCGGGTGCGTGAAGCGGCGTTCCACCGACACTGTTACGGTCTGTTCGTTGGCGTCGCTGGTCACGGTGCCTTGGAGGATACGTTTGGGCATCTGTCAGGCTCCTTCTCAGTCTGCCGAAGCTGCTTCAGCAGCTTTTTCATTCAACACGGTGATCACACGCGCCACGTCGCGGCGCACGGTCTTCATGCGTGCTGTGTTTTCCATCTGGCCAGTGGCCTGCTGGAAACGCAGGTTGAAGGCTTCTTTCTTCAGCTGGGCCAGATCGTCGCGAAGCTGGTCCGGCGTCTTATTACGCAGTTCCTGGGCGTTCATATCGCCTTTTTCCTTTCAACATCACCGGAGAGCCCCCCATAAAAGAGGTCACCCTGATTCCGGTGGAGGTCATGATGAGCGGCCCCATTACGCGCCATTGTCCTCAAAGGCAAGGTCGAAACCGCGCTTTTGTGCACAATCCGGCCTGTCGGGGTCGGGCGTAAATGTGGGACACCATATCAAGTGGTGTGGATCATGCACACCACAAGAGGACCGGTCTTACTGAAACCGGCGCATCAGGCCGGTGATCCAGGGTTGCTCCACCCCCGTGCCCTGATAGATCGCATGCAGAAAGGCATGGGCCACAACCGGGTTGGAGCTGAAGGGCGACATATCAAGCCGGGCATCGCGGAGACCGGGCGTGGCCTCATAGACCACAACATCGTTTTTGATCGTGGCCATCACCTGCAATTCGGCCAGGGTTTCAGGGTCAATCGCAGTGGGATCATCTGACAGGATGACAAAATCCGCGATCTTGCCGGATTCGATGGAGCCTTTGTGATCTTCCTCGAAATGCTGCCAAGCGGGCCAGATCGTCATGGCTTTGAGCGCGGTCATCACATCGACCCTTTGATGCGGGCCAAGAATATCGCCCGACCGCGTCCGTCGGGTGACCGTCGCAGAGAGCACGCGCATACTGTCGGGAAAAGCCACCGGCGCGTCATGATGCGTGCCAAACATCATGCCCCGTTGGACCAGCCAGCCAGTGGGGGAGATATTGTCGGCATTCACCGAACCCACAGTGTGATCCCGATGCCAGTCGCCCCAATAAAACGTGTGCATCGGAAAGACCGACGGGAAGACACCCAGCCGTTTGTAGGCGTCGACCTGATCTTCGCGCTGGAACTGGCCGTGGATCAGAACTGGGCGATTTCCGGTATCGCCGAATTTCGCCCGCGCCTCGCCAATCGCAGCGATCAGCATGTCGGACGCGCCTTCGCCATTGGCGTGGGTGATGATCTGAATGCCACGCTCGCTGCACCAATCCACAGCCTCCTGCACCCGCTCCATCGTCACGGCAGCATAGCCTGCGTAGCCGGGCGGGTAATCGCCGACAGGATTGTAATAGGGTCGATCACGCAGGGCGGTGAACCCTTGGGGGGAGCCGTCGATGGTCAGCTTGCACCCACCGATGCGGACACGGTCTGTGTAGTCCCGAGAGACATTGGCTTCGATATAGTCCTGCGCCTCAAGCACATCAGGGAAGGCCACGACATCGATGGGCAGATCGCCCGCCGCGCCGACGGTTTTCAGCGTATCCACAACTGCACCGGAGGCGCGCCCCTCTTGGGCGGTGGTGTATCCATAGCTGGCCCAAAGCTTGCTGCCTTCGCGGGCGAAGCCTGAAAACCGGCATCGCCCAGCGATCCCAGCATCGGCACCAGCACGGCGAAGAAGGCATATTCCTCCAACACGCCATTGGGATCGCCATTGGCATCGCGCTGGATCACGCCGCCCGGCGGGGCCTCGCTTTCGGCCGTGATCCCGGCCAGCGCCAGTGCGGCGCTGTTGGCCACGCCCAAATGGCCGGACTGATGCACGATAAGCACGGGAATATCTGACGATACCGCGTCCAGCTCATCCCGGTTGGGATGGCGCAGCTCGGCCAGTTGCGCATTGTCATAGCCAAAGCCGATGATCATCTGCACCTGATCGACCACGGCGGCATTATCGTCCGCCCATTGGCGTAGCGTCGCCTGCAGGCTGGCGATATCCGTGACGTCTCCGTCAGGCGGAGCCAGCAGATTGGCCGACAGCGCCTGCAGCCCGCCCATCACGACATGGCCGTGGCTGTCGACAAAACCCGGCAGCATCGTGCGCCCATCCAAATCAATCAGATCAGTTCCATCACCCTGATGGCTTCGGATGTCGTCCAGACCGCCAACGGCAAGGATACGGCCATCGCGGACGGCGACGGCCTCGGCCCTTGGTTGCGCATCATTGATGGTCAGGATCGGGCCGCCGAAATAGATGCTGTCCGCAACCTCCTGCGCAGTGGCCACAGCACCAAAACAGAGCCCAAAGGCAAGGGTGATGGGCAGTTTGTAAAAGGGTAGCATCGCAACGCTCCGGATCTGAACCAGATGCCGCAAGCCTAGGGCACGGCGCCCTCTGTGATCAACTCTGCAGCCGTCGGGGCGTCACTAGGTCCCGGTTTTCTCCTGCATGCCGCGGATCATGCTCAGCTGCATTGTCGCGGGCATAAGGGGCATGACCCAACCCAGCATGAAGGCCAGTTGCTTTTCATTGATCACGGTCAGTCGCCCGTCCATCATCGCGTCGCAGCCGATCTTGGCGACCTGGTCTGGCGTGCCCCCTTTCTGGACGACCAGCTTGGTGCCCTCCAGATCGGCCGCGGCTGCAAATTCCGTATGCACGTAGCCGGGTTCAAGCGCCGTAACGGTGACGCCCTTGGGCCGCAGTTATTCCGCGATGGCCTGCGAAAAGCTAGACACAAACGCCTTGGTCGCGACATAGGTCGACTTTAGCGGACCGGGCATATGCGCGGCGGTTGAACTGACATTCAGGATCTTGCCGCCCTGCCCGTCCGCCATGTCGCGGCCAAAGCGGTGGCACAGGGTCACCAGCGCTTTGACATTCAGATCGATCATGGCAAGGTCAGCTTCAAGATCACGATCGACAAAGGCGCCGTGCCCACCGGACCCCGCATTGTTGATCACCATATCCGGCGCCACATTGGCCGCCCGCACCCGATCATACAGCGCCTGCGCCCCGCCTTCGGCCCCTAGGTCCAAGGCGATGGCGGTTGCCGTGACACCATGTTCGGCCTCAAACTCTGTCTTGAGGGTGTCGAGCGCGTCCAGACGTCGTGCGGTGATGATCACGTTGCCCTTTCGGGCCTCATGATATTTGGCAAAGGCGCGACCGATCCCAGAGAATGCTCCGGTCACAGGGGCCGTGGATGACATGGCAAAACCCTCCCTACTGGCTTGCGTAAAGGATGTGCGATCTCACGCTGTCAGAAAGCCTGCCTGCATCGGATATCGGGCGTGTGACCAAAGCGGCGCGGAACCGGTCTTTTCATGATCAGACGATGCGTGGGCCAAGCTGCAGCACATCCGCGTCGGGCAAGGCCCAGAAGTCACCTACACCTTCGGACATTGCCCCATAAAGCGGTCCCAATGGCGCACGGGCACCACGCAACGCAGGGCCCGGGCCGCAGCCTCGATGACGTTGTCGGGAGACATGTTGTGCTCCTGCCTAAGCGCGCCCAGTTCGGCCAGATGGGTGGCGCAATCGGCAAAGAGCAGACAGGGGGGGACGCGATATCCCATTCCGCCACAGAAACCGCACGCCGGACAGAGGGCAGAAGACTGGCAAAACGCAGCCCCTGTTCAACAGTCAGCCGCCGCCGAAACACCCAAAGCGCATCTTGCAGCGCTGTATAGGCCATGTTGTCCGAAATCAGGCCGCTGCAATCGCGCAGATCGTTCAGGATCGCGCGTCATTCGCGGCTGGCATGGCGATATGACCAGGGCATGGGCATAGCATGTATCAGGCGTCGCGACCAAACCACATACGGCGGATCAGCCCGTCGCGCAGGATGAACTGGTGATAGGCCCAGGCCAGCACATGCAGGGCAATCAGCATCATCAAAAGCGTCGCCACGATCCCATGCGCTACACGGGCAGGCAGATCGGTCAGCACCGGCAGGGCCGCGCCAGAGCCGTCATAGACAATCGAAAACAGATCACCTGTCACAGCGGTGCCCATCCCGGTGAACACCATCACCAGCACCAAGGCATAAAGCGCGACATGCGCCCAGCGCGCGGCCATGTTCATCAGCGCGTTGCCGGTCTCTGCGGCAGGTGGCAATTGTGTCCGGCTGCGGGTGACAAGACGGGCAATCATCAAAAGGCCCACCATCATCCCCGCGGTCATATGGCCAAACAGACCAGTCAGCTTTTCGGGGTCTGCGGCGTCCATCCGGCTGACCATCGGGCCGCCGACCAGCAGCATGAACAGGATCATGAAGGCCAAAAGCCAATGCAGGGACACGAGAACCGGGTGATAGCGCATGATCAAACCCTCCTTGCTGCTGATGAGACTAACTCATAGCCGGGGCGGAGCGGTTAAGGAATTCAACACGCGCCGATCAGGTGCCCCAGGCATAGTTAAAGCTGACGCTGATCCGATCATCTTCGGCCATGTTCATCGGCACTTCGTGACGCAGCCAGCTTTCCCACAGCAGCACATCCCCTACCTTCGGCGACTGATAGATGAAGGTGCGCAGATCGCGCCGCGCATCCTTGCGCCGCGCCGGGGCCGCCATCATCCGGGCCGACCTCGGGTCTTCCAGTTTCAGAGCCGAGGCACCGTCCGGCATGGCAACATAGGTCGTGCCAGAAATCGCCGAATGAGGATGCAGATGCGAACTGTGCATCCCCCCTTCAGGCAGGATGTTGATCCAAAGGTCTTCCAACACCAATGCGCGCCCGTCCAGATCGAACTCGAGATCTTCAGCAAATGCCGCGACATGGGCGTCCAGCGATTTGACCAGGTCGGCAAAGATCGGGAAGCGCCAGGGCAGGTCCGTCAGCGACGCATAGGATGTGTAGCCCGGATAACCGTTTTCCGAGCACCAATCCTGACCTGCCTCATCATCATCGGCGATGGCATAGCAGGAGGCCTCCATCTCGGCAGGGTCGATTTTTGGGCCATGCTCGGAGAGGTGAGCACGGTAAAGGCGGGTCACAAAGAGGGAATCGATCTGGGGCATGGCCGCGTCTTTAGACGATTGTGACCGGGGATGCACTTGTTCCCGATCTGGGTGGAGCTATCCCTTCATTTACCGTCCTCGATGGGCGGTTTCGGCCATGGGAGCACGCAATGCTGCAGGACAATCGAAAAGATCTGGAGGGGGAGCGGCAACGCAAGCTGCTTTTGGGGCTGGTCGACAAGCTGAGCGCCAGTCAACCCGACCTCTATTACCGCTCAACCGCGGATATCGCGCGGCAATTGATCGATATGGCCCAGACCGGTGGTGGGCTAAGCGCAGATGACCGCGCCTTGCTGGCCCGTCTGACCCAGCGTGACATCGAAATCATGCTGAGCATGCACTGACGGGCCAGGTATCATTGGCTTTCAGGGCCCAACGATCAGCTGTCGAGGATTTCCACTTTTGTCTTGTCATATTCCTCCTGCGTGATCGCGCCGCTTTCCAACGCAGTTTGCAGGTCGGTCAGTTCTTGTCCCACTGAGACTGCGGTCACCGTTGTTTCGGTATTTTCGCGACCGCCGCCGCAGGCAGTCTACCCGACAAGCAGTACGCCCGCCAAGCAAGGGTCAAAAAGTCTTTTTGATCGGTCTCTGCTCTTGCTTACTTCACGCAGGGATAGCCGCGCGATGTCCCATCATTGGGCAAACCAGCCTGATTTGCCGATGCGTTGACAACAGTCTGTTGGATACTGAGCACCACAAACTGCCTGGAGGTGCGCGCGGTTCTACGCTTGGGATCTTGGTGGCAGAGTCTCGCGATATTCTTTCGCTTTGTGATGAAGATCACGCATCGCATCATCGTGGATGCCGAGCTCATCAAGATGCCGCATCAATGCGTCCAGGTAATCAAAATTCGGCCCCAGATTTCCGCTGGCCTCTGCGATCATACGGGCCGCGACATGCACATCCAGATCAGGGCAATATCGCGGGTTGTCATGGTTCATTGTGAAACACAGTGCCTCGACCGAGCCTTGCGGCGTTTCGACATTCAGGAAAAGCGGCCTGTAAGCCCCGGCAAACATCTCGCGGTACCACATGAAACGGGTTTCCTGATCCACCAACTCGGCGGCAATGCGGATCACCACGCCGTCGCACGCCCCGCCGCAGTCCAGCGCCGCCATCAAGCCCGGTTTGTCCCGCGTGCCGCGCCCACCTTCAAGTCGCATGCAAAAGGACCGGCGCCAACCCGGCAGGCGGGCATACCGATACTCCGCCACATACACCGCCGGGTCCCAGATCAGCGAGCCATAGGCAAAAACCCACAAATCCTTGTCAAACCGCTCGGCCAGAATGGCCTGCCGATTGGCTTCGCGGTCGTCATGGTCCATCCGCCATCCCGGCGGCCAGCCTTCTTCGGCGGCCTGCGCGTCAAGCTCGGCATATCGATCCAGACCAAACCGCATCTCGGACTGGTCCGGCGGTGTGATCAGACCGCGCAGGGCCGGCGTGTGGTCAAAGACATGATCGGGAAACGGCATGGGCGACAGCTTGTTGTGGTAAACTAGGAACCCGCAGCGGATCGCAGGCTCCGTCAGAATGCAATCCGAGGCGCAATGGGACGTGGTGTGACGATGTGGGGATCACGGCAAACCAGCCGCTTTGAGAGCGTCGGCAAAGGCGCGGTATTGTGCATCGCTGGTGCTGAATTCGGGCGATCGCCACGTCTCCGACCGCAAATACGGATCGAGCCTGCGCAACTCGCTCGCAACAGCGCGCGCTTCATCAAAGCGCGATTGCGCATGAAGCACGGCGATTTTCACGATCCGCGCCCGCACATTGGTTTCGTCTTCGGCCAGCGCGCGGGTGACGGCCTGATCGGCCGCGTTCAGATCTCCCAAAGTGAAATGCGCAAAGCCGAGATTGACGAAAATCCAAGTTGGCGGATGGCGTGCCATGTCCAGCGCGCTTTCAAGAAGCTGTATTTCTTCTCGCAAGCGACCCAAAAGTCCCAGCAAAACCGCGTGATAGGCTAGCAGTTCCGGGCTATTTGGCGTGGCGAGCGCAACGTTGCGAAACCGCGCATCCGCTCCCACCCGGTCGCCACGGGCCAGCAGAATATAGGCCTCCAAGGCCTGCACAAAGGGATCATCGCGTTTGTCAGCATCAATCTCTTGATGCACGGCATCGATACGACGACGCTGTGCAGCCGGATCAGCGGCCCATCCCAGCCGCAATTCGTCCATCAGACAAAACGCTAATGACACGCGGGCCTGATGAAAGCCCGGATCCAGATCCAGCGCCGCTTGATAATGCTCCTGCGCCTTGCGCATCGCCAGACGGCGGCCCATCGCCTCTTGCACGCGACCCAGCTGATATTGTTCCCATGCCGGCTGGCTGATGGGCGCACCAGACCAGATGCGCGACCATTCCCCATCGGTCAGGGTCACCTGCGCCGCCTCGCAGACCTGACGGGCGATGTTCTCTTGCGCGGCAAAAATGTTGTCATCGGGGGCCAGGTCGAACCGGCCGGTCCACAGGCAGGTTTCATCATCGTCCGACAGCAAACGACATGTCACACGGATGCGGTCGGTCCGGCGCACCTGCCCTTCCAGCACATAGGCCGTTTCATGCGGCGCGATGTCAGCATCCAGAGATTTTATCCGAAATGCACCAGACAGAACCCCCAACACCGTGATCAGCTCTTCGGCGAGCCCTTCGGCGAAATCAGCAGTCTGAGGGTCGTCCTGCGCGGTGCGAAAGCGGCGCACCACCAAGGTGGGCCGCATCATGGTCTTGTCCGGGGCAACCGGAGCCGTCCACCCGGCGGCCCGGCTGGCGCGTTCCTGCCGCAACCAGTCTTCGAATTCCGCATCCGCCAGATCGAAGCCTTCCAACAGCTCTCCGTTGGCGGGGCGTTCGATCAGTTGAACGCTGTTTTGCGCCAGCCGCACGGTTTCCCGATCTGCGATCAGAATGTCCAACCCAAAACCCGCAAGTTGTTTGCGCAGGCTCGACAATTCCTGCCGCAAGCTGGCCGCGCCCTGAGAGGGGGAGCGTTCACTCCATAGCTTGTCCTGAAGCCAGACGCGGCTGCGCACGTAACCCGGGGCCATGATCAGAAGCGCCAGCATTGCGCGGGCGCGTTTTCCACGCGGCGTGGCATCGGTTCCATCCTGCAGAACGACCCTGAACGGGCCCCATAAATGAATTTCCGCAGAAGACCTCATAGGCTGCAGGACCTCACCCAGGCACTGTGGATGCTGCGTCAGCTGTGGCACCCCATAATGACAACCCAGCCGAAGGCTTCGCTGGCGATATCGTCCAAAGACGGCAAGCCTTCAGGCGACATGCCTTTGCCCGTCAGATCGGGGATCACGATGTGCAACTGCCGTCTGATTGGCTCGCCTGCGTCATCCAATTCGACCCGGTCGTAATGAAAGACGAATTCGGCAAGCTCATTGCCTTGGGTATCTACGAACGTCAACCCGCTTTCCAAAGGCGCGATCATGGCCTTGATCGCGTCTTCAGCCGTCCCTTTGCCTTCTTCATTCCCGGTGTCGCGCGCCACGATTTCCTGTCGAGCGGCTTCGACGATCCCGTCGCCAAGGTTTTTTAGACTCTTGTCGTTTGTCAGCTGAAATCGCGCCATGTTATCGTCCCTCAAAAGCCATCATACAAATAATGGTAAAGGCCATGGCGGTAAGTATACAAGATTTTAACGCACTTATAACTCATGCCGCTACCTCCAAACTGATCAGCCGCCCACATCTTGTTCCAGGGGCGAAGGGACAGCCCTTTTTTACCGCGACCTGCGCTGTCGAACTCAGCGATGGGGCGCAGTCGCCAAATAATCCGATGGGCCGTCGTGTGGCCTCAGGGCGCTCGGTCGATGCGGCGGATGCGCAGGTTCTCGCAATGCTGGAGGCGGTGGAGCGTTATTCTCAACAATATTCCAATTCTAGGCCCGACCAGCTTATTCCCTTTTTGACGGTCAACGGTGCGGACGATCCGGTGGCGCAAGACAAGATCACCTTGGGGGCTCCGACCACAAACGGGCAGGTCACCAGCGCAGGAACGGCGGCGGGCCGATCCCTGCCAGACGCTGCCGGGCGCGCTGTGCTGGAAGCGCTGGAGCATCATTACCTCGCCCGTCTGAGCGGCCCGAACGGCTTAGCTTTATCCAGTCATGATGAAGAGGCCACCCTGTCGGACTGCAAGCGCTGGCTTGAAGGTCAGATGCGGCATCTGTCTTGTTATCTGCATACCGGCGCGGATCATGTCTTTGCCCTGTGCGAGTGCCGCGATGCGGATGGCGGGCGCCCGACGCGCGGCAGTGCTGCGGCACATGATCCGGCCACGGCTCTGCTTTCGGCTGCACAGGAAGCGATTGCACATTGGCGCAACATGGTTGCTCTGGAACATAATGCCGTGCCAAGGGACCAGTTCTCCGGTGCCGAGTTGGACGCGTTATTGACGTATCGCGGGACGGTGCCTCTGCACCCTCCGACTGCAACCCCGACGGTCCGCGGGACAGTGCTTGCCGACTCACCTGCGACACCGGACAGGCTGGCAGATACGCTGGCGCAATTGTCGGGCTTGCGGGTGCGTCTTGTCGATTTAACGGTCCCGGAAATCGGGATTCCAGTCGTGCGCGTGGCGCTGGGTTAACTTTTTTATCCTCTCGCAACGCATTTTTTACGAAGTTTTGCGTTCCTTTGACGTTTGCCTTGCGGGCGCGGTGTTTTGTGGCTGTGCGACCTGAACTGCACGGGAAACACCAGTTGATGTAACGCGTATCGGCCAAGCGCAAGGTGCCGACCACTCACCTTGCTCGAAGCCTGTTAACCCGGGGGCTGCACGGACATTTCGCCGGCGCACACCCTCAGTTTCCTTCAGTCAGGTCGCACCGACCTTTTCGTTTTTTGTCCTGCAGTCCGCAACCGGTCTTTGCGGGCCGGAGATTTCTTGCCTCGGAGGGCGTGATGAACAGCGCAGAGCATAAGCCAAAGGCTTTCGACATCTGGAACGGATCATTGCTGGATCACTATGATGCAACCGCGCCGAACATGCTCGATCGATGGCACCCGGTGATGGCCTGGTGGGATGCCCGGGCGCAGGGCGATGCAGACCCCTATGCCAAGGTCACCAACAGCGAGATCGGCCCGCGCATCACCGCGACGGACCGCAGTGGCAAGCGCATAGAGGGGCTGAACTTTGCCACGCAGGATTGTCTGAACCTGTCACGCCACCCCGCAGTGCGCAGGGCCGCAGCCGACGCGGTCGCGCAAGGTGGCCTTCATGCGGGCGGGTCCGCAGCCTTGATGGGTCTGAGCGCAGGTCTCGTGCGGTTGGAGCAGACGATTGCCCGCTTTCTCGACTGCGACGACGCAACGGTGCTGCCGACCGGATGGGCAGCAGGCTATGGGGTGATCCGGGCGCTGGTACGTCCGCAGGACCATGTGGTGATAGACGCGCTGGCCCATGCCTGCCTGTTCGAAGGCGCCAAGGCTGCCACAGGCAATGTGCATCAGTTTGATCATAACAACATCGATGATCTGGTGCAGCGCCTGACACGCATCCGCGCGGCACATCCTGCGGCAGGCATTCTTGTCGCCACCGAAAGCCTGTTCAGCGCGCAAAGCGACAGTCCCGATCTGGCGGCCATGATGCAAATCTGCCGCGACACGGGGGCGCTGTTTTTGGTCGACACCGCGCATGATCTGGGGGCGACGGGCCCAACCGGGCGGGGCGAAATCGAAAAGCAGGGGGTTTTGCGCGCCATTGACGTGATCATGGGCAGCTTTTCAAAGACCTTTGCCAGCGCGGGTGGTTTTGTCGCCAGCAATCATCCCGCGCTGAAAACCGCGTTGCGGCTGGGCTGTGGGCCGTCGCGTTATTCGAACGCATTGTCGCCAGTGCAATCTGCGGTGGTCCAAAGCTGTTTTGACCTGGTGTCTTCACCCACAGGTTCGCAACTGCGTTCTGATCTGCAACACAACAGCGCTTTGTTGCGCAGCGCCTTGCGGCATGAAGGCTTCGACATCCTGGGCGGGCCGTCCCCGATTGTGCCGGTTGTGCTGGGGGATGTGCCGCTGTCTCGGCGGATCACGTCAAACCTGTTTGCGCTGAATGCGCTGGCCAATCTTGTCGAGTTTCCAAGCGTGCCACAGACCGCCTGCCGGTGGCGATTGCAGGTCATGGCCGGGCATAGCGATGACGACATCCTCGATTTTGTTAGCCGGGCCGTGACCGCGCGGCGCCAGGCCCTCGATGCGCCGCCTCCGGGCACAGTGATTGAGAATTTTGCGCTTTAAAACAACCGCTTTTCGTAGTGACAGGTTAAAAGGGAGACACCGAATGTGGCTTGCTGATTTCGTTGCCGACTATCAACGCGACCTCCGCCAGTTTCAAACAGCCAATCCCACGCAGCGGCACGCCGATTGCCGGGTCTTGCACACACATGACGATCTGATTCAGCTGTTCCATCTGCGTCGGCATGTGTTTCTTGGTACCGGGGCACGCGGGTATAACACGCTGAACTGCGATCTGTTCATCGAACCCTGCGACCGCAGCTGCGCGCAAATCGGGCTGTTCGCGGATGGCAAACTGAAAACCAGCCTGCGCTTACAACCCCTCGCAGCGGCGGCGGCAAATGGCAATTACGCGGATTTCATGAGTGCGCTCGGTCCGGATCACGGGGTGGATGACTTGTTTTGCACCCGTTTTTTCTCCTGGGGCGCCTCTCCGTCGGTGCGTGATATCTATGCTCTATTCCAACTGGGCTACAGGATTGGGCTGGGGCGCGGTGCCCGGGTCGGGCATTTGACCTGCGCGCCGACGCATCAACGGTTCTTCCAGAAAATCGGCTATACCCCCCAACGCAGCTATGACTGCCGCTTTTCCGGATCGCAGATTCTGATGCGTCTGGAGCTTGAGGATATCGATCATCTGCGCAGCATTCGCAGCCCGCTCTGCACGATCTGGGACGATGTCCGGGGCGCAGCAGACACCGAACAAACCAAACTGAAACCACTGGCAGTAGGAGTTTTACAATGATCCTTCAAAGCACCGTCATCGTTTGGGAGAACGCTTCTGGGTTTACCCGAATGCAAGACACGATCAAGGAGGCGCAGCAACGCTTTGCCGATATGCTGATCGCCTTCAACGCCTCCGATGTCGACAAACGCCAAACATATCAGCGTTATCTGTCCTTTCAGTATCACCTGACCCGTGGCGTGCAGCAGTATTTCATGCGTATCGCAGCCAGCGACAAACTGGCCCGGAAGCGCAAGCTACGGAAATTCTTTTATGATTTCGCCAATGAAGAAGAGCTGCATTACCTTGTCGCAGGCTCTGACCTGGCGGCGCTGAAGATGAAGGTTCTGCCGCAGCCTTTCGAAGTGGCGCTATGGCACAGTTATTTCGACCGGGTCACGGATGAACGTCCGTTTCTGCGCGTGGGCGCGGCGATCGTGTTGGAAAACATCTCGGACGGGGTGGCACGGCCGCATGTAAAACAGGCGCTCAGCAGTGATTTTCTGGATCGCGGGAACACTAAGTTTCTGGTGTTGCATCAGCATGAAACCCTGCCGCATGGCGACCAGCTGATCGAAGCCATCACCCAGGCCGATTTGAGCGACGCAGACATTGATGATCTGTGTTTGGGGGCACAGCAGGGCATGGTGATGTATCTGCGCATGGCGCAATGGGCGCTGTCACCCGATCCGGCAGACAATCTGGGCGCCAATGTCTATGCCCCGGCGCGCGCTGTGGACGAGGCCGAGATTGACCGCTTCACCATGCGCGATCTGGCGGCGGTCGAAGACTCCTGATCGTCGGCCAATGGGACCGGCTGTGACAGATAAGGGCGGTACAACCCCAAGCTTGCGGCACCAAAGCCGCAAGCTTTTCAGCGCGCATCACCCGTTCAGGGTCAGAGAATGAAATCCCGGTCCTCCATCGGGATGGCGCCCGTCAGTTCGATGACGAAATCCGCCGTGCCATCGCCGCTGCGATCCCCTTCGATCAAGGTGCGCCCGGAGATCTTGCCGGTATCGAACCGTAGCTCTCCGGGTTGAGCGCCAGAAAACGGCGCGTCCAGAATGGAGATGAATGCGCTGTCGACCCCGAACAAGAACGGATCGGCCTGTATCGCGCTAAGATCGATGACATCCAGCCCTGATTGAAAGTCCCGGATCTGCGGGCGGGCGCTTGGGGCCTTGCCAATCTGATCCGCGTTCACAAAGCGAAACACATCCGCGCCATCGCCGCCAGTCATGGCATCACGGCCAGGACTGCCTTGCAGCGTGTCGTCGCCCGCGCCGCCCTCCATCGTGTCGTCGCCGGCGCCGCCGATCCGAAGATCGTCACCCTTCTGCCCGCGCAGAATGTCATTGCCTGTCCCGCCACGTAGACGTCATCGTCTTGG
>JABSSB010000136.1:12874-18171 GCA_013214715.1 Paracoccaceae bacterium | reverse complement strand
AGTTGCGCTTGTTCTGGCCCATGGCCTTTCCGGAGCATTTTGTGGTTGGGTTTGGTGGCAGATCGAAAAACCCTACCTGAGCAAGTTTGCGGCATGATTGTAGGCAAGACGCTTCTGGCCGGGTTTTTGGCGACGCAAGCGGCGTTGCTTGTGGCCTGTCTTCTGGTGATGCTGCGCGATGGCGGATTTGGGGCGCTGCCGCAGGGCGGGATGCTCTGGCTGCGGTTTCAGATCGGGTTCATCCCGGTGGCGCTGGTCATATCCGGCGTCTGCGTCGCGATCCGCTCTGTCATGGGGCCGCTCTTCCTGGAAAACAAACGCATCGCGCTGCTGTCCGGGGCCGGGCTGGGCCTGGCCGTGGCGGCAGGCCTCCTGCTGGCCAGTGCGGATACGGGCCGCGCGCTCTCGCCCAGCCTGCTGGGGATCGGTGCGCTTGCCGGTTTTCTGGGCGGTTGGGTCTGGTGGTGGTTTGAAAAACCTCGGGAGATGCACCCGTGACCCTGACAAGACCGACCAACTCAGGCACGAAAGACCTTGGAAAGACACAGAAAGATCCCGGTGATGACACCCGTAATTGACGCCAAATCCCTCAACCTGACCTTCACGACCAAGGACGGCCCGGTCCAGGCCCTCAAGGATGTGGATCTGCGCATCAAGGCCGGGGATTTCGTCAGCTTCATCGGCCCATCGGGGTGTGGCAAGACGACGTTTCTGCGCTGCGTGGCGGGGTTGGAAACGCCGACCTCGGGCAGTTTGACCGTGAACGGCATGACCCCGGATGAGGCCAGACAGGCCCGCGCCTATGGCTATGTGTTTCAGGCGGCGGGGCTGTATCCCTGGCGGAGTGTGGCACGCAATATCCGCCTGCCGCTTGAGATCATGGGCTATTCCCGCGCCGAGATGGCCGAGCGGGTGGAAAAAGTGCTCAAGCTTGTCGATCTCGAAGGCTTTGGCGGCAAATACCCTTGGCAACTTTCCGGCGGGATGCAGCAGCGCGCATCGATTGCGCGGGCGCTGTCTTTTGATGCCGATATCCTGCTGATGGATGAACCGTTCGGGGCGCTGGACGAGATTGTCCGCGATCACTTGAACGAACAGCTGTTAAAGCTCTGGCGGGACACGCAAAAGACCATCGGCTTTGTGACCCATTCCATCCCCGAAGCGGTCTATCTATCGACCAAGATCGTGGTCATGTCGCCACGTCCGGGACGGATCACTGATGTGATCGACAGCCCGCTGCCACCAGATCGCCCGCTGGATATCCGCGACAGCCGAGACTTCATCGATATCGCCCATCGCGTCCGCGACGGGCTGCGCGCGGGGCATGCCTATGACTAAGCCCCCGATCCGTGGCGCCACACCCGAGGACGCCGCAGGCTGCGCGGCGATCATTTCCAAATGGATCGACGCCACGCCCTGGATGACGCGCATCTATTCCGAAACCGCTCTGGCCGGGATGATCGCTGATGCCATGCCCGAGCGCGAGATGTACGTGATCGGCGATCCGGTCATCGCCTATGCCTCCTTTGATCCGCAAAGCGCCAAGCTTTCGGCGCTTTATACCGCAGAGCAGGGCAAAGGCCTGGGCAAGGCGCTGATCGACAAGGTCCGCGAGGGGCGCGATGCGATCTGGCTCACCACGCATGAGCATAATTTCAAGGCCCAGAAATTCTATCGCCGCGAAGGCTTTACCGAAGGCGCGCTGCGTGTCGCCCCGCCGCCGGAAGTGGTGCGCGAATTGGTGATGGAGTGGCGGCGATGAAGCGTACATTGTTCGGGTTTGCAGCGATCCTTTTTGTCGTTCCTGCGCTGTTGTTTGCGGTTTTAGCCCTTGCTGCATATGGAGACGCCTCTCATCGTTGTTTCGCGGAGTTGCCGCCGAGCGATACCTGCAAAAAGGCGATCGGAAGCAGAAATGTTTTCGCATCAATTGCGGTTTTCGGAGCACTTTCGTCAGGGGCGATGCTGCTTCTGCGCAACCGACAAGATGCAAAGAGGCGGCGCCCATGAAGACCCTGTTGATCCTTGCCATTGCGCTCTCCACCACCTTTGCCGCGGCTTTTGCCGGCGTGGCCATTGTCTCCTCCGCGGATGCGATCACGAATTGCACGCCCGAGGCCGTGCCGAATGAAACCTGCGAGGGCGCAACGGTGATCCGCAACACAAGCGCCCTGATCGCGACGCTTTCGGCGACGCTGGCCGCGTGGCTCTTTATCAGGCGCAAGCAGCGGGGGGCGGTGCGATGAAAACTCTGCTGGCTGTTCTGTCGGTCGTCGGGGCCATTGTGGTGGTCTGGTATCTCGCCTGCATCCCGATGAATATCGCGGGGGTTCTGACCGCCGCCGAACGCGCGGGGGCCGAAGTGTCGCCGCCCGAAGCGCGCGAGCGTCGTGATATGTCTGGCATGGCGCTGACCTTGCGCAATCCAACCCAGATCGGGCCTGTCTGGTCGCAGGACCGCCCCCGTCTGCCCGCCCCGCATCAAGTGGTGATCGAGCTGTGGGACACCACGGTGAACAAGAAGATCACCTCCAAACGTTCGCTGATCTATCACAGCTGGATCACGCTCTCGGCCACGCTTTTGGGCTTTGCCATCGGCACCGGGCTGGGGATCTTGCTGGCGGTCGGGATCGTGCAAAGCCGGGTGATGGATATGGCGGTGATGCCCTGGGCGATTGTCAGCCAGACCATCCCGATCATTGCGCTGGCACCGATGATCATCGTGGTGCTTTATTCCATCGGCGTGCAGGGGCTGCTGCCCAAGGCGATCATCTCGGCCTATCTCAGCTTCTTCCCGGTTGTGGTGGGTATGGTCAAAGGGCTGCGCAGCCCTGACCAGATGCAGATGGATCTGATGCGGACCTATAATGCCACCGACGGTCAGCGTCTGTGGAAGCTGCGCCTGCCGGCCTCGATGCCCTATCTCTTTGCCTCGCTCAAAGTGGGCATCGCGGCCTCGTTGGTGGGGGCCATTGTAGGTGAACTGCCGACGGGGGCTGTGGCGGGTCTGGGCGCACGGCTTCTGGCGGGCAGCTATTACGGCCAGACGGTGCAGATCTGGTCCGCGCTTTTTGCGGCTGCCATCGTGGCCGCGTTGCTCGTGGCGCTGCTGGGCGTGATCGAACGGGCGCTGCTGCGCCGCATGGGGCAGGCGGCATGATCGGGGTTGTCTCAGCATTGGCGGTCTGGGCCGGGGCCATGTGGCTGAACATGCGGCTGGCCGCACGGGACACAGCCTTCGCGCGCGCCGTTGTGCCGGTGGTCTTTGGCGTGACGATCCTTGTGATGTGGGAACTCTTGGTGCGCGGGCTTCAGGTCTCGGCGGTGATCCTGCCGCCGCCTTCGGCCATCGCGCAGACCTTTGCCGGGAACCTGCCGACCCTTTGGGCGGACTTTCAGCAGACCTTTCTGAAAGGCGCTCTGGGTGGCTATGTGATCGGTTGCAGCGCGGCCTTTCTGACCGCGCTGGCCATTGACCGCAGCGATTTCCTGCGGCGTGGGCTGCTGCCGGTGGGCAATTTCGTCGCCGCCCTGCCCATCGTCGGCACCGCGCCTATTCTGGTCATGTGGTTCGGGTTTGACTGGCAATCCAAGGCCGCCGTGGTCGTGGTCATGGTCTATTTCCCGGTGCTGGTGAACACGGTGGCCGGGCTGTCGGCCACGGACGCGATGCAGCGCGACCTGATGCACACCTATGGGGCGAGCCCCGCCCAATCCTTGATCAAATTGCGCTTACCTGCGGCCATGCCTTTTGTGTTCAACGGGCTGAAAATCGCCACAACGCTGGCCTTGATCGGTGCCATCGTGGCAGAGTTCTTTGGATCCCCAATCGTGGGCATGGGCTTTCGTATCTCGACCTCGGTTGGCTCACTGGATCTGGCGATGGTCTGGGCGCAGATCGTGGTCGCCGCTTTGGCGGGCAGCTTGTTCTACGGCGCCATCGCGCTGATCGAATCCCGGGTGACCTTCTGGCATCCGGCACAACGGAGTTAACAATCAGAAGCCGTAACAGGCCACAATCACCTCGAGCTAATGTCAATAAAAGGAGACAACAGGGATGAAGAGTTTGATGACAGGCGCGGTGCTGAGCGCCGCAATGGCGATGCCGGCCCTTGCCGCGGATGAGGTACGGTTGCAGCTGAAATGGGTCACGCAGGCGCAGTTCGCGGGCTATTACGTGGCGCTCGATCAGGGGTTTTACGAAGAAGAAGACCTCGACGTGACGATCCTGCCCGGCGGGCCGGATATTGCCCCCACACAGGTGATCGCCGGGGGCGGTGCGGATGTGACCGTGGAATGGATGCCCGCCGCTTTGGCCGCGCGCGAAAAGGGTCTGCCGCTGGTCAACATCGCGCAGCCCTTCAAAAGCTCGGGCATGATGCTGACCTGCTGGGGTGACGTGGGCATTGCCGAACCCGCCGATCTGGCCGACCGCACGTTGGGCGTGTGGTTCTTTGGCAATGAATTCCCGTTCATGAGCTGGATGAGCCAGTTGGGCATCGCCACCGATGGCAAATCCGCCAGCGGGGTTGAGGTGCTGAAACAGGGCTTCAATGTCGATCCGCTGCTGCAGCGTCAGGCGGATTGCATCTCAACCATGACCTACAATGAATATTGGCAGGTCATCGATGCAGGCGTCGGCGCGGATGAGCTGGTGACCTTCAAATACGAAGACCAGGGCGTCGCCACGCTCGAAGACGGTCTTTATGTGCTGGAAGAGAACCTGTCCGACCCGGACTTTTCCGACAAGATGGTCCGCTTTGTCCGCGCCTCGATGAAAGGCTGGAAATGGGCCGAGGAAAACCCTGAAGCCGCGGCCGAGATCGTCTTGGAAAATGACGCCACCGGCGCCCAGACCGAAGAGCATCAAAAGCGCATGATGGGTGAGATTGCCAAGCTGACCGCGGGCAGCAATGGTGCGCTTGACCCGGGTGATTATGACCGCACCGTGGCCACGTTGCTGGCGGGCGGCTCGGACCCGGTGATCACCGCCGCGCCTGAAGGTGCATGGACCCATGCCATCACCGATGCTGCGCTGAACTAAAGCGTTTCGGGGTTAATCGGATATGCTGGGCATCGGTTTTTGCGTTCGACTGTCATGAGAGGCAGCGCAATACCGATCCAAGTTTAACCCGAAACGCTCTAAGCGCCCAAAACCCAACGGACCGGCCCGCCTGCGACAAATCAGGCGGGCCGTTTCTTTTTGCGTGACGGCGTGCATGGCCACGCAATATCCTGCATCTACTGCAAAAAACGGGTAAATGCGGGACATAATGCAAGATTTTGCAGCAGAATTC
>JABSSB010000136.1:0-12864 GCA_013214715.1 Paracoccaceae bacterium | reverse complement strand
CTCTGACGCATATGCTGATCAATCTGGGGTTGGCTGTCTGCACGGTTGAGGCTCCTGCGCGGTTGCTTGGCGCTGCGATTGATCCTCACCGGAGATTCGGAGTTATGGGCGATTGTGCTGCTGTCCTTACGCGTGTCGCTATTGGCGGTGGTGTTCGCCGCTCTGATCGGTCTGCCTTTGGGGGCTGCGCTGGCCGTGGGGCGGTTTCCGGGACGACGGGCACTGATCATTCTGGTCAACGCGCTGATGGGGCTGCCGCCGGTGGTGGTCGGGCTGCTGGTCTATCTGGCGCTGTCACGCTCTGGCCCGTTTGGCGTGCTGGGGCTGCTTTATACGCCTACGGCGATGATCATCGCGCAGGTGGTGCTGGTGACGCCGATCATCGCGGCGCTGACGCGGCAGACGGTCGAAATGCTGGATGCCGAATATGCCGAAACGCTGCGCTCATTGGGCGTGTCGCGGCTGGCCTCGGTGCCGACGCTGCTGTGGGATGGGCGGCTTGCGCTGATGACCGCGCTGCTCGCGGGCTTTGGCCGCGCCATTGCCGAGGTGGGCGCGGTGATGATCGTGGGCGGCAATATCAACCACGTGACACGGGTAATGACGACGACGATCGCTTTGGAAACCTCCAAGGGCAATCTGGCGTTGGCTTTAGCGCTCGGAGCGGTACTGGTGATCCTGTCGGTGCTGATCACCGGGGCCGTCAGCATGGCCGGGATGCGCAGTGCAAGCCAGGAGGTCCGCCATGCGTGAGGGCGCCGCATTTCGCACCGATCCGCGCCTGTTGGAGGCGTCCGGCCTGCGCCTGTCGAAACAGGGCGTGGCGCTTCTGAATATCGACAAGCTGGTTCTGGACGGGGCCGGGCCGACGTTGATCCTTGGCCCCAATGGCGCAGGCAAAAGCCTTTTGCTGCGGTGCCTGCATGGGATGATCCAGCCCGATGCAGGCGAAGTCCGCCAAGGCGGGCGGCGGTTGGACTCTTTGGCGTGCGGACGGCAGGCGATGGTCTTTCAACAGCCCGTGTTGTTGCGGCGCACGGTGCAGGCCAATCTCGACTACGTGCTGCGACGGCAAGGCCTGTCGCGCATGGCGCGGGCCGAGCGCTGCGCCGAATTGCTTGATATGGGCGGGCTGGCCCCGCGCGCGCGGCAATGGGCGCGCTCGCTCTCTGGGGGAGAGGCGCAGCGTTTGGCTGTGTTGCGCGCGCTGGCCTGCGACCCTGAGATCCTGTTTCTCGATGAGCCGAGCTCGGCGCTCGACCCGGCCTCAACCAAGGCGGTGGAGGCGCTGGTGCGGCAAGCGCATGAGCGTGGCACACGGGTCGTCATGGTCACCCATGATGTCGGGCAGGCGCGGCGTCTGGCGGGCGATGTGCTGGTCCTGCATCGCGGCGAGGTGATGGAACACACGCCTGCCGCCGAATTCTTCGACCGCCCCCGCAGCCGCGCCGCGCGCTGTTTTCTGGAAGGCCGTTTGATCCTGTGACATTTGCAAGGGAGGTATGGACGTGATCCGAGCATTGGTCTTGACGATGGCGGGGGTCTTCGGCGCGGGCGCGGCCTGGGCCGAGGTGATCGTGCTGCAATCCACGACATCGACGCAGAATTCCGGGCTTCTGGATGCAATCCTGCCTCAGTTCGAGGCCGCAACCGGGCATGAGGTCCGCGTGGTGGCCGTGGGCACGGGGCAGGCAATCCGCAATGCGCGCAATGGCGATGGGGATGTGCTCTTGGTCCATGCCCGCGCGGCCGAAGAAGAGTTTGTGGCACAGGGCTGGGGCGTTGAGCGCTTTGATGTGATGTATAATGATTTCATTCTGGTCGGCCCGGCTACGGACCCTGCCGGGATCGCGGGCAGCGTGGATGTGGTGACGGCGCTGGCGGCGGTGGCCGCGGCGCGGGGTGTCTTTGCCTCTCGCGGAGATGACAGCGGCACCCATAAGGCCGAACTGCGGCTGTGGTCCGAGGCGGGCGTGGATGTCGGCGGCGCTTCGGGCGGGTGGTATCGCGAAACCGGGTCCGGCATGGGGGCCACGCTGAACCTTGCGGCAGGGATGCAGGCCCATGTGCTGACCGATCGCGCGTCCTGGACGGCGTTTGGCAACAAGGATGGGTTGGAGATCCTCGTTGAAGGCGATGCGCGGCTGTTCAACCAATATGGTGTCATTGCCGTGAACCCCGAGCGGCACCCGCATGTGCAGGCCGAGGCCGCGCAGGCCTTTATCGACTGGATGACCGGCCCCGAAGGCCAGGCCGCGATCGCGGGGTTTGATCTGCAGGGGCGGCAGCTTTTCTTTCCCAACGCCGCGCGGTGAGGCGCGCGTTGGGGTAGGGTATTTTTGAAGCAAAGAAGCACGGGGTCAGTCGCTGGGCCCGTTATGGTGCACCTGGCCCAGCCCGGTCAGGTCATAATGCCCCAGTTCGGCGGCGCGGGTTTTGAAACCGGGGCTGTGAAGGAAGGCGGCGAGCTTTTGTATCGGCGGCTCGAACCAGGCGCGGCGCCAGATCGCCAGGTCGAAGCGTTCGGTCAGCAGCGGGGTAAAGCCCAGCCCGTAAAGCCCGGACAACGCGCCAAGGCCGAACCCGGCATCGGCTTTGCCGTCATGCAGGGTGATGGCGAGTTCTTCTTCGGTGCGCGCCGGGGTGGGCAGCGGTGTGATGTCCTCCTGGCTCAGACCGGCTTGGGACAGCAGGCCGTCGAATTGGCGCTGGCTGGCGGCGCTGCTTTGGCGCAGGATCACGCGGCGCCCGCGCAGATCGGCAAAGCTGTCGATCCCGCTCAGTCCGGGGCGCAGCAGCAGCCCGCGCTGGCGCTGCGCTATTTCGATCAGCACCACAGGGGCCGCGCCCAGCCGCGCGATCAGGCTATCGCGGTTCCAGCCATCGCCGTCGCGGATATGTAGCGCGGCGGCCTGGGCTTCGCGCTTTGCCAGCCGGTCGAGCCCGTCGAAACTGCCGTCATAATAGCTTGCCAATCCTGACCCGCTTTCACGCAATGCCCAATCCAGCAGCGGATCATGTGAGCCGGCCAAAATCGCGGGCAGGGGCGTTTGTGGCACCACCGGCCCGTCTCGCATCGTGGCGAGCCAGGCCGTGATTTCGGCGCGAGGAAAGAGCAGTTTGCCCAGTGCACGGATGCAGGGCACCTCTCCGCTGGCGGCAAGGTCATAGACCTTGCGCTCCCCGATCCGCAGCAAAGCTGCGAGTTCCTTGGTGGTGAGATAGTCGCTCAAGCCTTAATCGAGCCGGACAGTGCTGGAGGTGGAGCCTTGATCGGCGGTGCTCATGCCGATTTCATGCAAGGCGTAATTGGCCCCTATCGTGATCACGATCATGGCGCCAAAGGCCAGATACATGGCTTTCATTGTCTCAGTTCTCCCCTCGCGTAGCCCGGCGCAGATAAGCGATCAGATCGGCGCGATCCTGCGGATCGGTGATGCGCTGCATTGGCATCTTGCTGCCGGGTATATAGTAGTCGGGACCTTCATCGAACAGCGCATCCACGCTGTCTTCGGTCCAGATGATGTCAGAGCCTGTCAGGGTCTCGGAATAGAGGTAATCGCTGACGGCCCCAGCCTTGCGGCCAAAGAGCCCGTGCAGGCTCGGTCCGGCGCGGCGGGCCGAACCGGCGCTCAGCGTATGGCAGATCGAGCATTTGCGGGCAAACTGTCTCTCGCCATTTTCCATTAGGGCAGGGTCCTTGAGGAACGTCCTCTCCCCCGTGGCCATCTGATCAAAGGCGTCCAATTGCGCGATCGGCCAGCTATACATCGCGTCGTCGATGCCGCCGGCATGGATGTTCTGCCCGTCCGGTGAAAAGGCCAGCGCCCAGACCGGGCCGCGCAGCGTGGCGCGGTAATCGCGCGTGATGCGCCAGCTATCTGTGTCCACCACCATGATGAATCCGTCGCCATCTCCGACGGCCAGTGTCCGCCCATCCGGCGACAGCGCCAGCGCCAGAACCGGGCGGCGATCCAGCGTGAAATCACGCAGCTCGGTCTCGGTCTCCAGGTCAATGATCCGCGTCACCCCATCCACCGCGCCATAGGCCAGCCAGCCATCGGGGTGGATGACCATTTCATTGATGCCAAAGCCGTGGCGCAGGATCACGCGGTTGTCGCCTGTTTGAAGGTTCCAGACCCGCAGCGTGCCATCGGTCGAGGCCGAATAGAGCCGCCCGTCCGGGGCAAAGCCCACAGCGTTCACGCCCTGCTGGTGTCCGCGCAGAAACCGCGCCTCTCCATCCGTGGGCCACAGGCCGATCGTGCCGTCCCATGAGGCCGAGGCCAGGAGGCCGGGGCCAAGGGCCAGACCCATCACCTTACGCTCATGCCGCCCGATCAGGGTGCCATCGGGCCAGCGGCGGATCGTGTGATCATCCCCGCCCGAGATCAACGTCTGCCCGTCAAAGATCACGGTATTGACCGCCGCCTCATGCCCGTCGAACCAGTCTGGCGCCCCGTCGGACCACAGACCCACCGCATTGTCGAAACTCGCCGTGGCGATGCGCCCGTCGGGGGCAGCGGCGATGCTCATGATCGGGCCACCATGGCCTTTGAGGGTAAAGAAGTCCTGCGCTGCCAGAAGACCTGGCAGCGCCATTAGCGCCAATCCCAGAAAGGCGCCGCGCATGGCTATTCCGCCGGGCTGACCTGACCGGCCTTGGCTGCGGCGGCGCGGTCGGCCTCTTCGACCTCGGCCACCCAGAGGCTGTGATGCTCTTTGGCCCATTGCGTGTCGACCTCGCCGGTTGTCATGGCGTCGATCGCGCCCTCCATCCCGACCGAGCCGATATAGATATGGGCAAAGATCATCGCCATGAACACAAAGGCCACAATGGAATGCCATAGCTGCGCATATTGCATTTCCTCTTGCGGGGCCATGACTTCGGGCAGGGTGCCCAGACCCACAAGCTGCGGGAGCCCGGTGGAATTCAGCACGGCAAAGGTCTTGGCGAACATCGGCAGTTCAAACGGAAATAGCAACGACAGCCCCGAGGCCGAGATCGACACGCCCAGCACCACGCAGCCCCAGAAGATCATCTTCTGGCCCGCATTGAACTTGCGTGCGGGCGGGTGAACGCCCTTGGAAAACAGCCCGCCCGCCTTGGACAGCCAGACCAGATCAAGCCGGTTGGGGATGTTATGGGCGATCCAGTTCACCGTGATGATGATCAGCCCCAGCATAAACGCCCAGGAGATATTGTTATGCACCCATTTCGACGCAATCGCGATGGTCGAAAACGCGTCATGGCCCAGAAGCGGGATCACCACCTTGCGCCCGAACAACGTGAGCAGGCCTGTCAGGCCGAGGATCAGAAACGACCCTGCAAACAGCCAGTGACCAAAGCGTTCGAATGTGGTGAAGCGCAGGATCGTGCTGACGCCGCTCTGCCCTTCGATGCGGATCTTGCCACGCAGCACGTAAAACATGGTCAGCAATACCAGCGTGCCGCCCAGCAGGTAAGCGCCATAGGTGGCCAGCCAGCCTTCGCGGGCCTGTAGCCACCAGATGCCACCATCTTGAATGATAGTCCCGGCGGCCGGACTCCGCGATGTCACGCTGATATCGGCCGTGCCATAGCGCAGCGCGCGAAAGACATCACTTTCCGAGGCGCCGCCAAGCGTGCCAAGCTGCTGCGTGATATCAGCCGCCGCATCGGCGCTGCCGGTGTTGGAGCGGCGATACTCCGGGTCGACCTGCAACCCTTCCTGACGCCGCAGAATGTCTTCGAGTGTTGTCGCGCCCCCTGTGGAGCTGCGATCCATGCTGTCGGTGGCTGTCGTGCTGTCCTGCGCGCCTGCGCTGACGGCCAGTCCAAATATCAGCGATATGGCCAATAGAATGCGAAGCATGAGCTACCCCTCCCCAATGAGTCACATTTAGTGCAAACGGGGCGACCGTCATGGAAGGCCGCCCCACTTTTTGTTGTATTACATAGGCTTAGCCGCCTTTTTGTTCATAGGCTGTGCCCCAGCCCCATGCGCCGGAGCCAAAGCCGCGCGCCACGACGCGTTCGCGGTAGATGGCTGAGACGACTTCGCCGTCGCCCGCCAGCAGCGCTTTGGTCGAGCACATTTCCGCGCAGATGGGCAGCTTGCCTTCGGCAATCCGGTTGCGCCCGTATTTCTGGAACTCCACGGTCGAGTGGGTTTCCTCAGGGCCACCGGCGCAGAAGGTGCATTTGTCCATCTTCCCGCGTGAGCCGAAATTGCCGGCCTGCGGGAATTGCGGCGCGCCGAACGGGCAGGCGTAGAAGCAATACCCGCAGCCGATGCACAGATCCTTGGAATGCAGCACCACACCGTCATCGGTCTGATAGAAGCAATCCACCGGGCACACCGCCATACAGGGTGCGTCCGAGCAGTGCATGCAAGCGACCGAAATCGACCGCTCACCCGGCTTGCCATCGTTGATCGTGACCACGCGACGGCGGTTGATGCCCCAGGGCACCTCATGCTCGTTCTTACACGCGGTCACGCAGGCGTTGCATTCGATGCAACGCTCGGAGTCGCAGAGAAACTTCGCTCTCGCTTGTCCACCAAGTGCCATTCTCTCTCTCCTCCCTTACGCGGCCCAGATCTTGCAGAGAGTCGCTTTCGTCTCCTGCATCTGGGTCACAGAGTCATAGCCATAGGTCTGGGCGGTGTTGGTTGATTCACCCAGCACATAGGGATCGGCCCCGGTCGGGTATTTGGACCGCAGATCCTCACCCTGATAATGGCCGCCGAAGTGGAAAGGCATGAAGGCCACGCCTACCCCCACCCGTTCGGTCACCATTGCCATCACCTTGACCTTGCCGCCTTCCGGGCCTTCGACCCAGACCTGCGCCCCGTCACGGATACCCAGATTGTTGGCATCGCGCGGATTGACCTCGACGAACATGTCTTGCTGAAGCTCGGCAAGCCAGGGGTTCGAGCGTGTCTCATCGCCACCGCCCTCATATTCGACCAGACGGCCCGAGGTGAGGATAATGGGATAATCCTTGCTGAAGTCATTCTTCTGGATCGAGGCATACATCGTCGGCAGGCGATAGAATTTCCGATCCTCATAGGTCGGATAATCTGCCACCAGATCCCGGCGACTGGTGTAAAGCGGCTCACGATGGACCGGCACCGGATCGGGGAAGGTCCACACAACCGCGCGAGCCTTGGCATTGCCAAAGGGTGCACAGCCATGCGCGATCGCAACCCGCTGGATCCCGCCCGAGAGGTCGGTTTTCCAGTTGGTCTTGGGACCGGCCACCGCGTCGATTGCAGCGCGCTCGTCATCCGTCAGGTCGCCATCCCAGCCCAGATCCATCAGCATCTGCATGGTGAATTCCGGATAACCATCCTGAATTTCCGAGCCGACACTATAGACCCCCTCGGCCAGCAGGTTCTGACCGTCCCGTTCAACGCCGAAACGCGCGCGGAAGGTCAGGCCGCCATCGGCCACCGGTTTGGACATATCGTAAAGGTTCGGCGTGCCCGGATGGTTCATTTCCGGTGTGCCCCAGCACGGCCAAGGCATCCCATAGTAATCGCCGTCAGCCGGGCCACCGATGGCCTTGAGCGTGGTGCGATCAAAGGTGTGCTGGTTCGCCATATGCAGCTTGATCCGCTCAGGCGACTGGCCGGTGTAACCCACCGTCCACATGCCCGAGTTGATCTCACGCGTCACACTTTCGATATTGGGCGTTTCCGCGTCTTCCATTTCGATATTGCGGAAGAAGCGATCGGCCCAGCCGAACTTGTTGGCAAACTTGGCAATGATCACATGGTCCGGCTTGCTTTCAAACAGCGGCTCCATGATCTGATCACGCCACTGGATCGAGCGGTTGGATGCCGTGACCGAGCCGCGCGTCTCGAACTGGGTCGAGGCCGGCAGCAGATAAACGCCATCGGTGCGGTCATGCAGCACGGCAGAGACGGTGGGGAACGGGTCGATCACGACCAGCATGTCCAGCTTCTCCATCGCGGTCTTCATTTCCGTCATCCGCGTTTGCGAATTCGGCGCGTGGCCCCACAGAACCATGGCCCGAACATTGTTGGGCTGGTCCATATTGTCGGCGTCTTCAAGGATACCGTCGATCCAGCGCGACACCGGGATCCCGGTGAGGTTCTGCAGCGACTTCTCCTTGCCATCCGCGCCGGTGGTCTTGGCGAACTGGCCAGCGAGCCATTCGCTGTCTTCACCCCAGACGCGGCCCCAATGGCCCCAGGCCCCGGCCGACAGACCGTAGTAACCGGGCAGGGTGTGCGACAGCACGCCCAGATCGGTTGCGCCCTGCACGTTGTCATGGCCGCGGAAGATGTTGGTGCCACCCCCGGCGGTGCCCATGTTGCCCAGCGCCAGCTGGAGCACGCAATAAGCGCGGGTGTTGTTGTTGCCGTTGGTGTGCTGCGTGCCACCCATGCACCAGATCACGGTGCCGGGGCGGTTATTGACCATGGTGCGGGCCACGCGGCGCAGCTGCTCACCGGGGGTGCCGGTGACGCGTTCGACCTCTTCCGGGGGCCACTTGGCCACTTCTTCCCTGATCTGGTCCATGCCCCAGACACGGGTGCGGATGAACTCTGTGTCTTCCCAGCCGTTTTCGAAGATGTGCCACAGGATGCCCCAAACCAGCGCCACGTCGGTGCCGGGACGGAAGCGGACATATTCATCGGCATGCGCGGCCGTGCGGGTAAAGCGCGGGTCGCAGACGATCAGCGGGGCGTTGTTCTGCTCTTTCGCGCGCAGGACATGCAGCAGCGAGACGGGATGCGCCTCGGCCGGGTTGCCGCCGATGATGAAGATGGCCTTGGAATTGTGGATATCGTTGTAGCTGTTGGTCATGGCGCCGTAGCCCCATGTATTCGCCACACCGGCCACGGTGGTGGAGTGACAAATCCGCGCCTGGTGGTCGACGTTGTTCGTGCCCCAGTAAGCTGCGAATTTGCGGAACAGATAAGCCTGTTCGTTATTGTGCTTGGCCGAGCCCAGCCAATAGACACTGTCAGGTCCGCTTTCTTCGCGGATCTGCATCATGCCATCGCCGATCTCGTCGATTGCCTGCTCCCACGAGATCCGGACCCATTCGCCGTTCTCTTTCTTCATGGGATATTTCAGGCGGCGTTCGCCATGCGCGTGTTCGCGGACCGCAGCACCCTTGGCACAATGGGCACCAAGGTTGAACGGGCTGTCCCAGCCAGGCTCTTGCCCGATCCAGACGCCGCTTTGCACTTCGGCAATGACCGTACAGCCGACCGAGCAGTGCGTGCAGACCGATTTGACGGTTTCCACGGCGTTGGCGGCTGCGCTCTGGGCGCTGGCCGGCGTCACGGTGCCGCCCGTGGCGCTGATTGCGGCAAGGCCACCGATGGCCAGACCGCTGCCGCGCAGAAACGCGCGGCGGTCGACTTTGGCATCGCCGACCTGGGACAGGATACTTGTCCGCTGGGGGCGTCGCGCAACCCCGTTGGTCTTTTTCCTAAGCATGTCTTTGTCTCCCTAGCTGGATCAGGCGGGCCTGATCTGGCGTGGTACTGATGGAACCGGCGGTCTGGGCGTCACGCAACCGTCTGCCGGGCGGGGTGGCATCGTCCGGGTCGCTTAGAACCGGGCGCTGTCGAGGTAGGCGCGGGTATGCGCAGTGTCCTGAATGCGGGTTTCCGCCACGGGCAGCTCGGCTGCTTCGGCATCTTTCGCAGTCAGGGTTGCAGCGGCGACCGCCGCAGGCGCGGCAGTGCCCGCCAGTTTCAGGAAATCGCGGCGACTGGCGCCGTCTTCCTTCTTGTGTGCCATCAGATCGTCCCTCCGTTCTTATGGCGTTGTCCCGGTGTTATCACCGGAATTCTGTTGGGCCGCGCTCAGGCAGCCAGCATTCGAAACCCTTCGCGTTCGATCTCCATGAACAGGCGTCCGACCGTGCCCACCGGTGCATAGAGCACCGAATGTTCGGCCGCTTCGAGATCGGCAAAGAAATGGCCAGCCCAGGGGCCAAGATGTTTGTTGTAAAACGCTTTCTGATCTTCCAGAGAGGCCGGCGCGCCGCCAAAACGCCCCACGATCAGCCCTGCCATCATTTCCAGAAGCGAGGCGATGTTGTCTTCGGGCTCATAAACATTGGGCGAGCGTGCAATGCCCCGCGCGACCATGTCATTGCGCAGCGTGGCCAGCGGTTTTTCGTTCAGGAACCCGGTCAGATAATAGCTGGCGTAAGGCAGCAACTCGCCTCGACCCAGCCCGATAAAGAGCGCGTTGAACTCACGCGTAGCGGCGGCAGGTTTGGTGATCCTGGCCACACGGGCCATGCCGTTGATGGCTTGCCCCAGCTCTCCGTCATCGCCGCTCAGCCCGGCGGTCTGATCCAGAACCATCTGGTCCGGCGGCCCTGCCAGAAGCAGTCCGAGGAAATTATACATATCCGCGCGCAGGCGATCTTCGTCGGTGACGTCCATAAGGTTCCGTTCTGCTGCATTCAAATTGACCATACGTCAGGCCCTGTCATATTCAAACCGCATGCGCCGGGGACGGGGTGCGGCATATTCGTCTTCAAGAGTGACTTGCGTCGGCTCGGGGTCGGGTGCGGGCGTATCTGCCTCTGCGGCAGCACGCACCGGAGTTTCATCGACCGGGGCGATCTCGTCCCCTGCATCCGGCGCATCATCTGCGTCGGTCTCCGCGTCATCGACCGCTGGCTCGGCTTGCGCCGCCAGCGCGTCGATATGCGCCTGCATGCCCTTGCCAACCTGATAGGCGGTTTGCAGGTTTTCCACGACCGTGGCGGCATCCGTGAAGTCTTCACCGTAGTCGACCAGCCCATCGACATTGGCCAGAACCGGGTTCAGTTTCCACAATTGGCGCAGCGCCCTGCGGCGCAGGCGGTCGGGCACGGCCTTGGCCATGAAGCCTGCTACGTCATCGCCCGGCTGCAGGCTGCCAGGATCAGGCAGGCCCAGTTCTTCCAGCAATTGCTCATCGGATTTTTCGGCCTGCTCCGCCTTAAACGCGGCCTCGGCGCGGGCCTGAACGGCCTGATCCTCGGCGATGTCTTCGGCGGCCACGGCAGCGCGGCGTCGGGACCAGAAATCGCTCAATGCACGGCCCTCCGCGGGGCGCGATACACGTCCGAGACCTGCCGGATGCGGGCGTCGCCTTTGCCATCCTCGCTCAGATCGGTGCGCTTGCGGTCACGCTTGCGTTTGACGAAATCCTCATCGACATGATGGGCCAGCGCAAAATCGCGGATCCAGGCGGCCAGCCCTTCGGGCATAGGCACTTTCTCAACCAGATCGGTGCCATTATCGGCATAATCCTGACCCTCATAGGGAGAGGCCGTCACCAGCACCAGATCCAACGGGTCATCGCCTTCGTCTCGCATCACGACATAGATCGACGGCACCGCATCGCTGAGATTGGCCAGATACGCTTCGGTCTCTGCGGCCCAGAGCGTCAGGGTCAGGGTGCCTGCGTGATATTCGACCGCCTCGCCGTCGCGGCGCATCTCAGTCCAATGCGCAGGCCGGGCACCGGGCAAAACCGCCACGGCCCGCCACGCAAAGGCCGCCCACCGCGTCACGCCGGGCGTTTTGCGCAGCACCACGCCTAAAGGCATGGTGACATGGATGGCTCCGGTTTCCCCGGCATCCTTGGCCAATGGCTCTCCTCCCTGTCGCGCGGCGGGGCCGCGTCACAATCTGCCGCGACTCTTTTCCCGGCCGCATGCAATTGCATACGTGATCAAAGCAGCTAAGGTTCCCTAAGGGAAGAGGACAGATGGTCCATTGATGCAGATCAATCTGCGGCAATTCGGAGCGACAGGCCCCCCCGCAGGAAATCGGCTTGAAGACCGGCGAAACCTGCGCACATAAAAAAAGGGACGGGCCGCGGGGAGGGCAGCACGCAAATGACCAAGAAACTGATCCTGTGCGATTGCGCGGGCAGCCAGACCCTGAACGCGGATGTGATCGCCAGTTCGGGCCTGAGCTGTTCGACCTGTGTGACCGGGCTGTGCACCGGTGACCTCGATGTCGCGGCGCGGGCCTTGCAGAAGGGCGACGCGATCATCGCCTGTCAGCAGGAGCGGACGACCTTTGAAGACCTGGCCGAGGAACTGGGTGTCGAGACCCCCGGTTTTGTCGATCTGCGCGACCGCGCCGGGTGGTCGGATCAGGGTGCGGAAGCCGGGCCGAAAATGGCCGCCCTCGCGGCCGAGGCTGCGATGCCCGCCGCGCAGGCGCAGGCGATGGATGTGATTTCAGACGGCGTGTGTCTGATCGTCGGCGCGGGCGATGTGGCGCTGCCTTTGGCCGAGGCGCTGGCGGGGCAATTGGCCGTCACCGTTCTGGCCACCGACGTGGCCGAGCCGCCGATGCAGCGCGATTTTGATATGGTGCGCGGGCAGTTACGCCGCGTGACTGGCAGCCTAGGCGGGTTCGAGGTGAGCATCGCTTCGCTGCAGGAACTGCAGCCCGGCGGGCGGGGAGCCTTCGAATTTGGCCCTGCGCGCGATGGCGCGCAGTCGCGTTGTGACATGCTGATCGACCTGACCGGGGGCACCGCGTTTGTGCCCGCACCGCAGAAACGCGACGGCTATCTGCGCGCCGATCCGGGTGACCCGCTGGCGGTGATGCGGCTGGCGCTCGAGGCGCTGCAACTGGTCGGCACATTTGAAAAACCGCTCTACGTCCGGCTCGAAGACAACCTCTGCGCGCATTCGCGGGCGGGGCAGGTGGGATGCTCCAATTGCCTCGATATCTGCCCGACCGGGGCGATCACGCCGACCGGCGATCACGTGGCCATTGACCCGGCGATCTGCGCGGGCTGCGGGGCCTGTGCGGCGCTGTGTCCGTCGACCGCGATCACCTATGACGACCCGCCGCTCGACCATCTTGTGCG